>JAJDVH010000062.1 GCA_022826185.1 Alphaproteobacteria bacterium
CGCTGCGGCCCGTCCTTGCGCGGCACGATGACGGGCCGCCTGCCGCCTTCCTCATGGCGGCAGTCGCAGAGGAACCAGAGATCGCGGGCGCGCGCGGCGCCGACCGTGCGCAGATAGAGGGCGCGGGCTTCCGGCCCGGCCTCGCGGCCCTTCACCGCCCGGAGCACCGCCTCCTCTTCCGGTTCCAGCATGCGCTTCCACTCGAAAGCCGCACCCGCATGCCTGACAAGGTCCAGAACCATGATCGCCCTCCGCGCCGCTAGGGACGTATCGTCTCGTAGCGCGTGCGCTTGAGTTCCTGCTTGAGTTCGAGCAGGCGTTTCCTTTGCCGAACGAGTTGCCTTGCCTCGACCCTTGCCCGGTCCCGGCGCGCCTCCTCGTCCCCGGCAAGAGTGCGCCAGCAGCCCCGCCCGGTGAGCCGGCCGAGCGCGAGGCTCCGCGCCCCGAGCGGCCCGCCGTCCGAGCGCCACAGAACCTCGACCCGGCACCGGTCCTCGATGACCGTCTCCGCCGCCGCCCTGGCGAGCAGCCTTCCCTCGAACTGCACCACCTCCGGCAGGATGTCGCCCTGCCGCTCCTCCATGCCGAACCGCCCGCCCCGGATGAGCTCCGCCCAGCGGACGATGTCGCCCGTGACCAGGTCCCGCCGGGCGTCGAGCGGGAAGCCGTCCACGGCCTGCGCACGCTGCCGGTCGACCTCCATTCCCCTCAGCCGCTCATCGCTCCAGTCCGCGACCAGCACGCCGCGGCCCGACAGCTCTTCCAGGGGGATCGTCTCCTCCTTTCCCGCGACTTCATGGCCGGGCGGCGAACCGAGCCAGCGAAGCGTCAGGCTGTCCTTCGGATGCAGGCCCCCGCTCCAGCCGGACATGACGACGACCGCCTCGTTCTCCGGCCCCTCGGCCCGGCGCCGGAAGCGCAGCCGGTCGCCCACCGCCAGCGGCCTTTCGTTCCACCAGCGACTGCGGAACGCGCAGTCGGCGTCCGGATCGGCCAGGCGGACCATCTCGGCGCGCGTCATCTCCCGGATGCGCCGGTAATCCTCTTCCGGGGCCCGGGAGCGTTCGAGCGCCCGCGCCTCGGCCGCGTCGACAGCGGCGCGGGTCTCCGGGCGGCTTCGCCAGTGGCCGCGCTCATGCAGTTCGCCGTCGTCGAGCGCGGCGCGGGCCTCCTCGGCGAAGACCCGGTTGTCCTCGCGCCAGCCGGAGGCGCCCGCCAGCAGCGAGACGGGAACGCCGTCGCGCCGGGCGTCGCGATCCAGCCCCCGGCCCCGCCGGTCCAGCGCGCGCATATCTGCCAGCAACCCGGCGGCCCTCGCCCATTCGGCGGCGCGGTCGGCATGTTCGTCGAGCGCAGCCAGCAGCCGGCGCCGGGCCGCTTCCTCCAGCTCGGGCTCCTTCTCCAGCTCCTCCGCCTCGCCGATGGCCGCGCCGTAGCCGGCATCGTGGAACGGCAGAACGCCCCGCGCTTCGGCCGCGGCGCGGCTTTCAGCGAGCCTGTCCCTCACCCGGGCGAAACGGTCGAACGGTCCGTGCCTCTCCAGAAGCTTCATGCCGCCCTCGACGCCGCGCCGCGAGCGCGGCATCCGGTCGAGATGCGGGCCGTAGCGCTTCCCGTCCTCCAGGATCGCCCGCCCTACCTCCCGCAATCCGGCGGCGCGCCCGGAGAGCGGCCCGTATTCCGGCAGGTCCGCCATGGAGAAATCGGGGTCCTCCGCCTCCCGCTTGCGCGCCGCCATCCGCTCCAGGCCATTCCATTGCCGCCCATGCTCTTCGATACCTGCAAGCAAGTCCCGGATGGCGCCGCGCGCCTCGCGGCAGTCGCGGTCGTAATCCAGTATGCGCCCCGCCAGCGCGGCCGCCGCCTCCGGCAGGTCCGCGCGTTCGGCGAACGCCGCCGCCTGCGCCGCGAAATCCGGCCATTCCCCCAGATAGAAGGGCGGACGGGGCCGAAGCGACGGCGGCCGGCCAAGGGCCAGGCTGCGGACCCGGAGGCGCGCGGCCGCCAGCGCCGCCCAGGCCTCGTCGCGGGCGCGCAGGCCCCCAAGCCGGTCGAGGGCGACAGTGATTTCGGCAGCCTCGTCCCCGAGCCGGCCGGGATGCGGCCCCCGGAGCGCGGGATCGTCCTGCAGGGCCTGCCAGCGCCCGGTCGCCGCCTCGACGCGCCCGGCCCATGCCCGCCATGCCGCCAGCACGGTCGGCGGCTCCGTGCCGGCGCCTGCCTCCAGGCGCCCGTGCTCCTCGACAAGCCCGGCCGTCTCTTCGCCAAGCGCGGCGATCTCCGCCCGGCGCGTCTCGAACGCTTCGGCCCCGGCAAGCACCTGTGCCACGGCCTCCCGGATGCGCTGCGGCGCGAACTCCTGCGGGGCGAGCGTGCGCGCCAGCTCCAGCAGCTCGCCCTCCGCATGGAGCGGGACCGCGCCGGCGGCCTCCGCCCGTTCGCCGGCCTCCCCGTAAAGGGCCTCGAACCGCAGCACGGCCTCGTCGAGCGCCGCCACCGCCTCCAGGCGTTCGAGATGCGCTTCGATCTGCGGCCCCGCCTCGCCTGCGCGGGCGCCGGTATCGTCGATCAGCGCCCTGCCGTTCGCCGCGAGGCATTCCGACATCGCCCGCCATGCGGGATAGCCGTCAAGGGCCGCAACCGGGCGGTCACCGGCTTCGGCCTCGCGCTCCAGCGCCCGCCGGCGATCGGCATGGGCGTCAAGCAGGCGCAGGAACTCCGCCGCGCCGCCATCGCCCTCGCGGCAGAGGCGGTCATAGGCAAGCAGCCCTTCCACCACCTCCCCGATCGGCGCCGGCAAGACCGGATAATGCGCCGCCAGCCGCCGCGTGCGGTCGACAAGGCCGTCATAGCCCTCGACGCGGAAGAGGATCGTCCCCTCCCTGCGGGCCGTCTCCTCCAGTTCCGTCCACTCCTCGCGCGGCGTCCAGGCCGGCAGCTTGCCGGGGATCCGGACGTCGTCGAGGTCCGGGCCGATCTCCTCGCCCACCGCCTCAAGCGCCGTCGCCCGCTCGCCCGTATGCGCCTCCAGCGCCTCGACCAGCTCCTCGCGATTGTCGGTCAGCACGACCGCGCTGTCGCGCGCCCGGCTGATCTCGACATAGAAGGTCGCCTGGTCCGTCAGCGCCCCGTGGCCGGAATCCAGCACTGCAATGACATGGTCCGCCGTGCTGCCCTGCGCGCCATGCGCGGTCGTGCTCCAGGCATGGTCCAGATGCCGAAGCTGGGGATCGTCATGCCGGAGGGAGAGTTTGCGCCCGTCGTCGAGAAGGAACCGCACCCGGGTCGGGGTAACCGCCTCCACCGCCGCCCGCTCTCCGTTCGCCAGTTCCCGCGCCCCGTCATTGCGGGTCCACCTTATG
>JAJDVH010000210.1 GCA_022826185.1 Alphaproteobacteria bacterium
CGACCCGGCACCGGTCCTCCATGACCGTCTCCGCCGCCGCCCTGGCGAGCAGCCTTCCCTCGAACTGCACCACTTCCGGCAGGATGTCATTGCGCCGCTCCTCCATGCCGAACCGCCCGCCCCGGATGAGCTCCGCCCAGCGGAGGATGTCGCCCGTGACCAGGTCCCGCCTGGCGTCGAGCGGGAAGCCGTCCGCGGCCTGCGCACGCTGCCGGTCGACCTCCATTCCCCTCAGCCGCTCATCGCTCCAGTCCGCGACCAGCACGCCGCGGCCCGACAACTCTTCCAGGGGGATCGCCTCCTCCTTTCCCGCGACTTCATGGCCGGGCGGCGAACCGAGCCAGCGGAGCGTCAGGCTGTCCTTCGGATGCAGGCCCCCGCTCCAGCCGGACATGACGACGACCGCCTCGTTCTCCGGCCCCCCGGCCCGGCGCCGGAAGCGCAGCCGGTCGCCCACCGCCAGCGGCCTTTCGTTCCACCAGCGACTGCGGAACGCGCAGTCGGCGTCCGGATCGGCCAGGCGGGCCATCTCGGCGCGCGTCATCTCCCGGATGCGCCGGTAATCCTCTTCCGGGGCCCGGGAGCGTTCGAGCGCCCGCGCCTCGGCCGCGCCGACAGCGGCGCGGGTCTCCGGGCGGCTTCGCCAGTGGCCGCGCTCATGCAGTTCGCTGTCGTCGAGCGCGGCGCGGGCCTCCTCCGCCAAGACCCGGTTGTCCTCGCGCCAGCCGGAGGCGCCCGGCAGCAAGGACACGGGAACGCCCTCGCGCCGGGCGTCGCGCTCCAGCCCCCGGCCCCGCCGGTCCAGCGCGCGGATATCCGCGAGCAGCGCGGCGACCCTTGTCCATTCGGCGGCGCGGTCGGCATGCTCGTCGAGCGCGGCCAGCAGCCGGCGCCGGGCCGCTTCCTCCAGATCCGGCTCCTTCTCCAGCTCCTCCGCCTCGCCGATGGCCGCGCCGTAACCGGCATCGTGGAACGCCAGCACGTCCCGCGCTTCGGCCGCGGCGCGGGTTTCGGCGAGCCTGTCCCTTACCCGGGCGAAGCGGTCGAACGGTCCGTGCTTTTCCAGAAGCTTCATGCCGTCCTCGACGCCGCGCCGCGAGCGCGGCATCCGGTCGAGATGCGGGCCGTAGCGCTTCCCGTCCTCCAGGACCGCCCGCCCGGCCTCCCGCAAGCCGGCGGCGCGCCCGGAGAGCGGCCCGTATTCCGGCAGGTCCGCCATGGAGAAATCGGGGTCCTCCGCCTCCCGCCTGCGCGCCGCCCTCTGCTCCAGGCTTTCCCATTGCCGCCCGTGCTCTTCGATACCTGCAAGCAGGTCCCGGATGGCGGCGCGCGCCTCGCGGCAGTCGCGGTCGTAATCCAGTATGCGCCCCGCCAGCGCGGCCGCCGCCTCCGGCAGGTCCGCGCGTTCGGCGAATGCCTCCGCCTGCGCGGCGAAATCCGGCCAATCCCTCAGATAGAAGGGCGGACGGGGCCGATGCGACGGCGGCCGGCCAAGAGCCAGGCTGCGGATCCGGAGGCGCGCGGCCGCCAGCGCCGCCCAGGCCTCGTCGCGTGCGCGCAGCTCCCCGAGCCGGTCGAGGGCGGCCGCGATTTCGACAGCCTCGTCCCCGAGCCGGTCGGGATGCGGTCCCCGCAGCGCGGGATCGTCCTGCAGGGTCCGCCAGCGCCCGCCCGCCGCCTCGACGCGCCCGGCCCATGCCCGCCATGCCGCCAGCACGGTCGGCGGCTTCGTGCCGGCGCCTGCCTCCAGGCGCCCGTGCTCCTCGACAAGCCCGGCCGTCTCCTCGCGAAGCGCGGCGATCTCCGCCCGGCGCGTCTCGAACGCTTCGGCCCCGGCAAGGACCTGCGCCACGGCCTCCCGGAGGCGCTGCGGCGCGAACTCTTGCGGCGCGAGCGCGCGCGCCAGCTCCAGCAACTCGCCCTCCGCATGGAGCGGGACCGCGCCGGCGGCTTCCGCCCGTTCGCCGGCCTCCCCGTAGAGGGCCTCGAACCGCAGCACGGCCTCGTCGAGCGCCGCCACCGCCTCCAGACGTTCGAGATGCGCTTCGATCTGCGGCCCCGCCTCGCCTGCGCGCGCGCCGGTATCGTCGATCAGCGCCCTGCCGTTCGCCGCGAGGCGTTCCGACATCGCCCGCCATGCGGGATAGCCGTCAAGGGCCGCAACCGGGCGGTCACCGGTCTCTGCCTCGCCCTCCAGCGCCTCCCTCGCCCCGGCGTGCGTTTCCAGCAGGCGCAGGAACTCCGCCGCGCCGCCATCGCCCTCGCGGCAGAGGCGGTCATAGGCGAGCAGCCCCTCCACCACCTCCCCGACCGGCGCCGGCAGGACCGGATAATGCGCCGCCAGCCGCCGCGTGCGGGCGACAAGGCCGTCATAGCCCTCGACGCGGAAGAGGATCGCGCCTTCGGTGCGGGCCGTCTCCTCCAGCCGCGTCCACTCCTCGCGCGGCGACCAGGCCGGCAGCTTGCCGGGGATCCGGACGGCGTCGAGGTCGGGGCCGATCTCCTCGCCCACCGCCTCCAGCGCCGTCGCCCGCTCGCCGGTATGCGCCTCCAGCGCCTCGACCAGCTCCTCGCGATTGTCGGTCAGCACAACCGCGCTGTCCCGCGCCCGGCTGATCTCGACATAGAAGGTCGCCTGGTCGGTGAGCGCCCCGTGGCCCGAATCCAGCACCGCAATGACATGGTCCGCCGTGCTGCCCTGCGCGCCATGCACGGTCGTGCTCCAGGCATGGTCGAGATGACGGAGCTGGGGATCGTCATGCCGGAGGGAGAGTTTGCGCCCGTCGTCGAGAAGGAACCGCACCCGGGTCGGGGTAACCGCCTCCACCGCCGCCCGCTCTCCGTTCGCCAGTTCCCGCGCCCCGTCATTGCGGGTCCACCTTATG
>JAJDVH010000180.1 GCA_022826185.1 Alphaproteobacteria bacterium
ATGAAAGTAGAGAGAGGCGGCTTCCGGGGCCGCCTTTCGGCGTTTCTGCAGAAAGCGACCGGCTGGGGGCCGAAAAAGCCCCCGGCGAGAGCAAGCGCGAGAGGTGCGTCCTGCGTCTCGCGCGCGCAATCAGGTGCGCGAACCGCGCCGGCGCTGACACCCGCCCGCGCCCGCACGCGAAACGCGCGCAAAACAGGGACACCCCTGTCCCGCCCTTTGCCCCGAAGGAGGCACGCATGACCGCAACCGACTCCCCCGCCTTGGCGGCGAAACCGGCCGCAAGCCGGAGGCCGTCACCCGAAGCCAGCAAAGGTCTGTACCGATGAGGAACCGCCCCCCGCACCACCACCGTCACCCCCGCGAAGGCGGGGGGCCATCTCTGACTCCCGATGCTGCCGCAGCCGGCTCAGAACAGGATCGACCGTCGAGGCTGCCGCGCCGTTCAGGGCTGGACCCCGGCTCGGGGGCCGGGGTGACGGTGGTGCGCAACAATCGCCCCCGCAGCCCCTTCCGTCACCCCCGCAGCCCCTTCCGTCACCCCCGCGAAGGCGGGGGCCAGCTATGGCTCGCACCGCAGCCGCAGCTGGCGCAGAACGGGATCGACCGTCGAGGCTGCCGCGCCGTTCAGGGCTGGGCCCCGGATCGGGGTCCGGGGCGACGGTTGGGGGGTATGCAACGCCAGGCCGACAGCCGGATATGTGTGAATCCGGTAGCCGCCAAGCGGGAGGGGAGCGCGACGGAACGCCTCCGGACGCGCCCGAATTCAGGGCATGGCGCAGACGGCAGAGACAATGCGGGGAGCGCGATACGGAAGAGGCCGGGGCGCGCCTCCATGACATCGCATGACATTTCATGACACTTTCGCAGGAGTCCACATCCCCCAACCGTCGCCCCGGCTCGGGGAGCGGCGGCGATCGAAGGCGGCAGGGAAGCGCAAGCATCCTGGCGCGCGCCCCCTCGAATCGGCGGAAACGGCTGAAGCACGAACCCGGAACATGACAAAACATGACATCCCATGACATGCCCGGACACCCTGCGCGGCCGGTTTCGACGCCGAAGGTCCTTCCACACGCATCGCCGGCGGGTATGATTGAAGTCTGTTATGAGCCCGCGCCCGCTGATCGTCGATTGCGACCCCGGCCAGGACGACGCCGTCGCCCTGCTGCTGGCCTTCGCCGCCCCGGAGGCGTTCGACCTGCTCGGCATCGCGGCCGTCGCCGGCAACGTCCCGCTGGCGCTGACCGAGAGCAATGCGCGCCGGATACGGGACCTTGGCGGCCGGCCCGAAGTGCCGGTCTATGCCGGCTGCCCGCGCCCCCTGGTCCGCGAACCCGTGACCGCCGAGCGCATCCACGGGCCGACGGGCATCGACGGCGCCGGCCTGCCGGAGCCGCTCGGCCCGGCCGAACCGGTCCACGCCGTGGATTTCCTGGTCGAAACGCTTTCCTCGGCGCGGGAGCCCGTCACCCTCGCCACGCTTGGGCCGCTTACCAATGTCGCGCTCGCCATCGTCAAGAACCCGGCGGTCCTGGCCAATGTGCGCGAGATCGTCGCCATGGGCGGGGCCGTCGGGACCGGCAATGTCACGGCGTCCGCGGAGTTCAACATCTTCGCCGACCCGCATGCGGCCCATGTGGTGTTCGAGGCCGGTGCGCCGCTCACCATGATCGGGCTCGACGTGACCCACCAGGCCATTGCGACGCCGCCGAGGCTGGAAGCGATCCGCGCGCTCGGCACGGCGCCGGCGGCCGCGGTCTGCGGGATGCTCGACCTCTACGGCTCCAGGAACATGGCCGCCTACCATCACGGCGCGCCGCTGCACGACCCCTGCGTGATCGCATATCTCCTGCAGCCGGACCTCTTCGAAGGCCGGGAGATGCGGGTCGATATCGACATCGCGGAAGGCCCCTGCTTCGGCCGCACGGTCTGCGACGTGCGCGGGCGCAGCGGCCGGCCCGCCAATGCCCGCGTGCTGGAGCGCGTCGACGCCGACGGTTTCTTCACGCTGCTGACCAAGCGCCTGGCGCGGCTGCCGGCCGGTCTGGCGCAGGGCCGATAGCAACCGCTGTTGCAAGACCTGAAAGGAAAACCATGTCCGAGAGACCCATCGCCCTGGTGACGGGCGGCGCGCAGGGAATCGGCTATGCCTGCGCGGAGGCGCTTGCCGAAGACGGCCACCGGCCGATCCTTGCGGACATCAGGGAGGACGGTGTGCGGGAGGCTGCCGGGCGGCTCGGAGACGGGGCTGCGGGCCTGATCTGCGACATGGGCGACCCGCCGCCATCGCCGCGCTGTTCGCCAGGATCGAGAACGATTACGGGCCGGTGGCAACGCTGGTGAACAATGCCGGCACCGCGCTGCCGGGAGACTTCCTCGCCTATGACCTCGGCGACTTCCAGCGGGTGATCGGCGTCAATCTGGTCGGCGTCTTCGCCGCCACGCAGCGGGCGGCCAGGACGATGGTCGAGAAGGGAATACGGGGCGCCGTCGTCAACATGTCCTCGATCAACGCCCAGGTCGCGATCCCGGCGATCCCGGCCTACTGCGCCTCGAAGGGCGGCGTCATGCAGATCACGAAGGCGGCCGCGCTCGCGCTTGCGCCGCACGGGATCAGGGTCAACGCCGTCGGGCCCGGCTCCATCGACACGGAGATGATGGCGGGCGTGAACGCCAACCCCGAGGCGATGCAGGTGGCCATGTCGCGCACGCCGCTGAAGCGCCTGGGCTCGCCGCGGGAGATCGGCGATGTCGTCGCATTCCTCGCCTCGGACAAGGCAAGCTACATCACCGGCGAGACGATCTATGTCGATGGCGGCCGGCTGGGGCTGAACTACACCTGCTGACGCGGTCCGGGCGGCGGCGGGCGGCCTATTGCAGCAGCGACCAGGCCAGGCTCCGCGCTTCCTCCCGGGTCTCCACGATCCGGTCGCCGGGGATCCGGTCGAGCACGTCGAAGGCGTAAAGGGTCCGGCGGACGCGGTCGCTCACGCCGCAGACGACGATCTCCGTGCCGGTCTGCTTCGCGCGGTCGGCCAGCAGGGCGAGCAGGTTCGCGGCGCTGTCGTCGATATGGGTGGCGTTGGACAGGTCGAAGATCACGACCTCATGGTCGCGGATATCGTCGCCGATCAGCCGGATCAGCTTGCGCGAGGAGGCCGCCGTGAACGAACCGCGGAAGGCCAGCAGCCCGATCCGCGCCTCGTAGTCGCCGGACGAGTCCGCATCGAAGGTGGCGTCGAGAAACGGCGTCGAGACCACGCTGTCGAGCTCCAGCGACTCCAGCTGCGTGGCGTTGACGATATTCGCGGCGATGACGCCGAACACGACGGCGGAGAGCGGATCGACGAAGATCGTCATGCCCATGATGAGCAGCATGACCGTGGAGTGCCGCGGGTCCATCCGGGGCGCCTTCCGCAGGAAGGAGAAGTCGATCATCTTCCAGCCGACGAGCATGACGATAGCCGAAAGCGCTGCCAGCGGAAGCGGCGAGACATACCGGCCGAGCCCGAGGATGAGCGCCGCCACGATGACCATGCAGACAAGGCTCGCGACGACGGTCTTCCCGCCGAAGCGGCGCGAGGTCATGGTGGCGATGGTCGCCCCTCCGGGCATGACGCCGAGGACTCCCGCCGCGAGATTGCCGAGGCCGACGCCGAACAGCTCGCGGTTGGGATTGTGCTGCCCGCCCGTGAAGCTGTCGGCGATGAGCGCCCACATCAGCGTGTAGATCGAGCTGATGAGCGCGACCAGCACCGCCGGTCCGACGGCCCTGGGCAGGAAATCGAGCGTCGGCAACTCCCGGACGGGGACCGGCAGTCCCGTCGGCACGGGCCCCAGCCGCTCGACGCCGGGCAGGAACAGCGCCAGCAGCCAGCCGACGGCGATGACCGCGAACGCCGCCGGCAGGAATTTGCCGGCGCGGGCCGGCCAGACAAGCAACAGCGCCAGGCAGACGGCGGCGACGGCGACGTCGCTCATGCCAAGCCCGATCAGCTTCTCCGCCTGTGCCGCGAGGAGAAGCACGCCGATGCCCGACATGAAGCCCGTCAGCACGATATGCGGCATGTAGGAGACGAACCGGCCGACGCCGGCAATCCCGAGCGCGATCTGGATGGCCCCGGCCATGACGATGATGACGGCAAGCTCCGCCAGCGTGAACTCGCTGTCCGTGAGCAGGGTTGCGGTGATGACTGCGAGCACGGCGCTCGCGCCGCTTACGATCGCGCGCGTGCCGCCGAACAGCGCTGCGACGATCCCGACGATCACGCCGCACCAGAGCCCCGCAAGCGCCCCCATGCCGGAAATGACGCCCAGCGCCATCGTGGTCGGGACATTGGAGGCCGCGAGCGTGATGCTGGCCCTCAGGTCCGCCCAGAATATCTCGCGCGTATAGGGCGGGCGCTTCTCGTTCCGCAGACTGGCGAGCATGTGCGCGTCCTCCGAGGACCGGGCCAGTTTGCGGAAATCGCGCGGGAAGCGCAACGCGCGCCCCGGCGACGGGAACTGTGCGCCCGCCACCTTTTTGCGCCGTCCGTCGCTGTTCCGTCAGATGTCGGCGTATTGCGAGACTTCGCCGCTGCCGCCCGGATGGGTGACGGCGCCCTTGCGCGCGGAGCCGACGGTCTGGGCGTATTTCCAGATCGAACCGGAGCCGAATTCGGGCGCAGGAGACACGCGGCTCTTCGCACGCTCCGCCATCTCGGCTTCGCTGAGGTCCACGTCGAGCGTGCCCGCCACGGCGTCGATGCGGATGGTGTCGCCGTCGCGCAGCAGCCCGATGGGGCCGCCTTCGGCCGCCTCCGGCCCGACATGGCCGATGCAGAAGCCGCGCGTCGCGCCGGAAAACCGCCCGTCCGTGACCAGCGCCACCGACTCGCCGAGGCCGCGCCCGTAGATCGCCGAGGTGGTGGCCAGCATCTCGCGCATGCCGGGCCCGCCCTTCGGGCCTTCGTAGCGGATGACGATGACATCGCCCGCCTGGACGCGCCCGTCGATCACGGCGTCGAAGGCCTCTTCCTCGCGGTCGAAGCAGCGCGCCGGGCCCTCGAACCGCAGCACGTCCATGCCGGCTACCTTCACGATCGCGCCGTCCGGGGCGAGGCTGCCCTGGAGGCCCACCACGCCGCCCGTCTCGCTGAGCGGCGTCTTCACCGGATAGACGACCTTCTGGTCGGTCGGGAAGGCGATGTCCTCGAGGTTTTCGGCCATGGTCTTGCCTGTGACCGTGATGCAGTCGCCGTGCAGGAGGCCGTTGTCGAGCAGCTCCTTCAGCAGGATCGGGATGCCTCCGGCGTCGTACATGTCCTTGGCGACATACTGCCCGCCGGGCTGGAGGTCGCAGATATAGGGCGTGGTGCGGAAGATCTCGGCGATCTCCAGCAGGTCGAAATCGATGCCCGCCTCATGCGCGATGGCCGGCAGGTGCAGGCCGGCATTGGTCGAGCCGCCGGAGGCCGCGACCACGCGGGCGGCGTTTTCCAGCGACTTGCGGGTGACGATGTCGCGCGGGCGCAGGCCCAGCTCGATCAGGTTCATCACCTGCCTGCCGGCCTCCTCGCAATAGGCGTCGCGCGAAAGGTAGGGGGCGGGTGCAGAGCAGGAATGCGGGAGCGCAAGCCCGATGGCCTCGGCCACGGTCGCCATGGTGTTGGCCGTGAACTGGCCGCCGCAGGCCCCGCCCGAGGGGCAGGCGCATTCCTCCAGCTCCTTGAGGTCCGAGTCGGAGAACTCGCCCGAGGCATGCTTGCCGACGCCCTCGAAGACATTCTGGATGGTGACGTTCTGGCCGCGGAAATTGCCGGGCAGGATCGCGCCGCCATAGAGGAAGATGGACGGCACGTTGAGGCGCACCTGCGCCATCATCATGCCGGGCAGCGACTTGTCGCAGCCGGCCAGCCCGACCAGCGCGTCGTAGCAGTGGCCGCGCATGGTGAGCTCGACCGAGTCCGCGATCACCTCGCGCGAGACCAGCGAGGCCTTCATGCCCTGGTGGCCCATGGCGATGCCGTCGGTGACGGTGATCGTGGTGAACTCGCGCGGCGTGCCGTCGGCGGCCTTGACGCCGGCCTTCACCGCCTGCGCCTGGCGGGACAGCGTGATGTTGCAGGGCGCGGCCTCGTTCCAG
>JAJDVH010000215.1 GCA_022826185.1 Alphaproteobacteria bacterium
GGCGCTCGGCGCTCGGCGCTCGGCGCTCGGCGCTCGGCGCTCGGCGCTCGGCGCTCGGCGCTCGGCGCTCGGCGCTTAATTATATGCCCGAACAGTCCCGGCAATGTCAACGCCATGTTCCGAAGATGCCCCTAGCTTAGCGCGCAGCTTTCGCAAACCATTCTTCGTCGGAAAGAGAGCACGACGGAGCGGACATTGTCAACCGGCACAGAACTGAAGACCCATCCGCAAGAAAAGGTCACAGCGCGACGCCGCGTTCCGCCACCCGGCGGTCTGTTTCGGCGGCAATCTCCGCTGCGCGCGCGCTGCCAAAATGGGCAACCAGAACCGCATCCCGCTCTTCCCTGAGGCCCCGCTTCGCCATGTCCGGCAACGCCTGCTGCTGCTTTAGTTAGGACTGCTCTTCAGCTTGAATGGATCGGCCCAAGCATGATCTGCGCCATGGCCGTTCCGACCCGTTCGGCGACCGCCTCGATATCGCGGTCCCCGAGATGGGCATAGCGCATGGTCATCCGCACGTTGGAGTGGCCCAGCAGGCGGGAGACGACCGGCACCGGCACGCCGTTCATCACCGCATGGCTCGCCATGGTATGCCGGAGGTCATGAAGGCGGACGTCCTCGATGCCGGCCTCGCGGCGCGCGCGATACCAGAACGAAAGGTCGGGACCGCGCGGACGAGCGGGGTCGAGTGGAGAGGGAAATACGAAAGGGCTCGCGCCGCGCGGCTGGAGGTCGAGAATGGCGCGCTACAGGCTCTGATCGTCGTTCTCTTTGGCGGGCTCGCTTGCGTCGCCCTACCGAGGCGGTTCTCCGGTGTTTTCTCCTTCAGTGGGCGGATCGGTCTCTGTCAGACATTTGTCAGCCTTCCGGATCAGGCGGCCGGTCTCACGGGCCAGGAAATCCATGTATCGCACGTCATCGAGCGTGGACTTCGCAGTGTCCGGCAGAAGGAAGCGCCGCATTTCCGCAGTAAATTTGGCCGACCGGACAATGCCGACGGCTTTGGCTGCCGCAGCCTCCATCCAGGCCCGATCGGCACGATGGTCTTCCATCTTGGCGCGTACCAGATCGGTGTGAAGTACCGTTCCATTACTCACAAGCCAGCGCATGTCCCAGACGTCCCGATAGCGCGGCCGATTCCGTGTCGCTACCGATGTCGGGAACGCTACAAGCTTGTTTGCGAGGATCTCTTCCCGGCTCTGGACATATACGAGCATTCGAAGATCCCGCAACACGCCGTAGTTTTGAGCTAATTCCCGCCACTCGCCCGTGTAGGTCGGTGCGTTGTCTATATCGAGCTTGATCTTCTGCTTCGGAAGGCCGCGCCGGCCGGGTTCCGTTTCGACATCAATGCGCCAGGTGGACACCCCGACACCTTGCGAAACCCGGCGGGGGGCAACGCTCTTCGGAGGCTTTACTTCAACCCCGACGCCGACGTCGGCAAGCTCCTTCTTCAGAAATGCAGCCACGCCGTCCATCCGCTCGGCTGTAAATTCCCGGCCCCCCGAGAAATCCAGGTCCTCGCTCAGCCGCGGCGCACCATAGCAGAGCCGGAGAGCTGTCCCGCCCTGAAACGCGAGCCCGTTGAGCCAGTCGCCGCGGTCGAGGATGCGCAGCAAGTCGTAGTGCAGCAATTCCTTCTCGACGATGGTGCGCATCCCGGCAAGCGCCGGGTCGCGAAGCGCAATCTCGGCCAGTTCCTGGAAAGCATGTCCGGCGCTCATGCTGTCTTTCTGCCTTCAGCGAGATACTCTTGCATCTCATCGAGATCGACGAGATGCAGATTACGTCCTGCACGCCGGAGATCGCGCAGGGCTGCTGGCGCCGTGGCAAGCCGCAATGGCCGGTCCCGCCGGATCGTGTTGTTCACGATGTTCGCTGCGCCTCGCTGTGTGTGCGTGAACTCGATCGTCCCGTATGGCGTCTCGAATACTCCCTTCCGCCCGGTGGTCATGACCGTCAGATAGGCTTGGGGAACCTGCGAGATGACGCCCCATTCGGACAGTGCGCATTCGAGGCTGAGATAGTTGTACTCGCCGCAGCGGATCGCGCACGCCACCTCCTCAAGAAGGTCGGCGCGACTGCGGCTCGACAGCGGATTGACGAAAATCCCGTTCGCCGCCCGCTCCAGCAGGCCACCATGCACGAGCCGGCGCAGGCTCTCGGATAGCGTCTTGTCCGACCGGTGCGGAAACAGCTTCCGAAAGTCAGAGAGAGTAAACACGATCCGTCCGCGCCGATCCCACTCAGCCAGCGTCTTGATGGCTTCGACTGTACGCATGACCCCTGTTTCAATTGAACTTTTCTTCAGCAGATATATAGAATAATTGTCCAGTTAGTCAACCGTTGGCGTTTCTACACCGTCGCGTACCATATCCCCGAAATCGTCGGGAAAAGCACGGGATCTCGACGAACTCCTACCTTGGACCGTCAAGCCCTCGTCAACCTGAGAATCCGGGCGCCGTTCACCGCGCTTACTGCGAAGAGCAGAGGACAGAACCATGATCGTCTCGACTACCCCTGCCCTGGAGTGCAAGCGCGTCGTTACCCATCACGGCCTCGTCTGGGGCGAGGCCGTGATGGGTGCAAACATCTTCCGCGACATATTCGCACGCCGCCATCCGCGACATTGTCGGCGGTCAGGCCGGCGCCTACGAGAAGGTGCTGACGGACGCGCGCGACATGGCGATCAGCGAGATGACGAACGAAGCGGCAGCGCGCGGTGCCAACGCCATCGTCGGTGTCGACCTCGACTACGAAGTCCTGGGCGACCGCGGCAGCATGCTCATGGTATCGGCGAACGGGACAGCGGTGGTCGTGGAGTAGGTAGGAACTCCTCCGTCAAGCCAAATCGGGTGTCGCGCCGATATCGCCTTAGCTACCTGATGCGTATGTTCCGCCCCATCGGACGAGGCGCCGGTTCGATCCGGGCCCGGTTTCGCTCTCGCCCCCTGCGGGGGTGGCCGGAACGGTTTTCCTGTCAGTTTTGCCGGCGCTGGGGTCATCAGGCATGCTTTCGCAGCCAGAGGCTTGTGTCGCGTGCGCCGGTTGCCAGGGGCAGGGCGGCCACCGCAGAGCGGGCGATGCGGTGGCGGTGGCGTGTCGCCATGTAGCGGCTGGCAAAGACGGGGCTCCAGCCGCCGGCGATCAGCAGCGCCGCCCCCAGTTGCTCGTTGTAGCCCCTCCAGGCCCAGTCCTCCGGGTAGGGGTCCGGCAGGAAGATGTCGTGGACATGCAGCAGCACGCCGGGCGGCAGCGCCGGCAGGACATGCCCGAACAGGAAATCCACGTCCGTGCCCGGCATGGCGACATGGCTGGAATCGATCACCAGCCAGTCGCCCGCCTCCAGCGCCTCGAAGGGCTGCCGGCCCGCCTCCTGCACCGTGCGCCGCAGCAGCCTGAGGCGGCCGCCCGGCCCGGCAAGGGCGGCGCGGGGCGCGGGATCGATCGCGGTCACCTCCGCCTCCGCGCCGCCGTCCCTGAGCGCGCGCAGCAGGAAGCGCGTGGAATGGCCGCTGCCGACCTCGATGGCGCGGCGCGGCGGGCGCCGGCGCGCGAGCGCATAGAGCATGGCGGCGTCGAGCCGGGGGAACCAGTCCTGGTCCCAGCGCGGCTCCGGCGGCGGCGCCCCGCCGATGGCGCCGAGCGCGGGCGCCAGCCCGTCCATGTCGTCCATCGCCGCCATGAATGCCGGCAGAGCCGCCTCGAAGCGCGCCTCGACCCATGCCATCGGCCCCGGCGGCGCGACACCGTCCGCCCGCGCATGGGGAATGAAAAACCCGCGCCGCGCCAGGCCCAGCACGGTCTGCAGGCCGAACAGCAACCGCCGGCGCGCGCCGCGCCTCATCGGGCGGGGCCGGGCTGGGACCGGAGCGGCATCGCAGACCGGTGTGAGGCACCCGCGCCGCCGCGCCGAACGCGGCGGGTCCCCACCCGGCCTCCCCCGCAAGCGGGAGAGGGGATTTCATGGCGATGGGGGAAGGGAAGAATTACGGTGGGGCTCCATCTGCCTGCTTAACCCCCTCCTTCGCTTGCGAGGGAGAGTTAGGGTGGGAGGCTGTCTCTCCGCGTGACGGGCCTCAGAACTGCCGCACGAAGCTGAGTTCCGCCCGGTTGCGCTCGTAGTCCAGCGCCTGGGCGTTGGTGTCGCGCTCCTCGCGGACGAAGGAGAGGCGCGGGCTGAAGCCCAGCACGGTGACGGCGCGGTTGTGGACGGAGAGCGAGAGCGACTGCGTCTCGTCCTCGCGCGGCTTGCGGTCGATGGTGCGGTGGGCGAAGCCCCGGCCTTGGTATTCGGTCCGCTGCAGGGAGGCGCGCAGCCCGACGGTGAAGCCGGCCGGCAGCGCGACGGTTGCGCCCAGGCTCGCCTGCGGCCCGCGCGAGCGCCAGTGTTCGGAGTTGGCGCGGGTCCAGTTGTATCCGGCATGGCCGCCGACGCGCAGGATGGGCAGCGCGGCCCAGCTTGCGCCGAACGTCACATCACCCACCGGGCCGTCGAGCCAGTTGCAGTCGCGGCAGTTGCGCCGGGCGGCGCTGGCGCGGGCGAACAGGGCGAGGCGCGGCGTCAGGCGATGTTCCCCCTCCAGGCGCAGGCCGAAGCGGTCGGTCTCCGGCGCGCCGGCGGTCCATTGCCGGTCCACGGTCGCCAGCAGGCTCGCCTCGGTGCGCGCGTCGATCAGCCGGCGCGGGCCGAGATGGGCCGAGAGCGAATGGCGGTCGAAATCCCCGCCCTTGTATTCCCGGATGCTGGCGTTCGCCCCGGATCGCAGCCGGAGATTCTGTGAAAGCGGATGCTGGTATTCGCCCCCGCCCCAGAGGGAGACGCCGAGGCCGGATTTGGGCGCGATGTCGCCCTGGCGGGTGAAAGGCAGGCGGCCGAAGGGCGTGTCGAGGAAGATCGTGCGGCTGCCTGAGGCGGCGTTGAGGTTGCTGTCCGGGGCTATGGCTGCGCCGAAATGCGCCTCCCAGCGCCGCCTTGCGCGCATGGTGCGCAGGAAGCGGACGATATTGGCGACCACCGCCTCGGGCGGCCTGCCGGCCAGCACCTGCTCGAAATGCCGCCTCGCGAGCGCGTCCTCCTCCTTCAGGAAGAAGGCGCGGGCGAGTTCGAGGCGCACCCGCACAAGCTCCGGGTGGTCCACCAGGATGGCGCGGAACGCGGCGATGGCCTCGTCGAGCTTCTCCTCGCGGGCCTCCCGGTCGGCGATGGCGTGGGCGGTGTTGAGAGCATCCATGCCGGCCCGGAAGCGCTGGCCGGTCGCGTCCTGGCCGTAGGCGACGGTCGCCGCGACGAGCAGGATCAGCCCGGCGACTATGATGAGAATGAGCGCGCGCATGGGCACCGCCGACAATGCGGTAGAAGAAACCCCCGGCCATTCGGGAATGGCCGGGGGAAATCGGCGGAGGGGGCTGAGCCCCCTCCGCGCGAAGGTCTGTCGTCTACGGCTGCAGCCGCGCGCCGAAGGCGCCCGCCACCGAGCCGTTTCTGAAGACGGAGTTGAACTCGCCGACCACAGAGCCGGGGTGGGGAACGACCCCGTCCGTACCCGGTGCCACGCTGCCGTGGAAGGTGGCGGTGAACGAACCGTCCTGTCCCGGTACGCCGCCACTGGCTGTGCCCGTGTGGTGCGCCGCGGTGCCGTCGAGAGCAGTGCTGGTCGTGTCCTGCGACAACTTCACCATCCAGTCGTTCGCCTCGCCGTTCTCCAACACGAAGTTGTCGATGGTGCCGGTGAGGGTGTGCCGATCGTCGGTAGCAATCCGATTACCGCCGAAGGTCGCCTCCAGGCTGGCGTCCGCCGTGAAGTAGCCGGAGGTGGCTTCCGAAGTGCCGCCCGGTGCGAACACCTTGTGCACATACACACCCGTGGCGCCGCCCTCGTAAATGGCCGTGCCTAGGACGTCCGTAACGTTGCTTGGATCAACCGACGAACCGGCGAAGGTCTCGACCTCGTTGTAGGTGTAGGCGTCGTCGCTGTCCTTCGTCTTCTGCAGCCAGAAGCCGTAGTGCAGGTAGTCGGCATCTGCGACATCGGAAGTGGCATCAGCGGCGGGCACGAACACCCAGCCGGTTGCAGCAGTTACCTTGTTGTCGGCTATCGTGACTGAACAAGTGCTTTCGGAAGCAGTGCAAACGTACTGACCCTCCGCACCGTTGAACATGCCGTCGACTCGGTCGCCTGGGACAGGCTGTTGCCCTTCGGTGTCAGTGTCACCATCGGCTTTCGGACCGTTGAAAGTGAGCGAGCCGTCACCGCTGGACGCACTAAAGCGAGACGCCATCACCATACCCACGTTTCCGTCAGCGATTGTTAGCGCATCGGAATTGTTCGTATCGTCGGTGTCGGTGTCATCTGGAGTCGTTCCGTCTGCTCTCGCATTCAGCGACTGCCCTTCAACCATCGCGAACGCTGTCGCCTTGGGCGCTTCGATGTCGGTGCTGACGATCACGACTTCCTCTACCCGGTTGCCGTCATCATCCTCTTCCATCCTGCGGGTGTGCATCGTGGAGCCGCCGCCAAGGTCCATGGTCTGCATGAACTCCTCGTTGTCGGCAGCGGTGGTGCCCTCCACGGTGATCGTGACTGTCGTGGCCATACGATCACGCTTGATGGCGAGGTTGTATTCTCCCGCGACCTGACTGTCCGACGTGACAGGAGCGGAACTGCCGCCGAGCCCGGCGTCAGCCCCGCCAGCACCGTCAGTGCCCGCCGTACCACCTGCCGTCTGCACGGCCTCAGTTGCGATGGCCGTCTCCTTGGTTCCCGCGGCCTTGGTCGTCGCCGCGACCATCGCCGCCGCCGCCGTATTGAGCGCCGTCTGATAGGTCGAGGAGTTCATCGCGGTGACCATGCCGCCGGTCGAGCTGACCGTGCCGTTGTCCGCCACCATGACCGTGCAGTCCTCGCCGCCGGCCGCGCACATGAACGTGACAGAGCCCCTGGTACGCGAGGCACCTGCCGCGATCTTGATAGGGTCGTCGCCGGTGGCCGCCGGAGCCATGTAGCCCTCGCCGTCCATCGTTACGCTGGCCAGACTGACGAGCTCGGGCGTTGGCGCCTGCATCCTGCCGGACGAGGACGAACCGCCTCCGCCGCAGCCTGCAAGCGCCAAGGCCGCAGCAGCCATCGCCGCCATTGCCCAATGTTTTGTGGTTCTCATGGAACCTCTCTCCTTTCAACCCGGTCAGGCCGCGCCAGCCGGGGAAACCGTTTGGATCGTTCCTCCGTGATTTCGTTTGTCCCGCTGATCAGAAGCCGACCTTGATGCCGGTCACGAACGCCGAACCGTCGACATCGCCCTCTTCGGACTGCATCAACGAGCTTCTCCAGGAGACACCCGGCGCCAGCGCATAGCTGGCCGAGAGCATGGCCGCCGTGGTCTCGCCGCCGTCGCCGCGGTCCACCATCGCGTAGCCGATGCTGAACGCCATCGGGCCGTCCGAATACATGGCGCCGACACTCACGGTTTCGATGTCCTTCGCCGTGTCGGCATCCATCCCGTCTTCCTCTTCCGCATAGGCGGCGTTGAAGCCGAACGCGCCCATGCCGACCTGGAGGCCGAAATTGGTCTTGGTGGCGTCGTCGTCACCGTCGGTCGCGGCGATATAGTGGCCAGCCGAGAACGCCACGCTGGATTCGCCGACCGCACCTTTGTAGTTCATGGCCACCGCAACGACGTCCATGTCGTTGTTGGGAGCCTGGTTGTTGGTGGCCTGATGGGCGCGGGAGTCCGGATTGTAGGACACGCCGAACTGCACGCCTTCCATCCGGGGCGTGAAATAGACGATGCCCACATCGTCCGTGAACGAGCCGTAGGTGTTGATGTAGTGGCTGTGGCCAAGCCAGTCCTGGGTGTCGCCCGCGACCAGGCCGACGCCGACATCCTGGTGGCCATAGTGCATGAGCGAGATGACCGGATCCTCGGAGCCGATGCGCAAATCGCCGAAATCGCCGGTGATCTTGAGGAACGACTCGTCGATCAGGTTGGTGTTGCCTCCGTGCTTGTGATCTTCCCCGTCACCGCCGGTGCTCTTTTCGCCCTGAAGGCCGCCATTGTTGCCTTCGAGCTGGACATCGACGGTGAAGGTCAGCCCGTTGTCGGCCTCCAGCTTGCCCGTGAAGTGAATTTCGCTATCCGACAGCACGTCGAATGCGCCTTCCTCAGTCGCATGACCGTCGATACTGGACATGCCGACCCATTGTTCCATGTAGCCATGGACGCCGACGCTGAGCATGTCAGCCGCCGAGGCCGGGCCGGCCGCCATCGTGCCGGCGCAGGCCAGCGCCGTTGTCGCAAGCAGGGCTTTTCTCATGATCCCCATTCTCCTAACTGTTTGGAATGCACCTTCAGGGTACATTTGCGCCCAAAATGAGTGCAGATCAAACATGAACGATTCGGTCTGTAGAGGGAAAGCCCCTTAGGCAATGTAAAGACCGATTACTCCGGGGATGGTGCGATAACGCCACAATTCAGGGGGGAGGGCGTAAGTTTTGCTTCGTTGCTTCGACAAGAAGCCTGTCCTCTTCGGTGCTGCGGGGGCGATTCTGGCCGAGGAGGCGAATGCTGCAAGCACGTGCTTGGTGCGCTTGGGTGCAGTTTCGTGCTCCCGTGCCTGTCGGCGTCATTTTCCAGCGGGAGAGGCGGCGGTGAAATCGCGAGAGCCGCCACCGACCTTCCCGCAGGGTCACAACATTATCCGCCCGGTTCCGCTCACCCGGTTTCCCGGCTGGTCGACTCCTCCTTTCGCTCAGGAAAGCAGCTTCACGGCAGCCGCGGCCGCGATGCCCGCCGCAACCGCTCCCCCGGCAATGCGCCAAGCCAGCCGGGATTCCATGGCAGCCATTTCAGCTTTTGTCACCATCGCGGCACGGGCGGCCTTGGCGTCCTCCAGATCTGCAACAAGCAGATTGAAATCAGCCGCGGCGGCAGCAGTCGCCTCCCGAGCCGTTGGAACGGCCTCGCCTCTCCCACGCAGCCGATCACGATAGGAGCTGACCATGGTCCTCGTCATCCGGGCCTGCGGAAATTCCGCCTTGACGGTGTCGATGACCTGTTGTGTCGTCTTGCCTTCGCGCAGGGCATCCAGCGCCAACGAGCCCGGCGTCTCCCGCTTCGGCCGGCGCGGCGGCGGCGCGGTTCGCCTGCCCGCTTCGGCTCTTGCCTGGGCCGCTGTCGGGACGTCCTCGCCCTCGTCTATCAACATACGGCGATACTTGCCGATAGTCGCCTTCGTCGTCCGGGCGTAGGGGAATTCCGTCAAGACCCGTTCGAGCGCTTGCTCGTTTGTCAGGCCCTCGCGGATGGCGTCGCTGGCTATTGAATTGATGGTCTTGCGCTTTGGTTTCGTCTGCGCAGAGGCATTCGCCGTATCGTTCATCGCATGTCCCCCGCTGCTGGAATGCCGAACGAAAGCTGATGGCGCGTGGATTTGTCCAGAGCATTCAACCCACCGGCACGCCCGTCCGGCACATCGGTTGCGAGCGCTGCCGGGCCGCGTCCGTCGGTTCCTCCAACATCCCGGACAGCGCCTTGAAGTCGGACGCCGATGATTGCGTCAGTTCGAAGGCCACAAGAACCTCGCAGCGGGTGTCGGCGCTCAGGTGCAGCCCTTAAGCCGAACGACGACTTCAAGCTTCTTCCACATCGCGCCGGTCCGTCCGTACACCCCGCAAGTCTCGTGCTTGCCCCAGTCGACATCAGAGTCTTTGGTCTTCCCGCTGTTCCCGGCCATCCGGCCCATCGAGTGGCTCGCGACCGCACTGTCATCATAGTCGAGCTGGCACCCGAAGTCCGGCACTTCTTCGAACAGCGAGAAGCACAGGTACTTGCGCAGCGGGTCATCTGTGGCGTCGAGGTCAAGCACCAGCCGCTCCGGCGCGCGCTCATGGGGCGCGCGAGCAGACTCGGTCCGCAGTCCGCTGTCGCCGGGATGCGCCTGCCCCTGTGCCGCCCTTCGGGTTAGAATGCCGTCATGGTCGCGACGGTGACGGACATCGGGTCGGCGAGTTCGACGGTCCACTATTTCGAGCAGGACGGCTATTACGCGAAGGGCGACCCGGAGCACCGCCGGGCGAGCTTCTGGCACGGGGCTGCGGCGCGGGCGCTGGGTCT
>JAJDVH010000274.1 GCA_022826185.1 Alphaproteobacteria bacterium
CCGCTTCATCGACGCCTACAACAACAGAAGACTGCACTCCGCCCTCGGATATCTCAGCCCGAACCGCTTCGAGGAAAAACAACACCCCAACCCTGTCAAAAAGGCCGCTTGATACTGTCCGGCCCATGGGGCCCACTCCAGCGGAAGTGTCATGAAATGTCATGATGTGTCATGGAGGCGCGCGGCGGCCTCTTGCTTTTCGCGCTCTCCGCGGCGCCTCCGCATTTCGCGCCATGCCCTGAATTCGCGCGTTTCCGGCCTGCCGACGACGACCCGCCCGCCGACATGGCATTCGACCGGGCTGCCGGTTCGGACCTCACCGCCATAGTGGAACTCGTCCTCGCTGCCGTCATGGCCGGTTTCCCCTTTCGTCACCCCGGACCCCGATGTGTGAATCCGGTAGAGCCACGGCGAGGGCTTCGGCGGCGGGCGCGAGCCTTGCGGCCGGCACCGCCGTCGGTCGGGGGGTCGGTTTCGGTCATGCGTGCCTCCTTCCAGGCAAAGGGCGGGACAGGGGTGTCCCTGTTTCGCGCGTATCGCGTGCGGGCGCGGGCGGGTGTCGGCGCCGGCGCGGTTCGCGCACCTGATTGCGCGCGCGAGACGGCGCATGCACCTCGCCCGTCGGTTCCCGCCGGGGTGTTTTTCGCGGCCCCGGCCATCGCTTTCTGCAGAAACGCCGAAAGGCGGCCCCGGAAGCCGCCTCTCTCTACTTTCATTCTACACCATATGGGCGAAAGTCAAGCCCCTCCGGGAACAAAAGGGAAATTTCGGTATCAGTCGTTGGCGAGCGCCGGCAGGTCGTTCAGATAGGCGAGCACGGCCTCCAGCGGCTCCACATCGCCGAACTTGGCGTCGATGTCGAACAGGTTCCACTCCACCGCGCCCGGCACCCGGTCGCCCACCGCCTCGCGCACCACGATGGGGCGGAAGCCGTCCGCGATGGCGTCCTCGACGCTGTGGCGCACGCACCCCGCCATGGTCACGCCGGTGACGATGACGGTGTCCACCCGCTGCGCGCGCAGATAGCCGGCGAGCCAGGTGCCGTGGAAGGCGCTGGCCCGCTTCTTGAGGATCACCTGCTCGCCGGGTTCCGGCGCCACGCGGTCGTCGATGGCGGTCGCTTCGGAGCCCTCCGAGAGGATTTCCGTCGGGATCTTCAGGTGCCAGAGGCCGGTATCCGGGTGGGGCCCTGTCGGATTCCGGTAGGCGGTGGAGGTGAAGATGACGGGAATCCGCTTCTCCCGCGCCGCCGCCAGCAGGGCCTGGTTGGCGGGGATGATCTCCTCCATGTTGTCGCAGGTGAAGGGATAGTCCGGCCGGGTCCAGGCATTGGCCATGTCGATCACGAGCAGCGCGGGACGGGTGCCGTAGCCGATGCGGCGCTGGAAGCCGCGCTCCCGGTAGATCTCCGAATCCCCGGCGAAGATGGTCTCCAGGGCGGCCTTCACTTCAGGCGTGGTCACGGGCATGGGGCGTCTCGTCCTCCGGTCGGGCGGATTTGGTTCGGGACACAATAAGGCGCGTCATCCGCCCCGGTCAAAGACGGGGGAGGCGGTCACCCGCCGTCCGGATACCACAGCGCCACGCGGCCCGGACCGGGTTGACGCCCTTGCGCGCCGCTCCCCGACGGCCGATACACCTTGGCGATGAACGGCGGCTCGTGCAGACGCGCAAAGCGCTCGACAACCCGAATGGAGCGGACGAAATTCTCCGCCAACTCCCTGTGCGGCGCTTTTCCGACGACGATGAAGAGCGCCGCCTTCGCGCGTATGACCGCTTCCTTCTCGTTCGGCCTGTAATTGATACGCCGGTCTCTCGATATGGCGAACCAGCCGTTCCCACCGACCTCCGACAGCCATTCTTCGTCCGGAGCGTCATGCCGGAAGAGGTCGGCATGTCTTTTCACTTCGAGACCGGAAGCCTCCAGGATATCCGGAAAAAGACGGCCCAGGTCCCGGTCGGTAAAGAATATCACACTTAGGCAGCTCTTTCATAAATTGCCGCTTGCCTGACATCCTCCAATGTCAAATTATAATCACTGGAAATCTCTTCTTCCGTTTCATTTGCGTCCAGACGGGCTACAATCGCACCGGTTGAAATTCCGCAACAAGAAATGACGGGGCGGCCGAACGCTATGTAGGGATCTATTGCAATAATGCGGTTTTCCCCGTCCACGGGATAAAATCTTTTCGGAAGGTGAAACTCGTCGCGGTCGATCGATTTCAACAACTCCTTTAGTATCGCCTTCATGGCAAGCTGTCCGGATTTGGTGACATTGGTCAGATCGCCGTATTTTTCGAGAAAAATTTCTCCGGCATTCGTCAGCAATTGATCGCTCAGGAACAGTCTTTCCGTATTACACGCCCTCTTTGCCGCTTCCTTGGCTACAAGCGCAGATTGTATGGACACTCCGTGTTTTGTCCTGAGCGCGCGAAGCGTATGACACTCGACAAGATTGTTGAAGGAAAGGCGCAAGGGGTTTTCGCAAGCGGGCTCGATCAGCCGGTCCTGGCCGGGGCTTCGCCGCCTGTCGGGGCGGCCGACAACCCGCACCCACGACCGGAGCGTCGGTACAGGCATTTTCAGATAGCCCGCCGCCTCCGGAACCGTGTAGGCCGGCCTGTCCCTGATATCTTCGGGTTTCGACATGGTCGCCGCCGCCGCTCCGCACGCCGCTTTCCGGGTCGCCGACAACATGAATCGGCGCCGCCCGGAAGGCAAGGGCCGCCTACAGGTCCTTCAGCGACTCCCGGTGGAGCTGGGCGTTCCGGGCGTAGTGGGCGACCTGGCGGCGGAAGCCTTCGAGCGCTTCCGGGGCGAGGTCGCGCATCTTCTTGGCGGGCGAGCCGGCCCAGAGCTCGCCGCCCGGAATGCGCTTGCCGGGCGCGAGCAGGGAGCCGGCGGCCAGCATGGCGTCGCCCTCGACCACGCAGCCGTCCAGCACCGTCGCGCTCATGCCGATGAAGGCGCGGTCCTCCAGCCGGCAGCCGTGGATCATGCAGCGGTGGCCGACCAGCACCTCGTCGCCGATCACGGTGTCGAAGGCGCCGCCAGTGACATGCACCACGGTGCCGTCCTGGATATTCGCGCCAGCGCCGATGCGGATGCGGCCGACATCGCCGCGCACCACGGCGTTGTACCAGACGCTGGCGCCAGCCCCGATCTCCACATCGCCGATCACCACGGCGCCCGGCGCTATGAAGACATCCTCGGCGATTTTCGGCCAGACGCCCCGGTAGGGCAGGACCCTGCCCCTCACGGATACATCGCTTCCAGCTCGAGCCCGGTCGTCTCCTCCCAGCCCTGCATGGCGTTCATGTTCTGCACCGCCTGGCCGGACGCGCCCTTGACGAGATTGTCGATGGCCGAGACCAGGATCGCCCGGCCGGGCGCGCGGTCGGCCGCCACGCCGATATCGCAGCGGTTGGTGCCCCGCACATGCCGGGTCGCCGGGGCGCCGGAGGGCAGCACATGCACGAAAGGCTCGTCCGCATAGCGTTCGCGGAGCCGGTCCCTCAGACCGTCCGCCGTCTCGCCATTGGCGAGCTCGACATAGATGGTCGAGAGGATGCCCCGGTTCATGGGCGCCAGATGCGGGGTGAAGCTGACCGTGACGGGCGCGCCCGCCGCCTCGCCGAGCCCCTGCTCGATCTCCGGCGCATGGCGGTGCCGGCCGATGCCGTAGGCGTGGATGCCGTCCTGCACCTCCGCGAACAGGACGTCCTCGCGCAGCGACCGCCCGGCCCCGGTGACGCCGGACTTGGCGTCCACGATGATGTTGCGGGCCTCGACCGCGCCCGCTTCGATGAGCGGCACCAGCGGAAGCTGCGCGCTTGTCGGGTAGCAGCCCGGATTGGCGACCAGACGGGCGCGCGCCACTTCAGGCCGCTTGATCTCCGTCAGGCCGTAAACCGCGCTCTTCTGCAGCTCCGGCGCCCGGTGGGCATGGCCGTACCACTCGGCGTAGGTTTCGATGTCGGCGAGGCGGAAATCCGCCGACAGGTCCACCACCTTCAGATGCTCCGGGAGCGCCGCCACCGTCTCCTGCGTCGTGCCGTGCGGCAGGCAGCAGAACACGATGTCATGGGCGCCGAAATCCACGTCCTCGATGCGCACTAGGTCGGGCAGGCCGAGCGCGGCCAGATGCGGGAACACCGCGCCGAAGGGCTCGCCCGCGCGCCGGTCGGCGGTGAGCGTGCGGATTTCGATATGCGGGTGGCGGGCCAGCAGGCGGATCAGCTCCGCGCCGGTATAGCCGCTCGCGCCCAGGATCGCCGCCCGGGCCCGGTTTCCGATCTGGGGCATGGGCGCTCTCCCTTCCCTCTGGCGCGGCCCTCCGCGCCGGAATGGCGCTACCGTTTCGAGAACTGGAAGCTGCGCCGCGCCTTCGGCTTGCCGTATTTCTTGCGCTCGACGCGGCGCGCATCGCGGGTCAGGAACCCGCCCTGCTTGAGCGCCGGGCGCAGGCCCGGCTCGAAGCAGGTGAGCGCCTTGGCGATGCCGTGGCGCACCGCGCCGGCCTGGCCGGACTGGCCGCCGCCGCGCACCGTGCAGATGACGTCATACTGGTTGGTGCGATTCACCGCGGCGAAGGGCTGGGCGATCAGCATGCGGTGGGTCGGCCGCGGGAAATAGGTTTCCTCCGGCCTGCCGTTCACCGTCACCCGGCCGGCGCCGGGGCGGATCCAGACGCGCGCCACCGACTCCTTGCGCTTGCCCGTGGCGTAGGCCCGCCCGAAATCGTCGATCTCCGGCGCCGCGGGGATGGCCGGGGCCGGGCGCTCGGGCGCGTCCTCGCCTTCGAGCACCTGCTTCAGATCGGCGAGCGTGCGGGTGTCCTCGGCCATGGCCTTCAGGCCCTCCTGGCGTTCTTGGGGTTCATGGCGGCGATGTCGAGCGGCGCGGGCTTCTGGCCGGCATGGCGGTGCTCCGGGCCGGCATAGACATGCAGCTTCGAGATCACCTGCCGGCCGAGCTTGGTCTTGGGCAGCATCCGCTCGACGGCCTTGACGACGATCTGCTCCGGGCGCCGGGCGCGCTGCTCGCGCACCGTCCGCGAGCGGATGCCGCCCGGATAGCCGGTGTGCCAGTTATAGACCTTGTCGTCTTCCTTCGCGCCGGTCAGGGCCACCTTGTCCGCATTGACGACCACGATATGGTCGCCGCAGTCGATATGCGGCGTGTAGAGCGCCTTGTGCTTGCCGCGCAGCCGCATGGCGACGATGGAGGCGAGCCGCCCGAGCACCAGCCCGTCGGCGTCGATCAGCCACCATTTCCGCTCGACGTCTGCCGGCTTGGCGGAGTATGTGTTCATCTGTCCCTCTTCACTGGAGCGAGACGGCGGCGCAACATAGCGGCATCGCAGCGCCTGTCAACGCGCGAGGCGTCGCGGCCGATCCGACGGCGCGGGAGACCGAACCGATGAACGAACCGATCCTGCTGCGCAGCGATGCGGACGGCGTCGCCACCCTCACTCTCAACCGGCCGGCGCAGCGCAATGCGCTCTCCCGGCCGATGATCGCGGCCCTTTCCTCCGCGCTGGAGGCCATCGGCGAGGACCGTTCGGTGCGCGCCGTGGTGATCGCGGCGAACGGCCCCGGCTACTGCGCCGGACACGATCTGAAGGAAATCCGCGCCAAACCGGACCGCGCCTTCTACGACCTGCTGTTCGCCGAGTGCAGCGCATTGATGACGCGCATCGTGCGCCAGCCCCAGCCGGTGATCGCCCGCGTCCACGGCATCGCGACCGCGGCCGGCTGCCAGCTGGTCGCCAGCTGCGACCTCGCCATTGCGGGCGAGGAGGCGCGGTTCGCCACGCCCGGCGTCAATATCGGCCTGTTCTGCTCGACGCCGATGGTGGCGCTATCGCGCACCGTGTCGCGCAAGCACGCCATGGAGATGCTGCTGACCGGCGACCTCATGGACGCGCAGACGGCGTGGCGCTTCGGGCTCGTCAACCGCGTCGTGCCGGCCGCCGCGCTCGCAACCGAGACGCGGGCGCTTGCGGCGAAGATCGCCGGCAAGTCGGGCGCCGTGGTCAAGATCGGCAAGGAGGCCTTCTACCGCCAGCTCGAAATGGGGCTGGACGAGGCCTACGGCTACACCAGCGGCGTCATCGCGGCGAACATGGAAATGCGCGACGCCGAAGAGGGCGTCGACGCCTTCATCGCCAAGCGCGAACCCGTCTGGCAGCACCGCTGAGAGCGGGCGTGCTCTAATAGGTCGCGCGGCCGCCGGAGACGTCGAAGACGGCGCCGGTCTGGAAGCTGCATTCCGACGAGCTGAGCCAGGCGATGATGTTGGCCACCTCCTCGACGGTGCCGAAGCGGCCCATCGGGATCTTGGAGCGCATCATCTCGATATGCGCCTCCGTGATCTGCTTGAAGATGTCAGTCTCGACCGCCGCGGGCGCGACGCAGTTGACGAGAACGCCGGTGCCGACCGTCTCCTTGCCGAGCGACTTGGTGAGCCCGATGACGGCCGCCTTGGCCGCGCTGTAGGCGGCCGCGTTGGCGTTGCCTTCCTTGCCGGCGATGGAGGCGGTGTTGACGATGCGCCCGTAGCCGCGTTCCATCATCCCCGGCAGGGCGGCGCGGCAGCCGTAATAGACGCCGTTCAGGTCGAGGTCGATGACGGCGTGCCAGTCCTCGAGCGGATAGTCCCAGGCGGGCCCGGCCGGCCCGGCGATCCCGGCATTGTTGCAGAGGATCGAGACCGGGCCGAGCCGGGCCTCGGTCGCCGCGAGCGCGGCCTCCACGGCGGCATAGTCGGTCACATCGACGGCGAAGGAGGCCGCGCGCCCGCCGAGGCCGGCCGCGGCGGCCTCGCCCGCCGCCGCATCCATGTCCCAGACCGCGACCGCCGCGCCGTCGCGGTGGAGGCGGTGCGCTATGGCAAGGCCGATGCCGCGCGCCCCGCCCGTCACCACGGCTGTCTGGTTCGTGAAGTCGTATCGCGCCGTCATGGCTTCTCCTGCCTTTCCCCCGCCCCGCCTTCCGGGATACCGTTACGCCCAAGCCTGCAACATATGGAGCCGCCATGGCGAGCATGAAAGAGATGGCCGGCCACCGGGGCGTCAAGCTCGGGGCCTGCATCATGGAGTTCGAAAGCCCCGGCATCGGCCATATCTACCGGGCGGCGGGGGCGGATTTCGTCTTCGTCGATTGCGAGCACAGCGGCATCGGCATCGAGGGGCTGAAGCGCATCCTGCGCTATCTGGAAGCCGCCGGCATGCCGCATTTCGTGCGCCGGGCGGGCAAGACCTATCCCGACATCGCGACGGCGCTGGACGCCGGCGCGGAAGGCCTGCTGCTGCCGATGGCCGGGTCGGCCGAGGAGGTGCGGGAGCTGGCGGGATACATGAAATACCCGCCCGGCGGCGTGCGCGGCGTGGCGCTCGGCATCGCCCACGACCGCTATGCCGCCGGCCCGCCGGCGGAGGCGCTCGCCGCCGCCAACGCCCGCACCGTGTGCATTCCGCTGATCGAGACGGCCGAGGGCGTCGAGAATGTCGAGGCGATCGCCGCGCTGCCCGAGGTCGACCTGCTCTGGATCGGCCATTTCGACCTGAGCTGCAGCCTCGGCGTGCCCGGCGCCTTCGACCATCCCGATTTCGTCAACGCCCACCGGCGGATCGTGGATGCGGCCCGCGGGGCCGGCAAGAGCATCGGGCGGCTGGTCTCCTCGCCGGAGGAGGGGCGCCGCCTGATCGGCGAGGGCGTCGACTTCATCTGTTACGGCACCGATGCAAGCCTGCTGCAGCAGGCGGCCCGGTCAGGCTTCGAAACCATGCGCGGCTGACCGGGGGGCAAACCCCCCGCTCGACAGCCGGCGGGGTTGAAACGACAACCCCGGCATCGAAGGGCCCCGGTCCGCGGCGGGGAGGGCCAGCGGCGCCTGCCCAGAACGGATAATTCAATTACCTATGCCCTTCCGGCATGGATTTTCCTCTCAACAGCATTTTCTTTTCCGTTTTGAGTCCTCTAGTCAATCTGATTTGGTGTGTGCCACAACGCAATGTCGACGGTGGTTCCTGTCCTCGGTCGGCTGCGCGGCGCACGGTTTCGAGGCCGATCGGCAACACAATCGATGCTTTCATTTCCCCGTCTTTGCCCGATCCGTTCGACGCGCTGAACCGCACCATGTTCGAGAAGCGCAGCGATCTTGTCCGGCTTCTTGCCGTCGTCGATGCAGGACGGATCGCCACCGCTGCCGACCGGCTGGCCATAACGCAGCCGGCGCTCACCCGCGTCATTGCCCGGCTGGAGCGCCAGTTCGGGGGCCGGCTGTTCGAGCGCCTGCCGCACGGCGTGCGCCTGACCGCGCTGGGCGCCACCGTCAGCGGCCTGGCGCGGCGCGTCCTGCGCGAGATCGAGGCCGCCGAAGAGGCCCTGGACGCAGCCCGGTCCGGGAGAACCGGCAGCTTCCGCATCACGGCCAGCCCGACATGGTGCGAGGCGATCCTGCCCGAAGCGCTCGCCCGGTTCCACCAGGATAGTCCGGGTGTCGAGATCAGGCTCCGGACCGTCAGTCGCACCGAGGGTCTCCGACTCCTGGACGACGGCGAAAACGATCTGCACTGCGGCGGCACCGACGCCGGCGAGATACTCAACGCATCGCTTCGGCGCGAGCGGTTTCTCGAAGTGGCCGCGGGCATTGTCGCCTGGCGCGGCCATCCGCTTTTCTCCCGGACCATCGAGACCGAAGACCTCGCGCGCTGCCCCTGGGTCGAATTCTGCCACGAGCCCCCGCTCTCGGACGTGCTCGACCGGCTCTACGAGGCTACGGGCATCCGCGCGAAGATCGTCCTGCAAACCAACAGCGCCAGCCTTTCCATCATGAAAGGCAGCCCGTACCTCGCCCTGCTGCCGCTCTCCTGTCTCGAGCGGCTCCCGGGGCAGTTCCTCCGGCCCCTGCCGGTGGAAACCGGGCAAACCCGCTACCGGTCGGGTTACGTCGTGCGCCGCTCGGCGGAAGAACTGCCGCCGTTCCGCAGGCTCGTGCAGATCGTCCGCGAGACGGCTCTCGAACGAAGCGGATAGCGGCCCGCATCCCGGAGCGGCGCCCCGTGACAAGCGCATGGTGACGGCTGCAGGTTCCGTTGCTACCTTTCGCGCGCCGCAGCCGGGTTGCCGTTACATGACGAAAATGGACGAGCGGGCGCGAATTCGTCGCGGCTGCGGGGAATTCCGGCCTGCGGGCCGGGCGGTGGACCTACAAGAGCGATGACTTATGGAAAACACTGAAGCCCGCTGGCGCCTCGGGATCGATATCGGCGGCACATTCACCGACATCGTCTGCCTCAACGGGGACGGGCGGCTGCTGACCCGCAAGGTCTCCTCGTCCGTGGACAATTACGCGCGCGCCATCGTCGAGGCGCTCGCCGGGCTGATCGCCGAGGGCGCGTTCTCCGGCTCCGATATCGCCGAACTGCGCCACGGCACCACGGTCGCCTCCAACGCCATCCTGGAAGGCAAGGGGGCGAAGACCGGACTGATCGCCACCGAAGGCTTCCGCGACATCCTGGAGATCCGCAATCTCCGCATGCCGCGCCTTTACGACATCGCCTGGCAGAAGCCGCCGCCGCTGGTGCCGCGCTATCTCCGCCGCACCGTCGCCGAGCGCGTGACGCATGCAGGCGAGGTCCAGACGCCGCTCGACCCGGAAGAGGCCGAGGCCGCGGTCCGGCGCCTGCTGGACGAAGGGGTGGAGGCCATCGCCGTGGCGCTGCTGCACAGCTACGCCAACGCCGCCCACGAGGAAATCGTCTCCGGGATCATCGAGCGCCTCGCGCCGGAACTCGAAACCAGCGTCAGCCACCGCGTGCTGCCCGAGGCGAAGGAATATGAGCGCACCTCCACCACGGTCGTGAATGCCTGCCTGAAGCCGGTGGTCTCGCGCTACCTGGCCGGGCTGGAGCAAGGCTTCGCCGACATCGGCACCGGCGCGCCGCTGCTGCTGATGCAGTCCAGCGGCGGGCTCATGCCCTCCCAGGCGGCGCGCAACCTGCCCATGCACATCGTCGAATCCGGGCCGGCCGGCGGGGTGATCGGCGCGCAGGCGCTGGCGCAGGCCGTCGGCCTCGACAATGTGCTCACCTTCGACATGGGCGGCACCACCGCCAAGGCGTCCATCGTCGAACGCGGCGAGGTGTCCCGCGCGCTCGAATTCAGCGTCGGCGCCGGGGTGATCGCAGGCTCGCGGCTGATGACGGGCGCCGGCTATGTCGTCAAGACGCCGGCCATCGACCTGGCCGAAGTCGGCGCCGGGGGCGGCTCGCTGCTCCGCCTCGACGCGGCCGGAGCCCTGCAGGTGGGGCCGGAGAGCGCGGGCGCCGATCCGGGGCCGGTCTGCTACGGCGCCGGCGGCACGGAGCCGACCCTGACCGACGCCAACCTTCTGCTCGGATACCTGAACCCCGATTATCTCGTCGGCGGCGCGCTGAAGCTGGACTTCGAGGCGGCGCGCGCGTCCTTCGAGCGCTCCGTGGCGGAGCCGATGGGCCTGGCGCCGGAAGACGCGGCGCTCGGCGCCCACCGGATCGCCGCCTCGAACATGATCCGCGCCATTCGCGCCGTCTCTTCCGAGCGGGGACGCGACCCGCGCGACTACGCCTTGTTCGCCTTCGGCGGCAACGGGCCGCTGTTCGCCGCCGGCATGGCGCGCGAACTCGCCATTCAGCGGGTTCTCGTGCCGCCGTCGCCGGGTCTGTTCTCCTCCTTCGGGCTGCTCCATGCCGAGGTCGAGCACCATTACTCCCATGCGCATCGCCGGATTCTGCGTGGCGCCGACCCGGCGGAACTCGAAGCCGCATGGGCGGCGCTGGAGGAGGAGGCGAACGCGCAGCTGGAAGCCGACGGCATCCCCGCCGAGCGCAGGACGCTCACCCGCAGCGCGCAGCTCCATTATCACGGCCAGATCTTCGAGCTCCAGGTCATGGCGCCGCCGGGCCGGGTGGACAAGGCATGGATCGCGGCGCTGGAGGAGGCGTTCGGCGTGGAGCACGAACGCACTTACGGCCACCGGGCCGGGCCGGAGGAGCCGGTGGAACTGATGACCGCGCAGGTCGTCGGGCGCGGCCTGTCCCTCGACAGCACGCCGCCGCCGCCGCCGCCCGAACCGTCGGGCGGGGCCGGCAGCCGCCGCGCCTGGTTCGGCCGCGGGCACGGATGGCGGGACGCCGCGGTGCTCGCGCGCGGCGACCTCGGCCCGGACCCGCGCCCGGGCCCGCTGATCGTCGAGGAATATGACGCCACCTGCCTTGTGCCGCCGGGAGATTCGGCCCGGCTGGACGGCTACGGCAACATCGTTGTTGAAATCGGTTAAGGGAGGCTTCTCCGATGGCCCGCATCTCTTACGCGGCACGGGAAGACGTGCCGCCTGCCCTGCATCCGCTCATGGACGACGCGGCGTCCTACGGCCCCTTCGCCAGCCTGGTCGGCGCGCTTGGCCGCCGGCCGCCCGTTCTGGAGCACACTTTCGGCCTGCTCACCGCGCTCCGGCGGGAAGCCGTGCTGCCCCGGCGCTATCTGGAGCTGGCGCTGGTCGCGGTCTCGCAACGCAATGCCTGCGACTATTGCGTGGCCCATCACGGGCCGATGCTGGCCGTGGAGGGCATGAGCGCCGCCGGCGTCGCGAGCCTGCTCGAGGATCCGGAAAACCACCCGGAGCTCGATGAGGTCGACCGCCTGGTGGTGGACTATGCGGTGCAGGTCAACGACCGCGCCGGGCGCATGCGGGACGGGATTTTCGAGCGTCTGAAAGCGCATTTCAGCGAAGAGCAGATCGTCGAACTCACCTGGCGGATCGCGCTCTGCGGCGCGTTCAACCGCTTCAACGACGCCCTGCAGCTCGATCTGGAGCCGGAAGCGCAGGCGGTTCTGGACGCCGCCTGAAACGGGCGCGGCGCCTTTCGGCGCCGCGGTCCCGGAAAAGCGCGGCCGGCCCGAAGGCCGGCCGCTGCCCGTGAGGGCGTCAGTTGCTCTTGGGCTTGCAGGGATTGCAAGCGCCGCAGACCTTTTTCGGCTTGCAGGGATTGCACGCGCCGCAAGCGGGTTTGCAGGGGCTGCATGCGCCGCAGGCCGGCTTGCACGGACTGCATGCGCCGCAAGCTGGCTTGCACGGACTGCACGCGCCGCAGGCCGGCTTGCAGGGATTGCACACGCATTCCGGCTTGCAGGGGTTGCATGCGCAGGCTGCGGGCTTGCAGGCGGCATAGGCGGTGCCGGAGAGGCTGGCCGCGCCGACGGAGCCGACAGCCATGCCCACGCCGATGACCGCCGTGGAAAGCAGGCGGGCCTTATAGGATTTCATGGCAGTTCTCCCGATTTTGGTTTTCCCGATAATGCTCCGGACGATCCGGAAATCGCCTGCCTCGATGCTAACCGATATGGCAGCCCGGAAAACGGACGATCCCGGTCACAACTGCGTGAGCGGGCCTTGCGCGCGGCGCGCAGGAAGGCTCGCCTGTCCATCGGAAAAGGGGATGCAGAGATGCGCGGCGCGCTGGCGGGAGCACTGGTTCTGGCGGCCTTCGGAACGGCCGCCGCGGACCTGCCGGAAACGGTCCCGGTGCCGGCCGGGAGCTTCATCGCCGGCTCCGACGCGGCGGAACGCGAGGCCGCCTACCGGCTGGACGAAGCCGCCTACGGCCATTCGGTCACCCGCCGGCAGGGTTGGTATGACGGCGAGCGCGACCGCCGGACGCTGAGCCTGCCGGGCTTCCGGATCGCCCGCACGCCCGTCACCAATGCCCAATATGCCGCCTTCATCGCCGAGACCGGGCGCAGCGCGCCCGATGTCGATACCGGCACCTGGAAGGGCTACGGCCTGATCCACCCCTATGCCCGCACCCGCCGCCATGCCTGGCAGGGAGGGCATCCGCCGGAGGGCCGGGCGCAGCATCCCGTCGTGCTGGTCTCGCACGAGGACGCGCGGGCCTATACGGCGTGGCTCTCGGCGCGCACCGGGCGCGTCTGGCGGCTGCCGACCGCGCTCGAATGGGAGAAGGCGGCGCGCGGCGCGGATGGCCGCCGGTTCCCCTGGGGCGACGAATTCGCGCCCGGACGCCTCAACAGCCATGACGGCGGCCCGTTCGACACGCTGCCGGTCGGGCAATTCCCGGACGGCGCCTCGCCCTTCGGCCTGCTGGACGCCGCGGGCCAGGTCTTCGAGTGGACCGCGACCGGGGCCCGGCCCGGGCGTTTCCTGGTCAAGGGCGGGTCCTGGGACGACAGCGGCTGCGGCGTCTGCCGCCCGGCCGCCCGCCACAGCCGTCCGGCCGGGCTGAAGCACATACTGGTCGGCTTCCGCCCGGTCCTGGAGGGGCTGGACCCCGTCAGCGGCCCCTGAACGGCCGGGGCTGACGCTTCTCCTTGAAGGCGAGCGCCGCCTCGTGGAAATCCTCGGTGAGATAAAGCCGTTCCGGCTGCGCGGCGGCGGAGAGTTCCGAGCGCACCCGCGCAATCTCGCGCCGGCGCGCCCGCACGGTGGAACGCACGCTCAAGGGCGGGTTGGCGTTCAGCGCCTCCGCAAGCTCGCGGGCGGTTTCGAGATGGCCGCCGGCAGGCGCCAGGCGGTTGATGGCGCCCGCGGCCGCAGCCTCCTCGGCCGTGAACCACCGCCCGGTCAGCGCCACCTCGTCGCCGAAGGCGCCGGCCCCGCGCAACCGCATCAATCCCCAATAGACCGAGCCGCCGAGGCCGCGCGAGGTCTCGGTGATCTGGAAGCGCGTGCCGGCCTCGGCCACCAGCAGGTCGCAGTCGAGCGCGATGCCGACCGCGAGCCCCATGACATAGCCATGCACGGCGGCCACCACCGGCTTCCAGTTGACCGCGTGGGTGAACAGCCGCCCGGAATCCGCCCCGCGCCCCTGCGGGCCGCCGAACCGCTCCAGCTCCTCGCGCGGCCGCAGCTGCCGGCGCAGCACGTCCGCCCCGGTGGAGAAGGCGCGCCCCGCCCCGTGCAGGACCGCGACATTCGCGTCCGGGTCGGTGTCGAAGCGGGCCAGCGCCTCCGACAGCGCCTCCACCGCCGCATCGTCGAAGGCGTTCAGCTTCTCGGGCCGGTTGAGCGTGATCGTGACGATCGCGCCGTCGCGTTCGTAGAGGGCCGTCTCCTGGGTCATGGGGTCCGCCTTGCAGGAACATCGGGTCGGGGCGGCGAGAATAGCGGGCGCCGAAAGCCGGGCGCAAACCGGGGCACGGATTACCGTTGAAAACCGCCCGGGAGCCGGTGCGCCGGCAACGCTATCCGAGCTGCTTCCAGAAGGCGTCCTTTCGTGTGAGCAGGCCGTCGCGGACCTTGTAGATGTCCATGCCGCGCACGGTCCGTTCGCCGCCGCCCGGCGCGTCGGCCGTCACCTCGTAGGTCTGGATGACGGTGTCGCCGATCACCTCGAAACCGCCATGGCCGAACACCGGTCCGCCGCCGGGCGCGGACCAGCGGTCGGCCATGGCCTGCAGGGCGGCCTCCTTGCCGACAAAGTCCTCGCCCGTCGGCTGGCTCCAGACGAAATCGTCGGCCAAGGTCGGCGCGACCAGCGCCGTGTCGTGCTTCGCGAAGCCTTTCACAAATGCCTTGAACAGCGTTTCGGTCGCTTCTTTGTCCTCGCTCATTCGTTCGTTCCTCCTAGTCGCCGAGCAGCGCCAGGGACAACCAGGGCGTCGCCGTGACGATGATCCACACGATCATCAGCGGGATCAGCAATTTGAAGATCTGCCGGATGATCAGGTCATAGTTGATTCTGAGGACGCCCGAGACCACGAACAGGTTCAGGCCGTAGGGCGGCGTGATGAATCCGATCGTGGTGCCGACGACGAAGACCACGCCCCAATGGATCGGGTCGATGCCGATGCTCTCCGCCACCGGCGCCAGGATGGGACCGAGAATGAGGACCACGGCAACCGATTCCGTGATCGCGCCCACGAGCAGGATCAACAGCATCATGACGGCGATCAGCACGGTCGTGCCGTAGTTCTCGCCGAGACCGCCCAGAAAGTCCTGAATCGCCACCGGCAGGCCCATGACGCTGGAGACCTGTTGAAACTGGATGGAAAACACCACCAGCGGCACCAGCAGACCGGCCAGCCGCGCGCTGTTCAGCATGATGCCCGGTATCTGCCGCAGGCGCAGCCGGCCGCCGAGGGCCGGCACGGAGCCGACGATGAAGCAGTAGATGGCGACGACCCCGGCGGCCTCCGTCGGGCTGAAATAGCCCCAGTAAATGCCGAAGAAGATCACGCCGATGGCGACAAACCCCGCCCAGGCCGTCAACGCCGATCTGGCGATTTGCCGGGCGCTCAGGTTGCGCAGGCCGACCCCGCGCTCCACCTTTCCGGTCAGCACGACCGCGCTGCCGAGCAGCGCTATGACCATCAACAGGCCCGGAATCATGCCGCCGATAAACAGGTCGACGCTCGGCACCTCCATCGTGACGCCGTAGATGAGGAAGATCACGCTCGGCGGAATGATGACGCCAACGGTGCCGCCCGCCGCAATGATCGCGCCCGACAGGCCCGGACTGACGCCGCGCTCGACCATTTCCGGCCCGAGCAGCCGCCCCATGGTCGCCGCGGTCGCGGCGTTGGACCCGGAAATCGCCGCAAACAGGCCGCAGGAGAACATCGCCGTCGCGGCCGTTGCGCCGTGCATGAAGCCGACGCAGGAGCGCGAGAACGCGATCAGCCTCCGGCTGATGCCGCCCTCCGTCAGGAAGTCGCCGGTGATGACGAACAGCGGCACGGCCAGGAAGATGAAGTTCTTGATCGAGTCGTTCGCCGCGATGCCGACATTGGTCAGCGGAAACTCCACGACGAAATAGGAGGACGCCACCACCCAGGCGGCCAGCACCAGCAGGACGGGGGTGCCGAGAAAGAACAGCAGGACGGCGATGGCGGTGATGTTCCAGACGTTCAGAACCTCGCGGAGCCAATCGACGAGGAGTTGCAGGGTCGAAAGATCGCCTTCGCTCATCGGATTTCCTCCGCCGCGATATGCGGGCCGGTCCTGCCCTGCAACACCCGGACCAGCTGTTGCGCCACCCGGACCATGGTGAAGCCCCAGCCGAGCGGCACGGCGATGGAGATCGCGGCGATCGGGATGTCGGTGCCGAAGATCTTGATGTTGAAGCGCTCATTCAGCATCACGACGTCCCACGACGCGACGATGACCACGGCGCCCAGGACGAACCAGAGCAGGCAGTCGAAGACCTCCATGCCCCGGCGCATCCCGTCGGGCATGCGTTCCCGCACGGTGGTGAAGGAGAGATGCGCGCCGGTGCGCACGCCGGCGGACATGGCGAACCATGAGAGCCAGACGAACGCGCCCATGGCGATCTCCGGCCCCCAGGCTTCCTGCTCGCCCGTGATCATCCGCCGGATCGTCTCCAGCCCCACCACCAGGATGATCGTCAGGTAGGCGAGCAGCATCACCGCCTTTTCGATCCATGAAATCAGGTCGTCGAACCGCTGGCCCATCAGACACACTCGGCATCCCGGACGCCGTCAGGCCGTCCGGGATTGCCGTCCGCAAAAGAATGAAGGAGACCCCGGACCGCCTGGCGGCGTCCGGGGTCCGGCCACGCGACTATGCCCACCACTTCTGGGGATTCAGCGGTTTGCCGCGCACTTTCTCTTCGAACTCGGCAATAGCGCCGAACACGTCGAGGCCCGCCAGGCTGTCCAGCTCCTTGCGGATCTCGCTGTAGATCTGCCCGTTGCGCTCGACCGAGCCGCGCTCGCGGAACGCCTCCATCTCGTCCTCGGTCAGGCGGACATGGCGCATCGTGTCCTGCATCTGCACATAGTTGCTCTCCGGCGTCGGGTTCGGCCCGGCGCCGGTGACGGTGTTCAGGGCGACCAGCAGGTTGTTGTACGATTCTTCGCTCGCCCTGCGGGCGGCTTCGCGAACCACGTCCTGCAGGCGCCCGGGCATACGCTCCATCGCCCGCAAATTCATGAAACACGAGCCCGTTCCGGGGCAGAAGTCCAGCTCGAGCACCTGAGCCGTGACCTTGGTCATGCCGAAGCTCGCGGCCGCGCCGCCCCAGGTCTCCATGCCATCGACGACGCCGGACTTCATGCCTTCCAGCGTCTCGGTCCAGGCGAGCGGCACCGGGCTCATGCCGAGCGACTCGGCGAAATTCTGGATCATGGTGGAGTTGGTGATCCGGAGCTTGCGGCCCTTCAGCCCGTCCGGGTGACGGACCTCCGGCAGGTCGCTGTATTTCAACCCCATGAAGATGTCGCGCAGCTCGTTCGTGCAATAGAGGAACTCGACGCCGTACTTTTCCCGCCAGACATCCCGGTAAACCGGGTTCATGGCCGGATCGTGCAGCAGGTTGAGAAGCGATTGCGGATCCCGCCACAGGAACGGCCAGTCGAGCGCCTGCGCGTGGTAGATGACGGCGGCGGCGTTCTGCGCCGAGGAATTGCCCATATCGAGCACGCCGGCCCCGACCCGCTCGACGCACTGGTTTTCCGCGCAGGCCTGGCCGCTGTCGAGGGTCTGCACGGCGATTTCGCCATCCGATCCTTCCTCGATCCATTTGGCGAAGTCATAGGCGCGGGTCTGCAGGAATTCCTCGTTTTTCGGATTCACCACGCTGACGCCGTGGCGGATCGTGTATTTGGCCTTCTTGGCAGCCTGCGCGTCCTTCGCTGCGAACTGGCTGATGAGCGTGGCGGACGTCGTTCCGGCAACGGCGGCAAAGACGGCCGCCTTGGTCCCGTAGTCCGCGGAAATGCGCAGAAAATCGCGTCGAGAAAGCGTCATGGCGTTGTTCCTCCCTGGCCGCCTGTTGCTTGTCGGTTCGAGGTGTTGCGGCCCCCCCTCAGGCTGCGATCGCCGGCGGCGCGTCCGCGGCTTCCGGTATGGCGACGCCGTTTTCCCTTGCGGGTCCGGTTGCGTCGCGGCTTCGCATTGCAGGATTGAAACATGGCGGAACCGCATTGGCTAGGGTCCTGCTGCCGAACGGCCCCGGGCGGCGCGTCGGCAGGGCGGCGTCCCTCATAAGCCGCAACCCGGCGCCGCCGGTATCAGCCCCTCCATCAACTCCCGTCCCGTCAGCCCCTCCATGTCCAGCACATGGGCGGCCATGGCCCCGGCCCGCGCTTCGCCGAGCGCAGGGGCGGCGTTGGCGTGGAACTTCTCCACGATCTCGGCATTGGAGAGCGCCCGGTCGCCGGCGCCGCGATTGACCGCCTCGTGATGCCTGAAGCGCGCGCCCGACCGGGTCTCGACCTCGACGCCGGCGGAGAAATAGCGCGGAAAGAGCGAGTCCGGGTCCGGGCGGCACCCGGCGCGGGCCGCCAGCGCCAGCACGCGCGGGTCCTGCAGCGCCTCCGGCTCCAGTTCCGCGAGGCCGAGCCTGCCGAGCGCCAGCCCGCAGGCCGCGGCCCAGGGGGCGCTGAAGCGCGCGGCATAGTCTTCCGGCGGGCTGCGTTTCAGCGCCTCCGGCTCCATCAAGGCCGCGATCAGGTCCTCATGCACCAGCACCGTGATGCGGGCGATGTCATCGGGCTCGAGGCCGTGGTCCCGGCGCAGCGCGATGGCGCTGTCGATGATCGCGTGGGTGTAGTGGCAGGTCGGGAAGGGCTTGACGGCGGATTCCAGCAGCTCCCAGCGCTCGCCCAGCCCGCCGGCCAGGAGCGCGTAATCGACGCCATCGGCCTCTTCGCCCATCAGCATCCGGAAGAGGCCGAAACGCCCGTCATAGGGCCGCTCGCAACCCTTGAAGCCGGCGCCCGCGAGCCCCGCCGCGGTGATGCCGGCCTGTGCCGCCCAGCCGGGGTGGAGGCGCTTGTTCCAGGCGCCGTCCGACCAGAACTCGCGGCTTGCCGCCGCCGTCGAGACGCACACGCCCTGCGCGGAGGCGAGCGCCGGGGCATCGAGGCCCATGAGCCGCCCGGCCGCCAGCGCGGAGGAAAAGTGCCCCGCGATCCCGGTGGCGTGGAAGCCGCGCCGGTGGAAGCCGTAATCGGCGGCAAGGCCGATCCGCGCCGCGCATTCCATCGCGGCGATATAGGCGGTGAGGATTTCCGCGCCCGGCGCGTCGCGCTCTTCCCCCAGCGCCAGCGCGGCGGGCAGGGAGACGGCCGTGCAATGCACCACCGCGCCCGGATGGGTGTCGTCGAAGTCGAGGCCGTGGATGAGCGCGGCATTGAGCGCCGCCGCATCGCGGAGCGACAGCCGCGCCCCCATCGCCACCACGCCGGACCCGCCCCCGCCGCCGGCCGCCCGGAAGCCCTCCAGCATGACGCGCGCGAACTCCTGCCGGCTGGAGGCCGCCGCCACGCCGAGCGCATCGAGAATCAGGTGCCGCGCCCGCTCCCGAACCGCCGCCGGCACGTCCCCCGCCCGCAACTCCGCCGCAAATGCCGCCAGCCGCTCCGCCGGGTTGGGCGCCGGTCCGCCGCTGTCGGGCACGGTCCTCAGGCCGCCTGGGCGGTTGTCATTTCCTCGCCGGCCACGGTGGTGCGGCGCATGTCGCGGACCTCGTTGACATCGTCGAAGGGGCGCGCGCGGTGCATGGTGCGCCGGTTGTCCCAGATCACGAGATCGTTCACGCGCCATTCATGCGCATAGACGAACCGCCTCTGCGTCGCGTGCTCGGTCAGCTCCTCCAGCAGCAGGCGGCCTTCCGGCACCGGCCAGCCGACGATCCTGCCGGCATGGGCGGAGAGGTAGAGCGACTTGCGCCCGTTTGCCGGGTGGACGCGCACCAGGGCCTGGCGCACGGGGCGGAAATTGGCCCTCTCCTCGTCCGTCAGGCCCTCGAAGCCGAGCCGCCCGCGCGAATAGAGCAGCGAATGTTCGCAGACCAGGTCCTCGATCCGCGCCTTCATCGCCGCGTCGAGCGCGTCGTAAGCCCCCGCCATGTCGGCGAACTCGGTATTGCCGCCGCTCGACGGCAGGATGCGCCCGGAGAGCAGCGAGTATTTCGCCGGCACCGCCCGGAAGGAGGAATCCGAGTGCCAGAGGCGGTTGCCGAGATTGAACATGCGCCGCCGGTCCTCGCGGTCGAAGGGCCGGTGCTCCTTGGTGAGGTTGGACACGTCCGCCATGGCGGGGCCGAGCCGGCGCTCATGCTCCTTGGTGATGTTGGACACCGCCGACGGCATCTCCAGACTGCCGAAATTCTGGCTGAACGCGGCCTGCTGCTCGTCGGTCAGCGCCTGGCCGGGAAACACCAGCACGCCGTGTTCCGCCATGCCGGCGTCGAGGTCCTCCGCCATGCCCGGCGGCAGCGCGCGCGTCGTATCGACGCCCGAGACCTCGCCCGCGAATGCCGGCGTCAGCCGGCGGATCCGCACGCTCATTCCGCGGCGTCCGCGTCTTCCACCGCCATGAGCGGCGTGCGCTGGACCTTCATGGTGTCGCAGCCCTCGATGCGGATGAGGCGGCTCGACGACATCCGGCGCGGGGCATGGACGTCGCCTATGTCGTAGAGAAAGGCGTCGCCCGGCTTCATCTCGTAGACGCGGGAGAGTTCGACCTTGCCCGGCTTGCCGTCCTGCGGCGGCTCGACGATGCGCCAGTCGGTCATCTCGGTCTCGCCCGACGCCAGGCCGTAGATCGCCCAGGTCGGCCCGTGGTCGTGCGGCCCGCTGGTGCGCGCGCCCTGATAGACATGGGCGCAGATGCAGAAGCCGTAATCCGGGTCCTCATAGATGATCTCGCGCTCGGCGGTCGCGTCCGGCCCGAGATGCGTCTCCAGGAATTCCGGGCTCGCCAGCGCCTTTTTCACACAGGCGAGGACGCCCTCCCTGCCGGCCCTGCCGCTGTCGGCGGCCAGCGCCTCGCGGCACTCGGCGGCGAATTGCTCAAGCGTGTAGGTCATCGCGTTCCCCTCCGGCGGTTTGTCGCCGGCAAGGTTAGCGCGGCTCACACGGAATCGCCACCTCTGCCGATCATGGTCAGGAACTCGCGCCGGGTGGTCGGGTCGGTGCGGAAGCCGCCCAGCATCCGGCTGGTCACGGTGGACGACGCGGTCTTGTGGATGCCGCGCATCGCCATGCACATATGCGTGGCCTCGATGACCACCGCCACGCCGCGCGGCTTCAGCACCCGGTCGATCGTGTCCGCCACCTCGGCGGTCAGCTTCTCCTGGATCTGCAGGCGCTTGGCGAAAATGTCCACCACGCGCGCGAGCTTGGAGATGCCGACCACACGGCCCGCCGGCAGGTAGCCCACATGGGCCTTGCCGATGATCGGCACCATGTGGTGCTCGCAATGGCTCTCCAGGCGGATGTCGCGCACCACGATCATCTCGTCATAGTCGGCGGTCTCCTCAAATGTGCGCTCCAGCACCTTCACCGGGTCGTCGGCATAGCCGGCGAAGAACTCGCTGTAGGCCCTGAGCACCCGGTCGGGCGTGCCGAGCAGGCCCTCGCGGTCGGGGTCGTCCCCCGCCCATTGCAACAGGGTGCGCACCGCCTCTTCGGCTTTTGCGCGGCTCGGGCGGCCCGGGGGGGCGCGGTCTCCTGTATCTGGGGCCATGTCGTTCGGCTCTTCCCGTCGGCTGAGGCCGGCATTGCTACAACAGCGGCGCGCGCGGGTCGAGATGCCCGGCAGGCTGCGGCCGCCCCCGCCCGTATGAATCGCGCGCACGCTGATATACTATGCCCGCATGCAACCGGCCCCTCGAAACGGGAGGCAGGCGGCGGGCAGGCGATGACGGGATCGGCGCGATGAAGATCGAGGAGCGGAACGAGGGACCGGCGGTCGTCGTCTCTCCGGCCGGGCGTCTGGACGCGGTCGGGGCTCCCGACCTGGAGGCCAGGCTCGCCGCCGTCGCGAAGACCGGCCCCGGCCGCCTGGTGGTGGACTGCGGCGAGGTCGCCTTTATCAGCAGCGCCGGCTTGCGCGCCCTGCTCCTCGGCGCCAGGGCGTGCCTCCAGACCGGCTGCGATTTCGCCGTGGCGGGGCTGAGGCCCGAATGCCGGGCGGTCCTCGACGCGACCGGGCTGCTGATGGTCCTCGACTGCCCCGAAACCGTCGAGGACGCGCTTGCCGCGCCGGCCGCCGAAACCTCCCGGGAGGCGGAAGAAGGGCGCGGCTTCGCCATTGCCGAGCGGCAATTGGAGCGGGCGGCCCTGCTCACGCTGGACGGGCGGCTGGAGGGCAGGAACGCGCCGATCCTGACGGAGCGGATCTTCGCCGCCGTCGGGCGCGGCAGCACCCGCGTCGTGCTGGACTGCGAGGGCATGGGCTATGTGGACAGCAGCGGGCTGCGCGCCCTGCTGGTCTCGGCCAAGCTGTGCAACGAGAAGGGCGGCCGG
>JAJDVH010000032.1 GCA_022826185.1 Alphaproteobacteria bacterium
CGAGCCGGGGCCCAACCTCGGTCCTGGCGGCAGTTTCAGCGGTTGAGCCTGCTCTCCACCGGCTGCGGCGGTGGCGCGAGTCAGGGATGGGCCCCGGCTCGGGGGCCGGGGCGACGAGCCGGGTGCGGAGCGGGGTGTAGCTAGACCGGCAAGCGCGCCGGATACAAGGCGAAACGAGATGTGTGAATCCGGTAGCCCTCGCGGGACAGAGGGCCGGCGATGTCATGACCCTAAATCCGGCAGCTGGGCGTTGGCGCGCGGGATTTGGGGCGCGTTTTGTGGTTGTTTTTGGGGCTGGATTTCATCTTGCCGGGGCTGTCTGAGGGGCGGGAGCGGTGCGCAACGGGACGCTCCCGGCATGAGTCCGGCAACGACCGCCCCGGTGCGAGGCGTTACCCCGTCTCCCTCCAGCGCTCCCGCGCCTCGTCATCGTCGACGCGCGCGGCGACCCAGCGTTCGCCGTCTTCCCCCTCCTCGCGCTTCCAGAAGGGGGCTTCGGTCTTGAGCCAGTCCATCAGGAAGTTGCAACTGTCGAAGGCCGCCTGGCGGTGGGCCGAAGCGGTGATCGTCAGCACGATGGGCTCGCCCGGCTCCAGACGCCCGTAGCGGTGGACGATCAGCGAAGCCTCCAGCGGCCAGCGCCGGTGCGCCTCGGCGTCGATCAGCTCCAACTGGCGCTCCGTCATGCCGGGATAGTGCTCCAGCGTCATGGAGCGCAGCCCGCCCAGGTCGCGCACCAGCCCGACGAAGCTGGCGACGCCGCCGATGCGGGTGTTGCCGGCGGTAAGCGCCGCGATCTCGCGCCCGACATCGAAGGCCTCGCGCTGCACCCGGATCATCGCGTCACCCTCCGGTGACCGGGGGAAAGAAGGCCACCTCGTCGCCGGGGCCGACGGGGGTGTCGGCTTCGGCGAAGTCCTGGTTGACCGCGAAGCGCACCACCGAGCGGTCGGCGAAGACTTCCGCCTGCCTCTCGTCCCGGGCGGCCAGCCAGTCGATCAATGCGCCGACCGTGGTAACGCCCGGCGGAGGCGCGACCTCGTACTCCGACATGCCGGCCCTGTCGCGCAGCCAGGCGAAATAGAGGATCTTCACTTGTGCAACTCCAGCCGCTCGACGATGAAATCGGCGATTGCCTCCGGGTCGTCAAGGTCGAGCGCTTCGAGGCCGTCCGCCATGACCGCGTCCGCGGTCGCCCTGTCGCAGGCGACGGCGATGGCGTTCGGGTCGTCGGGCCAGAGCGGCGGGCCGTCCACCGTCGCGCGGTGCACCACCAGCTTCGGGTGCGGCTCGCGCTTGTAGCCCTCGACCAGCACGAGGTCCACGGGCGAGAGCCGGGCGAGCAGGTTCGACAGCGGCGGCTCCGTTTCCTCGCGCAACTCGTGCATCAGCGCCCAGCGCCGGCCCGACGCCACCAGCACCTCCCGCGCCCCGGCCTGCCGGTGCTCCCAGGAGTCCTTTCCGGGCTTGTCCACGTCGAAATTGTGGTGCGCATGCTTGACGGTCGACACCGCGACGCCGCGCTGCAGCAGCGCCGGAATGAGCTTGAGCACGAGGGTGGTCTTGCCGCTGCCGCTCCAGCCTGCGACGCCGAGCACCTTCATCCGAGCGCGCCCATCGCCTTGCGGAGGTAACCGGCGCCGGTCCACAGAGTGAGCGCGGCGGCGATCCAGAGCAGGACGACGCCCAGTTCATGGGCTGCCGGGGGCAATTCGGGGGCTGCGATCAACAGGGTCAGGGCCGTCATCTGCGCGGCGGACTTGTATTTCGCGACACGGGTGACCGGAAGCGCGCCGCCTCCCGCCGCCTCGCGCAGGCCGGACACAGCGAATTCGCGCGCCAGAATCAGCAGGGCGGCCAGCGTGCCCCAGAGCCCCAGAGCGCCGAGGCCGGCCAGCAGCAGCGCCGTCCCGTTCACCAGCACCTTGTCGGCAATCGGGTCGAGCGTTGCGCCGAAGGCAGTGACCTTGCCGTGCCGCCGGGCCAGATAGCCGTCCAGCAGGTCCGTTGCGGCTGCGGCGACGAACAGGCCGGCCGCCCACCAGGGCCGGTCCGTTGCGAGCAGCAGCGCAAGCGGCGGCAAAGCCGCTATTCTCGACAGGCTGAGCAGGTTCGGCAGGTCGAGCATGGCCCTGAATTCGCTACCCGGACCGGGACACCAGTATGCGGCGGGGACCGCACGCGGCGCAAGGCGGCCGGGCTTGTCGGCGAGTTTCGCCTCGACTTGATCGACGATATGTATGTTGGCAGAATCGGGCAGGTTTGGACATATTGAGGCACATGCATGCCGAACGTGCACCTCACAAAGCAAATGGAAGCCTATGTGCAGGGCCAGGTCAGGTCCGGCGCTTACGCCAACGTAAGCGAAGTGGTGCGCGCTGCACTGCGCGCGCTCATGGAACAGGACGGAGCGCGGCAGTTCTACATGCTGAAAGCGGACCTGAAACAGGCTATGCGTGAAGCGGAAGGGGGTGCGTTCTCCGAATTCGACCCCCATGCCTTCGAGCCGGACGCCGGCCTGCGATAACGATGCTCCTACGACAATCAGGCTGTCCCACCGGGCGCGGCGGGACCTGGAAGAGATCAGGCAGTACACAGTCGAGACCTGGGGCAGGGAACAGTGGTTGAGCTATTACCGCGGCCTGGTCCGGGTGTTCGATGGCATTTCGGAACGCCCCGACGGCGGCCGGGACCGCAGTGTCTTCGCAGAGGGTCTGCGCTCGGTGAGCTATGAGCGGCATGTCGTATTTTTCGCGCGAATAGCGGCAGCCGACAACGAACCGGTAATATTGCGGATCGTCCATCAACGCCGCAATTTGCCGGCCCTCAGCTACTTCGAGGGCATCGACGGATGAGTCCGCATCGGGCTCTCCGCGCGAGCCCTCCATTTGCGGCTACAGATAGGGGATCACGTCCCGGCCGAAGCGCTCGATGGCCTTCACGATCTCGCGGTGCGGCGGCCCGCCGGAATGGGCGTGTCGGAGCCGGAGCATGAAGCTGTTCACGCCGAGGGCCTCCGACCAGCGCTTGAATTCGGCAATGCAGGCTTCCGGCGCGCCGGCGATGATCCGGTCCTTCCAGACATTCTCGAAGCGGAACTCGGCCTCCGACACGAAGCCCCGGAATGCGGTGGCGCCGTTGCGCCAGTAGTAGCGGTAGGCGTCGGAGACTTCGGGGCCGTAGATGCGGGCCGCTTCCTCGAAGCTGTCGGCGACCCAGGCGTCGCGCATCAACACCAATTGGGGCGTTCTTCCGGCGGCCTCCGCAGCGGCGCGGTAGCGTTCCGCCAGCGCCCGGTTTTCCTCCAGCGTGAACGAAGGACCCAGCACCAGCGTATCGCCCAGGCGTCCGGCGCGCTCGACGGCCGCCGGCACCCAGCCGCCGATCCAGATCGGGATGCCGGGCTTCTGCAGCGGCGGCGGCGTCACCCGCACGCCGTCGATCCGGAACGCCCGGCCCTCGTGCCGGACAGGCTGGCCGGTCCATGCCTGGCGCAGGATCGCCACGGATTCCTCGAAGCGGGGCACCCGCTCGCGCCTGTCGATGCCGGCGGCGCGGAAATCCGCCTCCTGGTAGCCCAGGCCGACGCCGAGCACGGCGCGTCCGCTGGAGATGACATCGAGCGTTGCGGCGTCCTCGGCGACGCGGATCGGGTGGTGAAGCGGCAGAAGCAGGACGGCCGTGCCGACGCGGATACGGCTGGTGCGCGCCGCAATGGCCGCCAGCACCACGAAAGGCGATGGCAGGAAGCCGTCCCTGTCCTGATGGTGCTCGCCCACGAAGAACCCGGAAAAGCCCGCCGCCTCGGCCGCCTCCGCCTCCCGGATCGCCTCCGCCATGCACCGGTCCAGGTCGGCTCCGCGGGGCGGGTTGGCGATGGAGCTGTAAATGCCGAGGTCGATCATGTGCGCATTCCCTCCGGATTCCACGCCGAACAAAAGAGAGGGCGCGGGAGAGAACCACAAATCGGCTCCTCCAGCCAGAAGCTCGCAAAGGCCCGGGGCGCCGGATTGACCCGGCCGGCGCATCGTGTTTCCTTGCCGCATCATGTCGACACGCAGCGAAGCGCAGCGTTTGTTGAGACTGGCGGCGGGGCCGGTAGCGGCGGCGTGTATTGCTGTTTATTTCGGCTATCACGCCCTGGTGGGCGAACGCGGAGCGCTGTCGCTTATGGAAGTCGAGCGCCATATTACCGAGGTGCAGGCGCAGCACGACGTGTTGCGCGAGCATCGCCTGCGTCTCGAACTGCGCGCCGCCCAGCTCAAGCAGGAACCGGCGGACGCCGATCTGCTCGACGAGTATGTCCGCGCCGTGCTGCATGTCGGGCGGCCGGACGAAATCGTCATCCTGCTGGATGCGGACTCCGGATGAGCGGGTTTCGGGAACGCGGAGGCCGGACATGAGCAGGCAACCGTCGAAGAAGCGGAGCGCCGCGTCCGGCAAGAGGAACGGACGGGCCGCGGCGAACGGCGTTTCCGCCGATTCCGGCCGGCTGCTGGGCTGGTACCGGGACATGCTGCTGATCCGCCGCTTCGAGGAGCGGGCGGGGCAGATGTACGGCATGGGCCTGATCGGCGGCTTCTGCCACCTCTATATCGGACAGGAGGCCGTGGTCGTCGGCATTCAGGCCTGCCTCGGCGAGCGGGACTCCGTCGTCACCGGCTACCGGGACCACGGCCACATGCTGGCGGCGGGCATGGAAGCGCGCGGCGTCATGGCGGAGCTCACGGGCCGCGAGGGGGGCTATTCGCGCGGCAAGGGCGGCTCCATGCACATGTTCTCGCGGGAGAAGAACTTCTTCGGCGGGCATGGCATCGTCGCCGCGCAGGTGCCCATCGGCGTCGGCCTCGGCTTCTCGCACCGCTACAGGGGCGAGGACGGCGTGTCGGTCGTCTATTTCGGCGACGGGGCGGCCAACCAGGGGCAGGTCTATGAGTCCTTCAATCTTGCGGCGCTCTGGGAACTGCCGGTCCTGTTCGTGATCGAGAACAACAAATACGGCATGGGGACCTCCGTATCGCGGGCGGCTGCCGGTTCGGCCCTGCATGCGCGCGGCAGCGGCTTCGCGATTCCCGGCCGGCTGGTGGACGGCATGGATGTGCGCTCCGTGCACGCCGCTGCAAGCGAGGCCGTGGCGGAAGCACGGAGCGGCAGGCCGGCCATTCTGGAGATGGAGACCTATCGCTATCGCGGGCATTCCATGTCCGATCCGGCGAAATACCGCACGCGCGAGGAGGTCAACCGGATGCGCCGCGACCGCGACCCCATCGAGCGGCTGCGTCATGTGCTGGAGAGCGAAGGCCACGCCGATGCCGACGCGCTGAAAGCGGTCGATGCCGAGATAAGGGAGATCGTCGTCGACGCGGCCCAATTCGCCGAGCAGAGCCCGGAGCCCGATCCGTCCGAACTCCACACCGACGTCCTTCTGGAGGCGTGAGGCCATGCCAGTCGCCGTGACCATGCCGGCATTGTCGCCGACCATGACGGAAGGAACGCTCGCCAAATGGCTCGTCGCAGAGGGCGACCGCGTCAGCCCCGGCGATGTGCTGGCGGAAATCGAGACCGACAAGGCGACGATGGAAGTCGAGGCGGTGGACGAAGGCATCGTCGCCAGCCTGGCCGTTCCGGAAGGGGCCGAAGGCATTGAGGTCAACGCCACGATCCTGTGGCTGAGAGGCGAGGGCGAAAACGCGGACGCCGTTCCGGCCGCCGAAGCGCCGTCCCCGGTCGCGAAGGCGCCGCCTCCGGCGCCGGCCCAACCCGGGCGCGAGGCGTCGAAACCGAAACCGGAGCCCGCGCCCGAGGCCGATTACCGGGGCGAGACGGTGGAGATGACCGTGCGCGAGGCGCTTCGCGACGCCATGGCGGAGGAAATGCGCCGCGACGAGGCGGTCTTCGTGATGGGCGAGGAAGTCGCGGAATATGAGGGCGCCTACAAGGTGACCCAGGGCCTGCTCGCCGAGTTCGGGGCCCGGCGCGTCCGCGACACGCCGATCACCGAGCACGGGTTTGCGGGGCTCGGCGTCGGGGCGGCGTTTGGCGGGCTGCGCCCCGTGGTCGAGTTCATGACCTTCAACTTCGCCATGCAGGCCGTCGACCAGATCGTCAACTCCGCCGCCAAGACGTTCTACATGTCCGGCGGCCAGATGGGCTGCCCGATCGTCTTCCGGGGCCCGAACGGGGCGGCCTCGCGCGTCGCCGCGCAGCATTCGCAGTGTTACGCGAGCTGGTATGCGCATGTTCCGGGCCTGATTGTCGTCTCGCCGTTTTCGGCCGCGGATGCGAAGGGGCTGCTCAAATCCGCTATCCGGAACCCGAATCCCGTCATCTTCCTGGAGAACGAGATTCTCTACGGGCAACGCGGCGCGGTGCCGACCGATCCCGACCGCACGGTGCCGATCGGCCGCGCAAAGGTGCTGCGCCCCGGCAAGGACGTGACGATTGTCGCTTTCTCGCGCATGTGCGCAGTGGCCCTGGAAGCGGCGGAGACGCTGGCCGAAGACGGGATCGACGCCGAGGTGATCGACCTCAGAACGCTGCGGCCGCTCGACAGGGACACCATCGCGGCATCCATTCGCAAGACCAACCGCATCGTTTCCGTGGAGGAAGGGTGGCCCGTGGCCGGCATCGGCTCCGAGATTGCGGCGATTGCGATGGAAGACGCCTTCGACTGGCTGGACGCGCCGGTGGTGCGTGTGACGGGGGAGGACGTGCCGATGCCCTATGCCGCCAACCTCGAGGCTCTGGCCCTGCCGGATGCGGCGCGCATTGCCGCTGCGGCGCGGACCGTCTGCTACGCCTGAAGGGAACGCTCGGTATGGCGACCCAGATACTGATGCCGGCTTTGTCGCCGACAATGACGGAGGGCAATCTCGTCAAGTGGCTGGTGGGCCAGGGCGACAGGGTGGAGCCGGGCGATGTGATCGCCGAAATCGAAACCGACAAGGCGACGATGGAGGTCGAGGCGGTCGATGAGGGCATTGTCGGGCGCATCGTGGTGCCGGAGGGCAGCGAAGGCGTCGCCGTCAATGCCGTGATTGCCGTGCTTGTGGAAGAGGGCGAGGAACCGGGTGAAGAGGCGGCCGCAGCGCCGTCCGCGCCGTCCGCTCCGCCGTCCGAAGCCGAGGCGCCTTCGGCCGCGCCGGAGCAGGAGACGGGCCGGGAGGCGAAGGCGACGCCGCTCGCGCGGCGCATGGCCGCTCTCGCCGGCATAGACCTCGCGACGCTAACCGGCAGCGGCGCGCATGGCCGGATCACGCGCGACGATGTGCGCCGGGCCGCGGGCCGGGCGGCTCCGGCCGAGGCGGATGAGGGCCGCGAGCGGATTTTTGCGAGCCCGCTGGCGCGGCGGCTGGCGGGCGAGGCCGAACTCCCCCTGGACAGCGTGGCCGGCAGCGGGCCCGAGGGCCGGATCGTCAAGCGGGACATCGAGCGCGAACTCCGGCAGGGCGCAGCGGCGCCTCCGGCCCCGGCGGAACCGGAGCAGTTGCCGGGCCTGCCGCCCTTCGAGCGCATCAGGCACTCGAACATGCGCAGGGTCATTGCGCGCCGGCTGACCGAGTCCAAGCAGACCGTCCCGCATTTCTATCTGACGGTCGATTGCGAGATCGACGAGTTGCTGGAAGCGCGCCAGGAGATCAATCTGCGCGCGCCGGAAGGCGTCAAGGTCTCGGTCAACGATTTCGTCGTCAAGGCGCTGGCAACGGCGCTTTGCCGCGTGCCGGACGCCAATGCCGCCTGGACCGAGGACGGCCTGCTCAGGTTCCGGCAGGTCGATGTGTCGGTGGCCGTCTCGATACCCAACGGGCTGGTGACGCCGGTCGTGCGCCGGGCGGAGGCGAAGGGGCTCGCCGAAATTTCCACCGAGATGGCGGACTTCGCCGCCCGCGCCCGCGAGGGCAGGCTGATGCCGGAGGAATACCAGGGCGGCACCACCAGCGTCTCCAATCTCGGCATGTTCGGCATCCGGCAATTCGACGCCGTCATCAATCCGCCCCAGGGAACCATTCTGGCGGTCGGCGCGGGGGAGCAGCGCCCGGTCGTGAAGAAGGGCGCGCTTGCGGTCGCCACCGTGATGAGTTGCACGCTCTCCTGCGACCACCGCGCCGTGGATGGCGCGCTCGGCGCCCGTCTGCTCGGCGTGTTCAAGGCGCTGGTCGAATGCCCGGCCGCCATGTTGCTGTAGCCCGCCCGGAGTAAGGCAATGGCCGACAAACAATTCGATCTCGTCGTCGTCGGCGGCGGACCGGGGGGCTATGTCGCGGCGATTCGCGCCGCGCAGCTCGGCATGAACGCGGCGCTGGTCGAGCGCGAGCATCTGGGCGGGATCTGCCTCAATTGGGGCTGCATCCCGACCAAGGCGCTGCTGCGCACCTCCGAGATCAACCACCTGTTGCACAATCTCCGCGACTACGGCTTCAGCGCGGGCGATGTGTCCTTCGACCTCGCCCGGATCGTGAAGCGCTCCCGGAAGGTCGCCGGGCAGTTGTCGCGTGGCGTCACTCATCTGCTGAGGAAGAACAAGGTGACCGTCATCGACGGCGCGGGCCGGCTGGCGGGAAGCGGGCGCGTCGCGGTCGAGAAGGACGGAGAGGAGGTCGATACGCTCGCCGCGCCCCATATCGTCCTTGCGACCGGCGCGCGCGCGCGGTCCCTGCCGAATCTGGAGCCGGACGGCAAGACGGTCTGGAGCTACAAGGAGGCGATGGTCCCCGAGGAAATGCCGGAGAGCCTGCTGGTGATCGGCTCGGGCGCCATCGGCATCGAGTTTGCGAGCTTCTACTGCAATCTGGGCGTGCCGGTGACGGTCGTGGAGCTTGTGGACCGCATCCTTCCGGTGGAGGATCCGGAGATTTCCGACTTCGCGCTCAAGGCGTTCCGCAAGCAGGGCATGACCCTGATGACGGGAGCGCAGGTGACGGAAGTGTCGGACGGCAAGGCGCAAGTGCAGACCGCTGACGGAGAAACGGTGACCGTTGACGCCGACAGGACCATTCTGGCGGTCGGCATAACCGGCAATGTCGAGGACCTCTGCCTCGAAGACACAGGCGTCCGGGTGGAGGCCGGCCATGTCGTGGTGGACGAATGGCTCCGGACCGGCGAACCGGGCGTCTATGCCATCGGCGACCTGGTGGGGTCGCCCTGGCTGGCCCACAAGGCCAGCCATGAGGGCGTGCTCTGCGTCGAGAAGATCGCCGGGCTGGACGGGCTGCACCCTCTCGACCCGCGCACGATTCCCGGCTGCACCTATTGCCGCCCGCAGGTGGCCAGCATCGGCTATACTGAGGCGGCTGCGAAGGAGGCGGGTCACGAGGTCCGCGTGGGCCGGTTCCCCTATGTCGGCAACGGCAAGGCGATTGCGCTCGGCGAGCCGGAGGGGCTCATCAAGACCGTGTTCGACGCAGCGACGGGCGAGTTGCTGGGAGCGCACATGATCGGCGCCGAAGTAACGGAACTGATCCAGGGATATGCCATCGCCCGCAATCTGGAGGCGACGGAAGCAGAACTGATGCATACCGTCTTTCCGCATCCGACCCTCTCCGAGGCGATGCACGAATCGGTGCTGGACGCATATGGACGCGCTATCCACTACTGACCCCGCCGCTGCGCGGAGGGGACGCCCCTTCCGGCATCCCGAGAAGCGGCTGCGCCCGGACAATCCGAGCCCGCGCAAGCCGCCCTGGATCCGGGTCAAGGCGCCGACCTCGAAAGCCTATGCGGAAACGCGCCGGATCGTGCGCGAGCACGGCCTTTCGACGGTGTGCGAGGAGGCGGGCTGCCCGAATATCGGCGAGTGCTGGGCCGAGCGCCACGCCACGATGATGATCATGGGCGAAATCTGCACCCGAGCCTGCACCTTCTGCAATGTCGCGACCGGCAGGCCCGGCGCGCTCGACCGGGGCGAGCCGGAAAATGTGGGCAAGGCCGTGGCGAAGCTGGGCCTGGCGCATGTGGTCATCACCTCCGTGGACCGCGACGACCTCGACGATGGCGGCGCGGCCCATTTCGCCGAGACGGTCGGCTGGATCCGCAGCTATGCGCCCGGCACGACCGTCGAACTGCTCACGCCGGATTTCCTGCGCAAGGAAGGCGCGCTGGAGACAGTGATCGCCGCGAGGCCGGATGTCTTCAACCACAATCTCGAAACCGTGCCGGGCCTCTACAGCGCCGTCAGGCCGGGTGCGCGCTACTATCACAGCGTCCGCCTGCTGGAGCGCGCCAAGGAACTGGACCCCGCCCTGTTCACGAAGTCCGGAATGATGGTCGGCCTCGGCGAGACCCGCGAACAGGTCGCGCAGGTGATGGACGACCTGCGCTGCGCCGATGTCGATTTCCTCACCATCGGCCAGTACCTCCAGCCGACGCCGAAGCATCATGCGGTGGACCGCTTCGTGACGCCGGAGGAGTTCGAGGCCTATGCGGCGTTGGCCAGGGCCAAGGGCTTCCTGCTTGTCTCGGCCTCGCCGCTCACCCGCTCCTCGTACCATGCCGACAGCGATTTCGCGAAGCTGAAGGCCGCGCGCGGCTGATGCCGAGCCACCGCGAACAGCGGTTCGTGCCCTATCCGCCGGATCAGATGTTCGCCCTTGTCGCGGATATCGAGCGTTATCCCGAGTTCATTCCCTGGTGCGCCGGGGCGCGCATCCGCCGGCGGGAGGGGGCGCTTGTCGTCGCCGACCTCCGGGTGCGCTTCGGGCCCTTTCGCGAGAGCTTCACCTCCCGCGTCTCGCTGACGCCGCCGGAACGCATCGACGTCGCCTACGCGCACGGGCCCCTCTCGCACATGGCGACGCACTGGCGCTTCCTGCCCGCCGAGGGCGGGACGGTGATAGATTTCAGCATCGACTGCGACTTCCGCTCGGCGTTGCTGCGGGGGCTGGCGAGCCGCTTCTTCCATGAGGCCGCAAAGCGGATGGCGCTCGCCTTCGAGGCGCGGGCGCATGCGCTGCACGGCGACGAGACGGGCCCGCGCGGCGACCGGCAGATCGGGCAGGGAAGAGGGAAAACGGCATGAAGATCGGCGTGGCATTTCCGACGACGGAAATCGGGACGGACCCGGGGGTTATCCGCGGGTTCGCGCAGGAGGTGGAGGCGCTCGGCTACGACCATCTCACCTGCATCGACCATGTGATGCAGGAGGTCTCCAACGGCGCGGAGGACTGGCGGGCCTATTACACGCTCGACAACATGTTCCACGAGCCTTTGACCCTGTTCGGTTTCCTGGCCTGCGCCACGGAGCGGATCGAGCTTGCCACCGCCATCCTGATCCTGCCGCAGCGCCAGACGGCGCTGGTGGCCAAGCAGGCGGCGGAAATCGACCTCCTGTCCGGCGGCAGGCTGCGCCTGGGCGTCGGCATCGGGTGGAACGCCATGGAGTTCGAAGTGCTCGGACAGCCCTTCCGAAACCGGGCCCGGCGAATGGAAGAACAGGTGGACTATCTCCGGCGCTTGTGGACCGAGCCGTCGGGGAGCTTCTCCGGCGAATGGCACGAGCACCGGGAGGCCGGCATCAATCCGCTGCCTGCGCAGCGCCCGATCCCGGTCTGGGTCGGCGCCTTTCAGGACCCGGCGATAGAACGCGCCGGGCGCATCGGCGACGGCTGGTTCGCCAATCCGCGCGTGTCGCCGGGCAACGAGATGGCGCGGCAGATCGCTCTGGCGCGCGGCGCGGCCGAGAAGGCGGGCCGAGACCCCGGCGCGCTCGGCATCGACGGGACGATTCACATCGGCGACCGGGCGCCCGAAGAAGCCGCGCGGGAACTGGAGCGCTGGGAGACGCTAGGCGTGAGCCATGCGACCGTGCGCACCATGTATTCCGGCTTCGAGACTGTAGGCGAGCACCTGGACGCGCTCAGGCGGTTCAGGAAAGCCCTGGGCTGATTTCCCTCGCGCTTACTCCGCTGCCGCGACGCCGACCGGGCAGGAGACGCCGGTGCCTCCAAGGCCGCAATATCCGTAAGGCACCTTGGCCAGATATTGCTGGTGGTAGTCCTCAGCGTAGTAGAAGGGCGGCGCGTCCACGATTTCGGTGGTGATCGCTCCGTAGCCGGCTTGCCTGAGCGCCTCCGCGAAACGCGCCCTGGACGCCTCCGCCGCACGGCGCTGCGCGTCGGAATAAACATAGATGCCGGAGCGGTACTGCGTGCCGATGTCGTTGCCCTGGCGCATGCCCTGGGTCGGGTCGTGCGTCTCCCAGAAGACCTTGAGCAGCGCATCGTAGGAAACGCGCGCCGGGTCGAACACGGCGAGGACCACCTCATTATGCCCGGTGCGGCCGGTGCAGACGTCCTCATAGGTCGGATTGGCCGTGTAGCCGCCCGCATAGCCGACCGCCGTGGTCCACACGCCGGGCGTTTCCCAGAACTTGCGCTCGGCGCCCCAGAAGCAGCCGAGCCCGAACAGGGCCCGCTCCATGCCGTCCGGGAAGGGAGGCGTCATGGGAGCGCCGTTGACGAAATGCTGGGGCGGAACCGGCATGACGCGGTCGCGGTCCGGCAGCGCCCGGTCCGGGCTGACCATCTGGACCTTCTTCATCAGGTTGAAAAACATGGCGGCAGCCTGCGTGCGGGTGGGACAGTTCTGCAAGTATAACCGGTTGTCCCGCCGCTGCAGCGGTTTATATTTCCCGCAACGCAGTTCGTCGGATCCGCTCATGGACCTCGGCAAAGCCAGACGCCCGAAGCTATTCCACGCCACGACGCCGGGCGCCTGTCCCTATTTGCCGGAACAGCTCGAATGCAAGCTCGTCATCGAGCTTGGCGACCCCGAGGCCGGCTCCCTCTATACCGACCTTTCCCGCGCGGGCTTCCGGCGGAGCTACGGCTACGCCTATCGCCCGGCCTGCAAGAGTTGTTCGGCCTGCGTGCCGGTCCGCATCAATGTCGCTGCCTACCGGGACAGCCGCTCGCTGCGGCGGGTTCGCCGCCGTAATGCCGATCTTGAGGACATGCTGCGCCCGGCCGTCGGCACGGCGGAGCAGTATTCGCTCTTCCGCCGCTATCAGTCGAGCCGGCATACGAGCAGCAAGATGGCGGCGATGACCTTTGCCGATTTTCGCAGCATGGTGGACGAAACGCCCGTGTCGAGTTTCGTCCTGGAGCTCCGCGACGCCTCGGGCCGTCTGCTCGCCGCCTGCCTTGCGGACTGGCTGGAGGACGGGCTTTCCGCCGTTTACAGCTTCTTCGATCCCGCCGAAGCGCGCCGGAGCCTCGGAACCCTCATGATCCTGCGCCTGATCGACATCGCCCGCGCCGCCGAACTGGATGTCGTCTATCTGGGATACTGGATTTCGGGCAGCGGCACGATGGACTACAAGCAACGATTCCCGGCGGTGGAACAGCTGGTGGATGCCCACTGGACGCCCCTCGGGCCTTAGCTGTTCGCCGCTTTCCGCACCCGGCGGTCCGCCGGCGAGAAGAGGTTTGCCATGAAGCTGAACGATCCGTCCCTGCTGCGGCAGCAATGCTATGTCGACGGCGCGTGGTGCGACGCCGACAGCGGCGAAACGGTTGCGGTTACGAACCCGGCGACCGGCGAAGTGCTGGGCACGGTGCCGAAGATGGGTGCGGGCGAGACCCGCCGCGCCATCGAAGCGGCCGAACGCGCCTGGCCGGCATGGCGGTCGAAAACGGCGAAGGAGCGCGCAGTCGTGCTGCGCCGCTGGCACGACCTGATGATGGAGAACCAGGAAGACCTCGCGGTCCTCATGACTGCGGAGCAGGGCAAGCCGCTGGCCGAATCCCGGGGCGAAATCGTCTATGGGGCATCCTTCATCGACTGGTTCGCAGAGGAAGGCCGGCGCGTTTACGGGGACACCATTCCGCAGCACCAGGCCGACAAGCGCATTCTGGCGATCAAGCAGCCGGTCGGCGTGTGCGCGGCGATCACGCCGTGGAATTTCCCGAACGCGATGATCACCCGCAAGGCCGGCCCTGCGCTCGCCGCAGGCTGTCCGATGGTGCTGAAGCCGGCTTCGGCAACGCCCTTCTCGGCGCTGGCGCTGGCGGAGCTGGGCGAGCGGGCGGGTATTCCGAAGGGCGTCTTCAGCGTCGTCACCGGCGCATCGGGCGCTATCGGCGCCGAGATGACCACGAGCCCGATCGTGCGCAAGCTGTCCTTCACCGGCTCGACCGAGATCGGCAAGGTGCTGATGGCGCAATGCGCGAGCACCATCAAGAAGGTGTCGCTCGAGCTTGGCGGCAACGCGCCCTTCATCGTGTTCGACGACGCCGATCTCGATGCTGCCGTAGAAGGCGCCATCGCCTCCAAATACCGCAATATGGGCCAGACCTGCGTTTGCGCGAACCGGCTCCTCGTCCAGTCGGGCGTTTATGAGGATTTCGCGGCGAGGCTGAGCCAGGCGGTGTCCGGCATGTCCGTCGGCAACGGGATGCAGGAGGGCGTTGCGCAGGGGCCGCTGATCGACATGAACGCGGTCGAGAAGGTCGAGGAGCATATCGAGGACGCGCTCGCCAAGGGCGCGCGGGTCGTGGTCGGCGGCGGCCGGCACGAGCTCGGCGGCACCTATTTCAAACCGACCGTGCTGGCGGATGTGACGCCCGGCATGAAGGTCGCGCGCGAGGAGACCTTCGGGCCGCTCGCGCCGCTCTTCCGCTTCGAGGAAGAGGAAGAGGCGATCGCCATGGCCAACGACACCGAGTTCGGCCTGGCGGCCTATTTCTACACCCGCGACCTCGGCACGGCATGGCGTGTCTCCGAGGGTCTGGAATACGGCATTGTCGGCGTCAACACCGGGATCATCTCCACGGCCGAGGCGCCTTTCGGCGGCGTCAAGGAGTCGGGCATCGGGCGCGAAGGCTCGCATTACGGCATCGAGGACTATCTGGAAGTCAAATATCTGTGCATGGCCGTCGGCTGAGCCTTGGGCGCCGAGGGGGAGAAACGGCTGGCGGCGGCCCGCGCCGTCGATCTGGTGGACGCCGGCATGACGGTCGGGCTTGGAACCGGCAGCACCGCCGCTCATGCCATCCGCCTGCTGGGCCGGCGGGTCCGGGAAGGGCTGGCGGTGCGCGGCGTGCCGACCTCCGAAGCCAGTGCGGCGCTCGCGCGGACGGAAGGCATTCCGCTCGCCGGTCTCAACGAGGTGGAGCGCGTCCATCTGGCCATAGACGGCGCGGACGAGGTGGACCCGCAGAAGCGTTGCATCAAGGGCGGCGGCGGCGCGCTGCTGCGGGAGAAGATCGTCGCGAGCGCGGCGGACCGCTTCGTGGTTATCGTCGATTCCGGGAAGACTGTGGCGCGGCTGGGCGCCTTCGCGCTGCCTGTGGAAGTGGTGCCGTTCGCCCGCGAGCAGGTGCGGCGGCGGATGCTGGCGCTCGGCGCTTCCGTGGACCTGCGCGGCGGGGCCGGGCGGCCTTTCGTCACCGATGAAGGCAACAGCATCCTGGATTGCAGCTTCGGCGCCATCGCCGATGCGTCCGCGCTTGCGGCCCGGCTGGACGCCGTCCCCGGCATTGTCGAGCATGGGTTGTTCATCGACATCGCCGACGATGTGATTGTCGGCAGGGGCAATTCCGCCCGTTTCATGGAGTGAGGCCAGGCCGGATGGCGCGCTACGACTACGACCTGTTTGTCATCGGGGCCGGCTCGGGCGGCGTGCGCGCGGCGCGCATTGCGGCCGGGCACGGCGCCCGGGTGGGCATTTGCGAGCAGAGCCGCGTCGGCGGCACCTGCGTCATCCGGGGCTGCATCCCGAAAAAACTGCTGGTTTACGCCTCGCATTTCGCCCGCGATTTCGAGGATGCCCGCGCCTATGGCTGGGAGCCGGCCGCGAACGAGTTCGACTGGTCCCGCCTGATCGACAACAAGAACCGGGAAATCGACCGCCTGAACGGCGTTTACCTGTCCCTGCTGTCGGGCGCGGGCGTCGAGCTGATCGAGGAACGCGGCGTGCTGGCTGACGCGCATACGGTTGAGCTGGGCGGACGCCGCATTACCGCCGACAAGCTGCTCGTTGCGGTCGGCGGTTGGCCCTGGATGCCGGACATCCCGGGAATAGGCCACGCGATCACCTCGAACGAGGCGCTCGAACTGAAGAGCCGGCCCGACCGCATCCTGATCGTCGGGGGAGGCTATATCGCCGTCGAGTTCGCCGGCATCTTCCACGGCCTCGGGGTCGAGACGGTCGAAATGATCCGGGCCGAGCATCTGCTGAACGGCTTCGACGACGATATCCGCATCGAACTCGGCGAGCAGATGTGCGCCGACGGCGTCGAGATCGTCAACCGGACCAATCCGACTGCCATCGAGAAGACGAACGAGGGCTATCGGGTCGCAACCGACACGGGCAGGACCGTCGAAGCCGATCTTGTCATGTTCGCAACCGGCCGCAATCCGAACACCGCCGGGCTGGGACTCGAAGCTGCCGGCGTCGCCGTGGACGACAAGGGGGCCGTTGTTGTCGATGCGGAGTCCCGGAGCTCGGTCGGGAATATCTACGCGATCGGCGACGTGACCGACCGGCTGGCGCTCACGCCGGTTGCGATCCGCGAGGGGCATGCCTTCGCCGATACGGTGTTCGGCGACAGGCCCTGGCAGGCAGACCACGCCAATGTGCCCACCGCCGTCTTCAGCCAGCCGCCCATCGGCACCGCAGGGCTGACCGAGGCCGAGGCGCGCGCGCAATGGGGCGAGGTCGACATCTACAAGAGCCGCTTCCGCCCGCTGAAACACACGCTGACCGGCCGCGACGAGTTCACCCTGATGAAGCTCGTGGTCCAGCCGGGAAGTGGGCGCGTTCTCGGCGCGCATATGGTGGGCGCGGACGCTCCGGAGATCGCGCAGGGCCTCGGCATCGCCATCAAGATGGGCGCAACCAAGGCCCAGTTCGACGCGACGGTCGGCATCCACCCGACCGCCGCCGAAGAATTCGTGACGATGCGGGAGCCGGCCTGACCGGCCCGCCGCCCGCTACTGCCGGGAGACCTCGACCTCCTTGCAGGTGATGAACTCCAGCAGCGCCGGCTGGCCCGCCTCGGTCGCCGCGATGCCGCGCGCGATGGCGGCCTGGATTTCGCCCGGATCGGTGACCCGCTCGCCATAGGCGCCGAAGGCCCGCGCCATGGCGGCATAGTCGCCGGAGATGTCGGTCGAGCGGAATTTCTCCGTCGAGACCGGCATGACCTTGAGTTCGATCGCCATGGAGAAGTTGTTGAGCAGGATGGAGAGGATCGGGATGCGCTCGCGCACGGCGGTCTCGAAATCCATGCCCGTAAAGCCGATGGCGGCGTCGCCCCACACATTGATGCAGAGCTTTTCCGGGCAGGCGAGCTTGGCGCCCATGGCGAGGCCGAGCCCGTAGCCGAGCTGCGTCGTCTTGCCCCAGCCGATGTAGGACAGCGGCTCCGTCGCCTTCCAGAACGGCGAGAGCTGGTCGCGCGGACTGCCGGCATCGTGGGTGATGACGGTGTTCTTCTTGTCCACCGCGCGTTCCAGCTCTGCAAGCACGCGATAGGGATTGAGCGGCGCCTCGTCGCTCTCGCGCTTCGCCGCCCATTCGGCAAGCCAATCCTCCATCCCGGCCGCGATTTCGGCTTCGACGGGCCCTGAATCCCGTATCGGCTCTCCCTCCAGGGCGGCCAGCAGCGCATTGAGCGTGAGTTCCGCATCGCCCACAAGGCCGAGCGCGGCCGGCACGTCCTTGTTCAGGTCCATCGGATCGAGCGTGGCGTGGATGACGGTTTTTCCCTTCGGCATGGAGACGCCGAAATTGGTCTCGGTGAAGCTGCACCCGATGCCGAAGATCAGGTCCGCCCCGTCCAGGAAGCTGCGCACCGGGCGGGGCATGGCAAGGCCGCCCGCGCCGAGGCTGAGCGGATGGTCCTCCGGGAAGGCGCTCTTGCCTTCGAGGCTGGTGCAGACCGGGATGGCGAGATGTTCCGCCAGCGCCTTCAACTGCGGCCATGCTCTGGCATAGTGCACGCCCTGGCCGGCATAGATAACGGGCCGCTCCGCCGCCATGAGCATCTCGGCGGCCTTCGCCACGGCCTCCGGGTCGGGGCCGCTGCGGGTGGAGAGCACCGGTTCGTAGGAAAGCTCGCCCTCCAGTTCCTCGTTCATGAGGTCGGCGGGGACCTCCACGACCACCGGGCCGCCGCGCCCGTTGCGCAGGCGGGTGAAGGCGCGGCGCATCACATTGGCGATTTCCCCGACCGAGGTGATCGGCTCCGTCGATTTGGCGATGGGCTTCATCGCCTGGGTCGAGTTGAAGTTCGGATGGATATGCGCAATCCGGCGCGGATAGCCCATCGGCATCACCAGCAGCGGGACCGACTCGCCGTAGGCCTGCGCGATGCCGCCATAGGCGTTCTCCGAACCGGGACCGTGCTGCATGGCGAAGACGCCGATCGTGCCGCCGGAGGTCATGCGCGAGATGGCGTCCGCCATGTGCAGGCCGACCCGCTCCTGCCGGACGATGATCGGGCGGATATCGAGATGCGCGGCATATTCGAGCACGTGGTTCACCGGGTAGCCGATGATCGTGTCGATCCCTTCGCGCTTCAGGATTTCCGAAATCGCTTCGACGGCCTTCATGGGGGTGCCCCTCCTCTCGGTTGCCCCTAAACTTGCCGGAGCGGGGAGCGGGAGGAAAGAGCCGGATGCCGCATGCGACGGTAAAGACAGTCGGCATACTCAGCCCGGGCGATATGGGACATGGCGTCGGGCGGGCCTTGCGGGAATGCAACGGGTTGCGCGTCGTCACCGGCCTTTCCGGGCGGAGCGACAGGACGCGCGGACTCGCGGAAGCCGCCGGCTTCGAGGATCTGGGGTCGCTCGACGCCGTCGTCGAGGCCTCGGACCTGGTCCTCTCCATCATGCCGCCGGCGGCTGCGGAGGGCTTTGCGGCGGCGCTGGCGGAGAGGGTCGGCGCGGACGGGCCGGTCTTTGCGGACATGAACGCCGTCGCCCCGCAGACCGTGCGGCGCATCGCGGCCCGCTTCCCGGTGGACAGGTTTGTGGACGGCGGCATTGTCGGGCCTTCTCCCAGGGGGCCGAAGCCGACCCGGTTCTACGTGTCGGGCGCGCCGGCTTCGATCATGGATGTGCTGGCGTCGGAAAGGATCGCCGTTCGACCGCTCGGTCCGGAGATCGGCAGGGCTTCGGCGCAGAAGATGCTCTATTCCGCGCTCAACAAGGGTTATTGGGCGCTCCAGGCGGCTGTGTTGACGGCGGCCGAACGTGCGGGACTGTCGGAAGAACTGCGCGCCGAACTCGCCTTCAGCCAGCCGGAAGTGCTGTCGCGCATGGAGGACCGCATCGGCCTGCTGCCTGCCGACGCCCATCGCTTTCATCCGGAGATGGTGGAGATAGCCGCGTTCTTCGAAAGCCTCGGCATGACGACCGGATTCCACCGGGGCGCCGAGGACCTGTTCCGCCTGCTGGCCCGGACGCCGCTTGCCGAAGAGACGAAAGAGACCTGGGACCGGTCGAGGCCGCTTCAGGAGTCGGTGCGTATGTTCGCGGAGGCCGTCGAGGAATAATGCCAACGGCGACGGGTATGAACCGGTAAGCCTTTCGCATCGTCCCGGACGACGGAACCCTCATCCCGAGTAACGGCGCCAGCCGCAGATCGGGGACCCCCGGCGGCATGTCATGAAATGTCATGTTTTTGCCGCAACTGCCCTCTCGCAACCGGAGGGACGGGCATGACGTGAAGAGGGCCGGGGCGGCGGTTGGGAGCGTGCGCGGCGGGGACCCCTGCGGGATGTCATGTTTTGTCATGTTCCGTCATGCGGCGCTGGGGAAATGTCATGTTTTGTCATGCGGGGCCATCTCCGCCGGGCTGTGCGGCCAAGGCTCCGGCGGCGGGCGCGAGCCTTGCGGACAGTTTCGCCGCCGGGGCGGGGATCGGTTGCGGTCATGCGTGCCTCCTTCGGGGCAAAGGGCGGGACAGGGGTGTCCCTGTTTTGCGCGCGTTTCGCGTGCGGGCGCGGGCGGGTGTCGGCGCCGGCGCGGTTCGCGCACCTGATTGCGCGCGCGAGACGGCGCACGCACCTCTCACGCTTGCTCGCGCCGGGGGCTTTTTCGGCCCCCAGCCGGTCGCTTTCTGCAGAAACGCCGAAAGGCGGCCCCGGAAGCCGCCTCTCTTTACTTTCATTCTACACCATGCCGCCAAATGTCAAGCCCATATCGGGAACAAAAATGATAAATACAGGAAAATTTCTTGCAGCCCGTTGAACCGGCGGAATAATCTCAAGACGTTCGATACGCCGCTTCACGGCTGTCCGGGATAAGCGACAGAGGACCGGACAGGCCGGGGCGGCGGTGGGAATGGGTCCGCCGCCTTTCGCAATCGTGCGAAGGCGCTATCATCCGCCGCGAAACCGGAAATCCGGACGATCCCGAAACCCGAGGGGGGCTTTTCTTGTCCGACTACCAGAAATGGATTCCCGTCCCGACGCCGGAAACGCAGCACTTCTGGGACGGCTGCCGCGAAGGCAGGCTGCTGCTGCAGCGCTGCGGCGACACCGGCAGGGCCTATTTCCCGCCGCGCCCGTTCAGCCCGTACACGGGCAGCCGCAACGTCTCGGTGTTCGAGGCCTCGGGGCGGGGCGCGCTCTACAGCTATGTCATCAACCACCGGCCGGCCAAGGGCTTCGAGGCGCCCTACGCCATCGCCATCGTCCAGCTTCCCGAGGGCGTGCGGATGATGACCAACATCGTGGAATGCGAGCAGACGCCGGAGGCGCTCGAGCTCGACATGCCGCTCGAGGTCTGCTTCGAGAAGATCGACGACGACATCTCGCTGCCGCTCTGGCGGCCGGCGGGCGGCTGAGGGGAGGCGGGACCATGACCTACAAGCCCGGCTCCGTCGCCATAGTGGGCGCCGCCGAGACCACCGAACTCGGCAAGCTGCCCGACATCTCGCAACTCCAGCTGCATGCCGACGCCGCGCTCAATGCGATGGCGGATTGCGGCCTGCGCCCCGCTGACATCGACGGCATCGCGACCGCGCGCGAGGTGCCGACCGAACTCGCCCACTATCTCGGCATCGTGCCGAAATGGGTGGACGGCACGTCCGTCGGCGGCTGCTCGTTCATGATCCATGTGCGCCATGCCTGCGCCGCCATCGAGGCGGGGCTGTGCAACACGGTGCTCATCACCCACGGCGAAAGCGGCCGCTCTCAGATCGGGCGGCCCGTGCAGGGCGTCGGCCCCTCGACGCAGGAAGGCCAGTTCCAGATGCCATACGGCCCGCTCGGGCCGCCGACCATGTTCACCATCCCGGTGCTGCGCTACCTCAAGACCTACGGCGTCGGCATCGAGAAGGTCGCCAATGTGGGCGTGGTGCAGCGCAAATGGGCGGGCTTCCACCCGCGCGCGAGCTTCCGCGACCCGATCACCATCGACGACGTGCTGAACTCGCGCATGATCGCCTGGCCGTTCCGGCTGCTGATGTGCTGCCTCGTGACCGACGGCGGCGGCGCGCTCATCCTGACCAAGGCCGACCGGGCGTCGAGCTTCCCGACGAAGCCCGTCTATATCCAGGGCATCGGCGAGAGCGTGGAGACGAGCCTCATCAGCCAGATGGAGGACTTCACCTCCTCGCGCGCCTTCCGGGTCGCCGGGCGGACCGCCTTCGAGAATGCGGGCATCACGCACAAGGACGTGGACCACCTGATGATCTACGACGCCTTCGCGCATCTGCCGATCTACGGCCTGGAGGACCTGGGCTTCTGCGGGCGCGGCGAGGCCGGCGACTTCATGTGGGACGGCAACACCGCGCCCGGCGCCACCGGCTCGAACGCGCTGCCGCTCAACACCAATGGCGGCGGCCTCTCCTACATGCATTCCGGCATGTACGGCATGTATGCGCTGCAGGAGAGCGTGCGCCAGATGCGCGGCACCTCGCCCGCCCAGGTCGAGGGCGCGGAACTCTCCGTCTGCCACGGCGTCGGCGGCATGTTCGCGGCCTCGGGCACGGTGGTGATGTCCAGCCAGCCGGCCTGACCGCCGGAGGGGCGCGCCCGTCATGGACCTTGCCGGCCGGGTGCTTTACCGCGACGGCCTCGTCCTGGTCATCGACAAGCCCGCCGGGGTCCCGGTCCATGCCGGCCCCGGCGGCGGCCCCAATCTGGAGCAGGGCTTCGACAGCCTGCGCTTCGGCTGGAAGCGCCCGCCGGCGCTGGCCCACCGGCTCGACCGGGAGACCAGCGGCTGCCTGGTGCTGGGCCGGCATCCGAAGGCGCTCCGCCGCCTCGGCAGGCTGTTCGCCTCGGGCGAGGTGAAGAAGACCTACTGGGCGTGGGTCGCAGGCGGGCCGCCCGACGAGGCGGGCCTCATCGACGCGCCGCTCCTCAAGCGCAGCACCCGCGCGGGCGGCTGGTCCATGCAGGTGGACGGGGAAGGCAAGCAAGCCGCCACCCGCTACCGCGTGCTCGAACGCCGCGAGGACGGGACGGCCTGGCTCGAATGCCGGCCGCTGACCGGCCGCACACACCAGATCCGGGCGCATCTGGCGCATCTCGGCTGCCCGGTGGTGGGCGACGCGCGCTATGGCGGGCCGGCGGCGCCGCGCACCTTGCTGCACGCCCGCGCCATATCCCTGCCGCTCCGTGAGGGCCGGGAGCCGGTAGCCGTGGAAGTGCCGCTGCCGGCGGATATCGGGGCGTTTCTCGGCGGCGCCGGCCGTCAGGTATAGACGAACGCCAGCGAGCGGTCGGGCTCGGCGAGCACGAGATCGACGATGGTCTCGACCGTGCTGCCGACGGGCTCCATGCCGGCCGCCTTCGCGGCGTCAGTCATCGCCTGCATGGCGCGCAGGAAATTGCGGCAGACCCGGTCGTCCGGGTCGGTGTAGTCGTTGTCGTTGTGCGTAATGGCGTTGATGATCGGGATCGTCGCGCCGCGCCGGCGAACCTGGCTGACGATATTGGCGGCGATCCGCTCATAGTCCGCCTCGGGCCAGTCGGGGCGCATGTCCCAGTGGCCGGTCAGCGTGTTGGCCTCCAGCGGGTCCGCGTCCGGATCGACGGCCTGCCATCTGGTGCCGGCCGTGACGAGCGTGCCGGAGAAATCCACCGAGACCGGCATGTTGGCGAAGGGCAGGTCGCCGACAAGCTGGCGGAAGACCGGGTGCGCCCGGTGCGGGTCGGGCGCCGCGCCGGTCCAGATGGCGTTCATGCGCGGCCAGATCCGCCCCGGCATGGAGCAGGACCCGCCGCGAAAGCCGAGATCGGCGAGCACCCGGTACATGCTGTCGTTCGCCGAGAAGGTGCCGGGCCGGAAATAAAGCGGGCGGCGCCCCATGCCCGACTGCCACAGGGAGACCGCCTCGGAGAGCGCGGCGCGCATGTCCGGCTCCGAAAGCCCGCCGAAATGGGCCTTGTACCTGCCGTCGCGGAACTTCCAGGGATGAAGGTGCAGGCCCTCGACGCAGCAGCCCCGGCCTTTCAGCTCCTCGAACAGGCCGGCCTGCTCGACGGCGACCTCCGGGTGGATGAAGAAGGAGACGGGGAAGCCGAACTCCCGGGCCCGCTCGGCATAGCCCCGGATGAATGTCTCGCTGTCCGCCCAGCTTTCGGGCCCGGTCGCTGTCGGGTGGGTGCCGGGCGTCGGCGGCTCGACATCCATGGTGATGACGACATGCAGCTTGTCCATGGGGCGCGCGCGTCAGACCCGCTTCGGCAGCATGAACGCGCCGCAGAGGATGGCCGCCGCCGCGACCGCCAGCACGATGAACAGCGCCTCGAAGCCCCAGCTTTTGTGCAGCCAGGCGATCAGGTTGAGCGCCGTCGCCGCGACCGCGAAGGTGACGATGTAGCGGGCGGCGAAGGCGCGCGCGCGCCACTCGCTCTTCGTCATGCGCCCGATCAGCACATCGTTGATCGGGATCTGGCCGAACACCGCCAGCATGAAGCCGACGGCGATGAAGAAGGCGAGGAGCCCGTCGGCATGGATCATGGCGGTGAACAGCAGCGCCTGGCATGCCGCGACGCCGACGAACACCCAGCGGATCGAGTAGTTGTCCACGAGCCAGCCGACGAGAAGCTGCGCGAAGGCGGCGGCGGTGAAGGTGACGAAGGCGTAGCCGCCCACTTCCGTCGCCGATCCGGCGAACTCGGACAGGCGCTCGTCGAACACTTCGGGGAGCGCGAAGGTCGTGCTCTGGAAGACCAGGCCGCCGAGCGCCGTGGTGAAGAAGATGATCGCGAAGACATGGATCAGCACGGCGCGGGTCGGGTCGCCTTCGCCCTGGACCGCCGGCTTTGCCTCCGCGACGGCGGCGGGCGTCTCGACGGGGCCGCCGCGCAGGAACAGCATCCAGGCGAGGCCGACGGCGATGGAGACGGCGCCGGGGACGAAGAAGGCGGCCCGCCAGCCGACAAGGTCGATCAGGACGCCCGTCACCAGCGCGGCCAGAGCCACGCCCATATTGCCGTAAATGCCGTTGACCGCGATGGGGATTCCGGTGCGCCCGCGCCCCTCGACCACCATGGCGAGGCCGACGGGGTGGTAGATCGCGGCGAACACGCCGATGGCCAGCAGTCCCGCGCCGATCTGGAGCGGCGTGTCGGCGAACCCGGTGGCGAAGGTGCTGGCCCCGATGCCGAGGAAGAAGACGCTCATCATCCCCTCGCGGCTCCACTTGTCGCCGAGCCACCCGGCCAGGAGCGCGAAGGCCCCGAACGCAACGAGGCCGGCCGTCCCGTAGGGGATCAGGTCGTCATAGGTCAGGTTCCAGGCTTCGGCCAGGAAGAGCGCCGCCACGGTGGCGAAGATCAGCATGGCGAGATGGTCGATCAGATGCCCGATATTCAGGAACAGGAACTGCGTCGAGAAGCGGGTCATGCTTGCGCCACCATCGAACGTCCGTCCTCGGGTTCCGGCACGGGATTACCAAGCTCCCGGCTGGTATCGATCCATAACCGGATCGCCTCGTTTATCTCTCGCAGAGCGGCTTCCTGGGTCGTGCCATGGGCCATGCAGCCGGGAAGTTGCGGCGCTTCGGCCACAAAGGCATCATCCTCGCTGCTCCGGTAAACAACGATCCCGTATCTATGCATCGATCCGCCTGGTCGAACCTGTATTTCAGGATTATGGCACGAACCTTCCTTGGCCGATAAGGCTTCGCATGGTTGCCGTCTCCAAAACCACTCGTCGCCCCGGACCCCGATCCGGGGCCCAACCCCAGCCGTTTCGACTTGACGGCAGGCCGGGAGATGGACCCCGGCTCTCCCCCGGATCGGGTCCGGGGCAGGCTGCTGCGCTCCGGCCGGGGTGACGTTGGGAGCCTCTCGCAGGCATCGGGCCAACATGGTTCGATCTTGCCTCAATCGACGATCGCCATGTGGACGAAGTTGGAGACGACGTCCAGGCGTTCGCTGTGCCAGGGCTCCGGGTAGAGGCAGTTGGTGAGATAGGCGAAGGAGACGCCCGAGGCCGGGTCCGCCCAGCAGTAGGACGAGCCGACGCCGCCATGGCCGAACACGCTTTCGTGCCCGAGCGAGCCGAGGCCGCGGATGGTCTGCGTGCGGCCGCGCACATGCGGGCCGATGCCGCGATGCATCGGCATCTCGAAGCGCTCGTCCACCCTGTCTCCCGTCCAGTTGCGGGTGCAATAGGCGACGAGTCGCGGCGGGAAGAGCCGCACATCCTCCAGCCGCCCGCCCTGCACGAGCATCTGGTAGAAGGCCGCCATGCCCTTCGCGGTCGCGTAACCGCCGCCGCCGGGTATGCCGGCGCGGCGGATTTCGGGCGTGTTGCGCTCCGCCAGCGGCTCGAACCCGCCGCCCTCGACCGGCGCGTGCATATCGACCGCGCGGCCGTGCTCGGAATCGGGCAAGCCGACGAACACCTCGTTCTCCAGCCCGAGCGGCGCCGCGATCTCGTCTCGGATGAAGGCGCGGAAGTCCCGGCCGGAGACGGCCTCGATCAGCGCCGCCGCGGCCCAGTGCGCGGCCCCGGCATGGTAATGGACGCGGCTTCCGGGCGTCCATTCGGCCTCGAAGCCGATGACTGCGCGCCGCCTGGCCTCGCGGTCCTCCCAGGCTTCCGGCGGCATGTCCGAGTTGGGGAAGCCGCCCTGGTGCGTCAGCAGTTCGAGCACGCTTTGCTGCCCCTTGCCATGCGCCTCGAAGCCCGGCAGGTGCATGGCGACCGGGTCGGTGAATCTGATCCGGCCCTCGGCTACGAGCTTCCAGACCGCCGCCGCGGTAATCACCTTGGTGTTGGAGAACAGCAGCCAGAGCGCGCCCTCCTCCGCATCCTGCGGCGGGTCGAGCCGGGCCCGGCCGAAGCGCCGGTTGAGCGCCAGCCGCCCGTGCCGGGCGACGGCGATCTCGGCGCCGGGATAGCGCCCCTCGGCGATATGGGCCTCCACCGTCTCGACCAGCCGCCGCAGCGGCCGGGGGTCGAGGCCGAGCGCCCCGGCGTCTTCCATGTCCGTCATGCGCGCGCCTAGAATTGCGGGAAGGTCGAACTGAATGCCTCCGTCGCCTCGCAGCGTTCGGCGAGAGCGGCCAGCGCCGGACAGGCCTCGCGCACCTTCATCGGCGGGTGCGCGAGCCGGGCGAAGGTGAAGCCGCAGACGGCGGAGATATCGGCCTGGGTCATGCTGTCGCCGACGAGCCAGCCACCGCCGGCCTCGGCCGCCAGGCCGTCCAGATATTGCATGCCGCCGAGCGCACGGTCGCGATTGTGGGCGATCCAGCTTTCCTCGACCTTCTCCTTCGGGCGGAAGCGCGGCTCATAGACGGCCCAGATGGTCCGGTCCATGGCGCCGGTGGCCATGGCGGTCGCGCGCATCACGTCGCGGCGCGCCTTGCCCGAGGCGGGGATGAGGCGTTTGTCGCCGGCCATTTCGTCGAGCGCGTCCAGAATGGCGTAGCTCTCGACCAGCGCCTCGCCGTCGTCGAGCAGCAGGGTCGGGATGCGCAGCAGCGGATTGTAGCGGCGGACCGACTCGGGGTCGTCGAACACGGCGACCTGGTCGAGTTCCCAGTCGAGGCCCATCAGGTTCAGCGAGACCGCAACGCGGCGGACATAGGGCGAGCGGGTGGAGCCGAGCAGTTTCATGAGGTTGGTGATCCCAGGCATCGGATTGAACGCCCGCAACATGTCATGGAATGTCATGTTTTGTCATGCTCCGGCTTGGATGCATTGCTGTCGGGTTTGGCCATCGGGCGAAACCGATCGGAGATTTCGGTGCGCAGCGTCTCCTGTCCCCTCCCTTTCCGTCGCGGACGAACGTCCCCCCCGTCATGCCCGGACTTGTTCCACGGCTGTCCGGTTTATTTTTGTGGACGGGTTGCATGGCATTGATTCTACTGGCGTCCAAGCGTTTGCGAACGTTTTGGACACGAAGGAGGCTCAATGCCATGCGCCACCACAATAGC
>JAJDVH010000043.1 GCA_022826185.1 Alphaproteobacteria bacterium
GCGTATCGCCCGATCCACCGTCCCCGCACCAGGACCGCCATTCTCCGGCACGCGTGTCCCCGCCCGCCGCGGACGCGCCGAGCGCCGCCCACACGACCGTCGCGGCGATGGCGCGTTTCAGCGCCCGTATCACGGCGCCCGCCATCACGGTTGCCGCCCGTAGAAGTCGCGCACCCGGTCCTTCATGATCGTCTGCGTGCCGCCGGCGTCGGGCAGCGCGACGGCGGGCTCCCGCGACCCGTCCATCAGGTCCTGGGTGAACTCGGAGAGATCGAGCGCGGCGAAGTCGATGCGCTTGATCTCCGCCACGGTGAAGCCCCGGCAGCTCGACCAGCCGATACCGAGCTGCGGCCGCGCCTGCTGGTGCAGGATGCGCCCGAGCTTGGAGCCGAACACGCACCAGGCCCGCGAGCGACGGATGCAGACGCCGAAGAAGGTGCGCTTCGAGCAGTATCTGCCGAGATAGTGGGTGTTGCCGGCGTTGCGCTCCTCCGCGAGTTCGCGCTCCGAGGCCGAGCAGTTGGCGAGCCCGACCAGCAGGCCGCTGTTCTTGCAGCAGTTGGCCAGCCCGAACAGCTTGATATGGCAGGCGCGGCGCTTGCCGGTGAAGATGCGCAAGCTGTTGCGGTCGAACTTCTCGCCGCCCATCTCCATGGCCATGTTGAGCCGCGTCGTCGCCTCGGCGAAGCCGGTGTTGGCCTGCGGTTGCGTGCTGTCGCAGTCCGCGCCGACGCACCAGCGCACCGCGCCGCAGGCGCCGCCGCGCCCCGCATCCGGCAGGCCCGCGCCGCAATCCGAGACGCTGCCCGAGGCGAGATTGCCCGCGCCGTGGGACGGGGCCCGCGGGTCGGCGGCGACGGCCTTGCCGCGCACGACGCCAGGGTCGCTGTCGGTCACGGGCACGTCGGGCCGGACCGTCACCCCTTCGACCACGCTGCGCCCGGCCTTGCCGCCCGGATCGTCGGGATCGGCCAGCCTCGCGTGGCCTTCGTCCTCCAGGTCGTCCGCGCCGATGTTTCCCTCCGGCAGGTTGGTGCCCGCGTAACCCGGCACGGTGGCTGCGTTCGAGCCGTCGCGCGCGATGGCGCTGGCCGCGGCGGCGCCCGCATTGCCGATGGCGCGCGCCGCCGCCTTGGGTTCCTCGGCGCTCGCGCCGCCGCCGAAGACGATCCAGAGCAGGAAGCCGAACACCGCCGCCAGCACGACCAGGCCGAACAGGCGGGTCCGCCGATGCGCCCACCCCCTCATCGCGCGTCACCCCTCAGGCGATCGAGATGGACTTGCGCAACCGCGCGTCCGGCCTCCCCTTCGGCGGCGATGGCTTCCAGCGCGGCGATGAGGCCGATATTGCCGGCGATGACGTCGTGCGGCGGGGCGGGGTCATCGGCACAGCCCCGGCTCTCGCAGGGCGCCACGCCGCCCGGCACGACCACCACCACGGGCACGTACGCGATTTCGAACAGGCGGAACAGGCGCGGATCAATGGCAATCGCAGCCTCATGGCCGCCGAGGCGGGCGCGGATATCCGCAGCGGTCTGCCGCAACCCTTCCGGAGCAACGCCCCTCAGCACCAGCGGCGCACCCGACCGGGCCGCGTCATTTGCCCATTGCCGCCAGCTCGCCGCCGGAACCGACAGGCTGGTGAAGATCAGCACCTCCGCCGAGACGGGGCGCCGGGCCGCAAAGCTGTCCGCATGACGTTCGGCCGGAAGGGGTTCGGACTGTCCGGGAACGCTCTGCCCGGCCGCTTCGCCGGCGCGTTCGATCGCGCGGTCGAGGATCGAGCGGGTCCAGTCGGCAAGATCGCCGTTGCCGGCCTTGCGCAGCACTTCCTCGACCAGGCGGGATGCATCGGCTTCGGGGGTTGCGGCAGGCATTTCATCCGCCCGCACCGGACAGGCGCAGGCGCCGAGCAGCAGGAGGCCGCTGACCGCGACGGCGATGCGCATTCGCCACGCCATTTCAGGTCGATTCAGAGCATGCAGCACGATTTTTTTCTCCACAGCAGGTAGCCGAAGCTCTCGCCGGAGACCGGCAGCTCGCGAAGGGATTCCCAGAGCACCGACGACCGCCCCGTCGGGTTGCAGCCGGTCGTGGGCGAGGTCGCCGGCACCGGCTGGGTCATCTGCCAGCGATACTGGCTCTTCTTCATCACCGGCATCGGGTAGCGCCCGCAGAGCGCCTGCGAGCCCGACGTGCCCCAGGCGAGCCCGGTGCGGTGCAGCCGGTAGACCAGGCGCTGGGCGGCCAGCAGCGAGGCCTGCACCCCGCCGACATGCGCCGCCACATTGCCGGTCAGCGGATACATGCCCCCCTGGCACCCCGCGCACCAGAAGAGGGGATCGAGCGGGAGCCCGACCGAGGCCGCCGCGCAGTCGGCGGCGCAGGCCGCCTGCGCCGGCAGGTTGGCGAACAGCGCAGCCTCCGGGTTCAGGAGAAAGGTCAGCTCGTCGTCGAGCCAGGCCGGGTCGAGTTCCGAGACCCAGGCGATGTCGAGCCCGCCGCCCTCCAGGCAGCCGAGATCGAGCAGCACCCCGATCCAGCTGAGCAAGGGATACATGTAATAATGCGCGTGCCAGACCGAGCCCTTGGCGCCGTCGCCGCCCGAGGCGCCGGTGCGGCCCCGCGCGGCGGGCAGGCCGGGATCGACGGTGAGACCGCCGAGATTGGGGAAGCACCAGGGGGTGCGGGTCACGTCCATGAGGCGCGCCGGCTCCCAGACCCCGAGCGACAGGCCGATGCGGGGGATGGGCGAGCCGCAGAAGCAGATCGGCGAGGACGGGTTGGGCGTGTCGACCACACCGCCGACACTGCCGATGGTGAGCGGCCCGATCGAGATCGGGAACAGGCACTCCCAGCAGACGTCCGAGATCGGGTTGACGAACCGCCCGGTGCAGGACTGCGCCGCGGCCTGGCCTGACCAGAGAAGGGCCAGGAGCGCG
>JAJDVH010000125.1 GCA_022826185.1 Alphaproteobacteria bacterium
CCGGCGACCCGGCGACCCGGCGACCCGGCGACCCGGCGACCCGGCGACCCGGCGACCCGGCCGGATAGATTGATTTTAATCAAGCAAAGCGCGCGCAGCAAGCCGCGAAACGAAATCACACTCACCGTAATCCCCTCTCGGCACATGTCATGTCGTCAACAGCCGCCTCCTAAGCGAACCGAAACCGTTCCGCAACACAATTTCACGCGCAAGCATGCCGGGCTCGCCGGATCGGGACCGGCGCTCAGAACAGCGCGCCCTGCTTCCGCGGTCCGGGTTCGGGCGGCGATCCCGTCTCGGCACGGCCCGCCCGTTCCGGTCTCCCCGCAGCGCCGGGCGAATGCAAGGCCGGCGCGGTGGAGCCCGGCTCCGCAGGCTCCTCGCCGACCGGGGGTACAGGACAACTCTCCCTCGCATGGCCCGAGCCCGCAGGAGCCGGTGTTCCGGCATCGCGCGCCGCCGCAGTCCATTCCCGCATTCCGGACAACGCGGCCCCGCCATCCTCCGCACCGGAAAGCAGCGAACGCATATGCCGCGCCGCTTCCAGAAGTTCGCGCTGTTCCATGCCGCTGAGCGCCGGCAGCGGACCGCCATGCAGACCCGGAGCGCCACCGTCGGGCAACACGAGGCCGACAAGGTATCGGGAGACCGACAGCCCATGCCGCCGCGCCCGCTCCCGAATGGCCGTCCACTCCTCTTCCGTCGCCGAGACCGAAAGACGCACCCGTTCCGCCGGCAACCGGCCGCCTTCCCCCAGGTCTTCGGAGACAGCCGTGCCGTCCCCGGGACCGTCCCCGGAACCGCCGGCGTCCACCGCTTCGCCCTTCACCATGCGCATAAATGCCACCAGCATGCGGAACCCGCCGAGCAGTTCCGCCATCTCCTCCGCCGTCAGCGCCCCCCCGTCATGGCTGCCGGCTTCGGCGAAGGCGAGGTCGAGAACCAGGCGGGAGACCGGCACTCCCGCCGCCCTGGCCCGCGCCCGGATCGCTGCCCGCTCTTCAGGACGGCACCAGACGGTCCACGGACGCTTCAGCATCATGGCACCTCATCTCCCCCAAGCCTGCTCCCCTCCGGCAAAGGCGCCGAAAGCCGCCATCAACCTTGTGGCATGCTTATGGTGCCGCCTGCTTCCCCAAGGCGGCCATCGCGGCGGGACCGGATCGTCCGTTGGCACCCGTGCACCATAAGAAAAGCATAAACACCGCAAGAATGACACAAGGCGACTTGCCTGCCTCGACGCCACAAGATCACCCCAAGAAACATAATTTTGCCATAAGGACAGTTTCGACGTTCGAGCACCGGTCCAGGCCGTCGCTGTCCGTCCCTCCGAGGGTAGCGCTGTCGCACCAGACGGGCCGTTTCGGGCTCGCGGCGCTTTCATCAGAAGCCACGAAACCTATCGATAGTACATATGTATCAAAATATCGATATGTTCCAAATACTGTCATGATCGTTGATCACACGGACTCCAAGTCCAGCCTAGCCTTATATGATCCGGAAATCCCCTATCTGCAAATTATAGAGACACAAGTTCTACATTCATACAGCCCGGATTTTCCACAGATCGGCCTTCTCATGCCAATAACCCCATGCTATACAGGGCTTTCTTGCGAGGAAACGCATCGCTACCCAAAGTGCCTACAAGCTGAGTTAGCGTTTAGAGCTTGGCACACCTCGGAGAAGGACGAATATTGCGCCGTCGAGGCGATCAGGAGCGCCGGCCTCGCTCCGGAGCCCGCCGGGCCCGACCCCGACTGGCGCGGCTCGTCGCTTTCCGACCGGTAGGAGGCGCCCCGCCCCGTCGTCGGCGGCCGGGGTCGCTCATCCCTTGATGACGTGCTCCTTCGTCACGACGAAGGCAAGACGGGCTTCGTCGATGAAGGCGGCCTCGTCGGCGCGGGTAGTGGCGTATGCGTCCGAAGCGGCCGAGGCGCGCATGGCGTTGGTGTCGTCGAACCAGGTGATCGCGAGGCCGTCCAGCGCCGGCTGCCTTCCGTCCCGGTAGGCGCCGGGGCGAACGTGGTTCTGCACATAACGGCGTATCTGCTTGATCCCGGCGGCGACCGGGCCGTGGGTGCCGCGCCAGTACTCCTGGAAGGCGCCGACCTCCATGCCGGGCCTGCGCCGGATGAGCTCGATGTTCTTGACGCCGTCCGCGGGCCGCTCGCCGTCCACGATCACATGCTCCTCGACCAGCAGCGTCGCCATGCTCGCCCGGTCGATGAAGCGCGCCTCGTCCTCGCAGAGCGCCTGGAACTCCGGCAGCGCGGCGTTTCGGCGGAGCGTCTCCATGTCCTCCCACCAGGTCTCGGCCACGCCGTCGCAGGCGAGTTCGCCCTTGGCGTAGCCGCCGGGCAGCGGATGGTTCTGGCAGTAGCGCACCAGCCCCGGCATCTTCAGCACGGCCTTCGGGTGTTCGTTCAGCCAGTAGGAGCGGAACGCCTCCAGGTCCATGCCGGGCTTGCGCTTGAAGACGATGGCGGCCTTGACGGTCATGGCTGGTCCTTTCCCGCTGGGCGCTCAGATGGTGAGGTAGCCGCCGTCGGCGGCCAGGGTGACGCCGGTGACATATTGGGCCAGGTCCGAGACCAGGAAGAGCACCGGGCCGGCAATGTCCTCCGGCGTGCCGTGGCGGCCCATCGGAATGTGGCGCATCATCCGCTCCAGCGCTTCAGGCTTCTTCTGGATGCCTTCCTCGTTGATCGGCGTGAAGATGAGGCCGGGCGCGACCGCGTTGACGCGGATGCCGAACGGGCCGAGCTCCGCCGCCAGCCCCACGGTGAAATTCTTCACCGCGCCCTTGGAGGTCGTGTAGACGACCGAGTTGGGCGTGTGGACACTGGACTGGATCGAGCCGGTGTTGACGATCCGGCCCTTCGTTTCCTTCAGCTGCTCCAGGAAGGCGTGGGTCATGTAGAACAGCGCGTTCACATTGACCGCGATGGTGTCCTCCCAGTCCTGCCGCGCGGTGTTCGAGGAAAGCCCTGCCCGGCGCACGATGCCGGCATTGTTGAACAGGATCGAGGCGGGGCCGATCTCGATATGCACCCTGCCGGCAAGCGCCTGGCAGGCGTCCGCATCGGTGACGTCCACCGGGTAGGCTCGGGCCGCCGGGCCGATTTCGCCGGCGACCGCCTCGGCCTTCGCGCCGTCCACATCCACGACCGCGACCCGCGCGCCCGCTTCCGCCAGCACATGCGCCGTGCCCCGCCCGATGCCGGAGCCGCCGCCGGTGATGACGGCGACATGGCCGTCCAGCAGGCCCTTCGGAACGATCATCGCACCGCCTCCTCGTCCACGGGGACCGTGTACATCAGCGGCAGGCGCCCGCCCTCGGCGTAGATCACCTGCCCGGTGACATAGGAGGACTCGTCGCTTGCGAGGAAGAGCGCGACGGAGGCGATCTCGTCGGGTTCGGCCGGGCGTCCGATAGGCGTGCGCGACATGACGGTGCGGCGCGCCTCCGGCGAGGAGAACACCATCTCGCGCATGAGTTCCGTGTTGGTGGAGCCGGGGCCGATGGCGTTGACGCGGATGCCCTTGCCGATAAGCGCGAGCGCCATGCCGGCCGTCATGTGGTTCACCGCCGCCTTGCTGGTGCAATAGGGGATCTGGGTCGGGATGACGCGCTTGCCGGCGATCGAGCCGATGGTGACAATGGCCCCGCCGCTGCCCTGGGCCGCCATCCGGCGCGCGGCCGCCTGGACGGTCAGCAGCACGCCGTTGACATTGACGCGCATCACCCGGTCGAAATCGGCCTCCTCCAGTTCGAGGAAATCCGCCTCGATGCCGATGCCGGCATTGGCGACCGCGATGTCGAGCCGCCCGTAGCGCTCGACGGCGAGCGCCACCATGTCCTTGATCTCGCCGGAGCGGGTCACGTCGCATGCGGTCGCCGAGGCCATCGCTGCCTCGTTCGAGATGGCGCGCGCGGCGGACTCGGCCTTGCCGCCGTCTATGTCGGAGAGCAGCACCTTCGCGCCCTCGCGCACGAACCGGGCGGCAATGGCCTTGCCGATCCCCTGTCCGGCTCCGGTGACGATGGCGACCTTGTTTTCGAGGCGCATGAACGGCTCCTTCAGGCGGTGATTTTCTCAGGCCGCCGCACTATAGCGGCGCAGCCCGGCGCAACAAATCCGCAGGCGAATCGCCCCGCCGGTGTCATAATGAACCGGGGAAACCCGGTGGACCGCCCGTCTCTCCGGCGGGCGGCAGGAAACGAGGTGGCTCATGTCCGGTGCGGGGCCCGCGTTCGACCCGTCCCTGGCGATGGTTTATCGGCAGGCCCGGGAGGCGGCCGGATCGCCGATGTCCGAGATGGACAGCTGGACCCTGGAACTGCTGGTCGGTGTAGACAGCGGGCTGGAAGTCCTGGACGGGGCGCCGCCCGGCTTCGATCCCCTGAAGCTGGCGGAGACGGTCGGGGACCGGACCGTCCGCCGCCATTCGGCATCGTGCCACCCGGTCGGCGGCGACCGCGTCCGGGTGCTGCCGTCCTGGTTGCTGGATGACGGGCGCAAGGGTTCCGCACGCAGCCTGTGCATCGTTTCCGGGCCGTTTGCGGCGAATATCCATATTGCGGACGCGCTGACCACGAAGCCGTTCCGGGCCAAGCGTTTGCGGCGCTATGCCCTGCGCCGCCGCCGGCCCTCCAAACGGCGCCGGCGGCGGCTGGCGGCGGAGGCGGAACATCTGCTCGATTGCCTGGAACGGGTCCTCGGCAAGGTTCCGGAGAGCGCCCTTGCCCTGCGGCGGATGGCCGAAGACCCGGCCGCGGCGGAAGGCGAAGCGCTGGCGGTCTGGAACGGGTTCGTGGACGAATGCCGGAACAGGCTGGGACGGCAGGCGGTCAGGGCCGGCATGACCGCCGAAGGGCTGGCGCTCCTCTCGCAGGGCCGCGTCGGGGGGAAGGACCGGCACTGGTTCCTCCAGCACTATCCCTGGGCCTTCGCTGCCGCTCTGGAAAGCGGGGATGGCGAACGTCTGCTCGGCCGCATCGACAGGAACCGGGCCAGCGCCCGCGCCGTGGCCGAGCGCCTGCTCTGCTGCCGGCGGCTCGAGGAATGCCCGAAGGCGCGCTATCTGGCGCGGCGGATGCCGAAATACCGCGCCGACCCCGGCCTGCTGCATGTGCTCGGACGTTATGGCGGGGAGCGGGACACACGGTTCCGCGCCATCCTGCTGGAAGCGAATGCCCGCGACCGCGGCGAACTGCTGGCGCATGTCGTCCGCGGCAGCGCAAGAACGCGCAGGCAGCTGGAGTTTGCCGCGCAATCCATCCTGCGCGCAGGCGAGATGGGGGGCGGCGCGCAGGCGCGCCACGAGGGCGGGGTGCTGGCGTTCCGCAGCTTCGCCTGGAGCCGCCAGGACCCGGGCGGCGTCGATCCGGCGCAGCTGGCCGAAGGGCTCGCCGCGATCTCGGTCGATTGCCTCGCCGGCTTCGCCGCCCGCCATATCGGAACGGCGGACCGTCCGGACGGCCCGGAGGACCCGGACCCGGTCGATTGCGGGATTCTCGCGCTGATCGCCTTGCTCGAAGGCGCCGGTCGGCCCGAACTGACCGGAAAGCAGCTGGTTGTGCTTGCAGCGGGGGCGGCGGCCCGCTGCATCCACCGCGTCGGTATTCTCGAACGCGCGGAGATCGGCTCGGAATGGCCGGACCCGCCTGGCTGGAATGCGGTGGCCGAACCCGCCGAAGCGCGGTTTCTGGCGAGTCCGGATGCGGTGCGCGCGGAAGGCAGGGACATGCAGAACTGCCTGCGCTACGCCGAGTCCTACATTCACGGGTCGGCCATGGGGCGCCTCGCCCTCTTTTCGATCCGGGCGGCCGACGGTTCGCGGGCCACGCTCAGCCTCGCGGCGCTGCAGAGCCTCGACAAGGGCGGCATCCGGGTCGATGGATACGAAATCGACGAGCTTCGCGGCTTCCGCAACAGGGAGGCCGATGCTGCTTGCCGGGCGGTGGCGGAGAGGGTCGAAAGCGCCCTGAGCGACGGCTGTCCCCGCATTCTGCCGCCGGAAGAAGCGTCCCGCCGCGCCGAGGTCCGCCGGACGCTCAACGAGCGCCGCAGCTTCAACGAGGACCCCGAGGCCGCCGGGGAGCGCTGGCGCGAACTCTACCTCCCCCTTCTGCCGAGGCGCTTCGCCGAGCTTGCCCCGGAAGGGATCGTGGAAGACTGGTTCCGGGCGCGCGCCGGGAGTGCTTGACCGGCGCGCCTCCTGCTCCCCATATCGACGGGAAGGCGGAGGGAGGCGGCATGGTGGACTTGTCCGGACTGGGCCGGAAGCGGCTGGAGCGCATGGCCGCCGCCGGCCGCGAGGTGCGAGAGGCCGCCCGCCTGCTGGCGGAAACCGGCGACAATGCGGTGAGCGAGGTGCTGCGCGGCCAGGACCCGTTCGAGGTCTGGGACCACTACCCCAAGGGCGACGTGTATGACTGGCAGACGCACAGCCAGTATTATTTCCACGCCCATCCGCCCTCGGAGAACCGCTTTCCGGAGCACGGGCATTTCCACACCTTCCTGCGCCCGAAGGGCATGCCCGTGGGCGTGAAGCCGGCGCCGGTCAGCGGCTTCGTCATGCCGGAGGACCCGAACGACGCGCTGAGCCACCTGGTCGCGATATCGGTGGACGGGGACGGCCGGCCGCTGCGCCTGTTCACGACCAACCGCTGGGTGACGGGCGAGGTCTGGTACGGGTCCCGCGACGTCATCCGCATGCTGGACCTGTTCGACATGGGCCACGCCGAGCCCTCCCGGACGGCCGACCGCTGGGTGACGGCGATGGTGGCGCTGTTCCGCCCGCAGGTCGAGACCCTGCTGCGCGAACGCGACACCCGCATCGAACTCCACACCCGCCTCCGCCCCGGCGGCGATGTCCATGACGACCGGGAGCTGGAGGTGACCTCCGTCACCGACATTTCGGTGGACGAGCAGATCGAGTCGGTGGAGGCGGCGCTGGCTGCGGCTTGACCGGTTTTTTGTTCGTTCCTGCCTTGCCCGCAGCCTTTCCTCGCCGGCCCGTTCCGCCAAAGCCGGAGGGCGCAGGATGCACGAACGCATTTCACGAAAGCGCGCCGAGATTGCCGCCCTGTGCGGACGCTATGGCGTCTTGCGAATGGAGGTCTTCGGGTCCGCTGCGCGCGGCCACGATTTCGATCCCGATCGCCCTCCTTCGACAGGGCCGGGACGGCGGTGGAGACCCCTGCGGGGATGTCATGGAGTGTCATGTTTTGTCATGAGGCGCGCCCGGCCTCCCTCGCGATGTGTCATGTTTTGTCATGTTCCGCATGCGCATGGGGCATATTGCGTGGCCGGTTCGGGCATATGGCGGTTCGCTCCTTGACCGCCTCCCCCCGGCCTTCGCAGGCGGGGTCCCCCGGCGGCGGCGCTGCGTTCATGTCCTGCGCACAGGCTTCGGCAAGGCCGCGGCGGCGGGCGCGAGCCTTGCGGCCGGTTTCGCCGCCGGGCCGGGGCGGGGATCGGTTGCGGTCATGCGTGCCTCCTTTCGGGCAAAGGGCGGGACGGGGCGTCCCTGTTTTGCGCGCGTTTCGCGTGCGGGCGCGGGCGGGTGTCGGCGCCGGCGCGGTTCGCGCACCTGATTGCGCGCGCGAGACGCAGGGCGCACCTCGCCCGTCCGTTCCCGCCGGGGCTTTTTCGCGGCCCCCAGCCGGTCGCTTTCTGCAGAAACGCCGAAAGGCGGCCCCGGAAGCCGCCTCTCTCTACTTTCATTCTACACCATACCGCCAAATGTCAAGCCCGTCCGGGAACAAAAAATGAAATCACCGGAGATTTTTCATGGAATGCCGGCGACGGGAACCGGAGCGGAGCCGTTTCGGACTGCCCGGCATTCGGACCGGGGCGGCGGTTTGGGGGCCATCTCCCATGAGTCGCAATCCGGCGCCGCTGGTATCGGTTCCGTTACCTCGCGCTTGACGCTGACGCCGTCTGGTGCTACTTGGTGCCACTGTCGTTCGGGAGGGTCTCCCATTGACGGTCAAATCATCGGTTTCGCTGACAGACAGACAGTACGCCTTTGCCAGGACGCTGGTCGATGAAGGGCGCTATGCCAGCGTCAGCGCGGTTCTTCAGCAAGGCGTCGACCTGCTGGAGCAGCGCCTGGAGGCCGAAGAAATGGACGCCCGGTTGCAGCGGTTGATCGCCCGCAAGAAGCGCGCCCATGGCGTTTCGCCTTGAGTTTTCGGCGGCCGCCGAGCGCGATTTCGATCTGATTTTCGACCATCTGTTCGAAAGCTATGTCGGCTTCGGCGAACGGACGGATAATGCTGTCGAGCACGCCGCAGCGCGAATTCTGGAAATCCGCTCGGCTGCGGATCGTATCCCGATCGCGCCGCACCGAGGCGAGCGTCACGACGATATTCTGTCGGGCGCCAGGCACTTGTCTCTCGGTCGCGCAATATACTGGTTCGAAGTCGACGAGGGCCGGGAAACCGTCCGCATACCGGGCGTGTTTTTCGGTGGCCAGGACCATACCCGCCACATGCTGGTCCGGCTCCTGGGGGACTGAACGACCACGCTTCCGCCCGCGCGGCTATCGCAGGCCTCCCGTCACGAAGATCGTGTCGGCGGTGAGGTAGCTGGCGCCGTCGGAGCAGGCGAAAAGGACGGTCTCGGCGATCTCCTCGGGCTGGGCCATCCGGCCTATCGGCATCTGCTCGGCATAGGCCTGGAGCACTTCGGGCGGCGTGTTGTCGTGGAAGGGCGTGTCCACCAGCCCCGGCGAGATCGACAGGCAGCGCACGCCCCGGCTCGCGAACTCGCGCCCGATGCCGAGCGTCATGGTGTGCACCGCGCCCTTGGACGAGGCGTAATGCACCGAGTTGCCGGCCCCGCCGATCCTCGCGGCCACGCTGGCGATATTGACGATCACGCCGCCGCCCTTCTCCAGCATGTGCGGCAGGATGGCCTGCGCGCCGTTGAAGGTGCCGCGCACATTGAGGGCGTAGGTGCGCTCCCAGAGCTCCTCGGTGATCTCCAGGAAGGGCTTCCGGGCGAGTGCCGCGCCTGCCGCGTTCAGCTCGAAATCCACCCGCCCGAAATCCGCGACGGCCTGCGCGACGGCTGCATCGACTTCGGCCCGGACGGTCACGTCGCAGGCGGCGAAGGTCGCCTTCGCGCCAAGCTGGATCACCTAGTTCGCCGTGCGCTCGGCGGCCTCCGGGTCGATATCGGCGCAGACCACATTCGAGCCTTCCCGCGCAAACACCAGCGCCGTCGCGCGGCCGATGCCGCTGCCGGCGCCGGTAATCAGAATGGTCTTGTCCTTGAAGTAGTCGGGATCTCTTGGCATGACGCCCTCCCCCGCCCGCAGCTAGTTCAGCCAGCGTTTCCGGCGGCGATAGTGCTTTACGTCGCGGTACGACCTCTTCTCGCCATGCTCGCTGATGCCGAGATAGAACTCCTTGATGTCGGCGTTCTCGCCGAGCTCGGCGGCGGGGCCGTCCATGACGATGGCGCCGTTTTCCATCACATAGCCGTGGTCGGCGATGGCGAGCGCGAGCGCGGCGTTCTGCTCCACCAGCAGCACGGTCACGCCCTGCTCCTTGTTGAGCTTGCCGATGATGCCGAAGATCTCCTCGACGATCATCGGGGCCAGGCCCAGCGACGGCTCGTCCAGAAGCACGATCCTGGGGTCCGACATGAGCGCCCGGCCGATGGCCAGCATCTGCTGCTCGCCGCCGGAGAGGTAGCCGGCCTGCACATGCCGGCGTTCCGCAACGCGCGGGAAATAGCCGTAAACCAGGTCCATGCGTTCCTTCACGACGGAGCCCGGCTGGATATGGCCGCCGGCGATCAGGTTCTCCTCGGCGGAGAGGTTGACGAAGACCCGCCGCCCCTCGAAGACCTGCACGATGCCCTTCTTGACGATGTCATGGGCCTCGAACTGGTCGATGCGCTCGCCTTCGAGGTCGATGGAGCCGCGCGTGACCGCGCCGCGCTCCGGCTTCAGCAGGCCGGAAATGGCCTTGAGCGTGGTGGTCTTGCCGGCGCCGTTGGCCCCGAGCACGGTCGTGATCCTGCCTTCGGGCACCTCGATCGAGCAGCCTTTCAGCACCAGGATCACATTGTCGTAAACGACCTCGATATTGTTGAGATTCAGCATCGCCTCATATCCGGGCCGCCCGTTTGAAAATAGCTAAAGCGGCGGGGCCCGAAGACCCCGCCAAAGTCCTGTGAGCAAGCCCTACTGGCGGCTCGCATCCGCTTTCAGGAGTTCCACGACGGCGTCGCGGTAGCCGTGGAACCACTCGGTGACAGGCACGAATTTGGCGTCCTGAACCTGGAAGATGCGCACCCAGCCGCCGCCTTCATGGTCGAAGCCGGTGATCTCCAGCGGCGGAAGCAGACCGCCAAGCGTGAAGCCCTTGATCTGCTCGAAGCCGTTCTTCACGTCCTCGCCGGTGATGTCGCCGGAGCCCTTCGCTTTGACGGCGTTCTCGATGGCTTTGAGATGGACGGCCGCCACAAAGACGCCGCGGTTGTAATAGACCGTGGAGGCCATTACCTCCGGCGCGTCCTTGCCCTGGGCCTTGTACATCTCGCGGATGTCGTTGAGAACCGGATAGTCGGTGCCGACGCCCGCGAACTGCATCGCCGAATAGCCTTCGACACGGTCGAAACCGCCTGCCGCTTCGATGTCGGCCTCGCCGCCGGCCCACACAAAGCCCAGCACCTTCTCGAGCGGATAACCGGCCCGCTTGAACTCCTTCATCGACACGGACGGCGCCCGCCCGAACAGGTGCGAGAGCACGTAGTCGGCGCGGTAGCGGCGCGTAATGTCGAGCACCTGGGCGGACATCTCGATGCCGGGAGGCGGCACCGCGAACTCCTGCAGCTCGAAGCCGAGTTCGTCGCGCAGCTTGTGCAGCACCGGCAGCGGCTCGCGCCCTGCCGGGTTGTCATAGTAGATGTAGGCGATCTTCTTGCCCTTGAGGTCTCCGCCGAGCTGCGTGCGGGCGTATTCGACGCCCGCCGCCGCCTGGCTCCAGTAGGACGCCGCGATCGGGAAGATGTAGGGGAAGTTCTCGCCATTGGCCGCCGCCGCGGTGCCGAAGCCCGGAGACGTGCCGGGAATCTTGTCCTCGGTCAGCTTCTGCGTCAGCGCCTGGGTGTGCGGCGTGCCGTAGAGGGAGATCAGGACCGCGCCTTCCTTCTTGTGCAGCGCATAGGCCTCCACGCCCGCCGGGACCTTGTATTCGTGATCGACCTCAATGGGCTTGATCATGTTCCCCTCGACCCCGCCCCTAGAGTTCACGAGATTCACATAGTCGTGGTAGCCGGGGCACAGGTGAGTGCCAACGATCTGGGTCGGGCCGGTGCGGTCGCACTGCAGGCCGATGACGATCTCGGCCGCTCCGGCCGATGTCGCCGCCCCCGCCGCGGCCAGTGCGAGGCCCGCGCCGAAGAGCAGTTTGTCGAGACGTCTCATTCCACGTCCTCCCTTCGCGTTTCGAGGGCTAGTAGGAGAAAGGCCATACCCGGAAGTAGTTCCGGATATTGAGCCACAGGCGGTTGAGGCCCTCGGGCTCCACCACCAGGAAGAACATGATCAGCGCGCCGAACAGGATGAGCCGGAACTGCGCCGTCACCTGGGCGAGGATCACCGGGTCGAAGAAGAACGCGCCGATATTTTCCATGAAGATGCGCATTACGACGGGCAGCAGGGTGACGAATACCGCGCCGAAGACCGACCCCAGCACCGACCCCAGCCCGCCGATGATGACCATCGCCAGATAGTCGATGGAGACCACGATCAGGAACTGCTCGTAGTTGGCGATGCTGAGATAGTAGGTGTAGAGCACGCCCGCCACGCCGGCGTAAAAGGACGAGATGGCGAAGGCGTAGAGCTTGTAGCGGAAGACGTTGATGCCGATGATCTCGGCCGCGATGTCCTGGTCGCGGATGGCGATGAAGGCGCGCCCGACGCGCGAGCGCACGAGGTTCATCGTCGCCACTATGGCGATGACCGCAAACGCCATCAGGAAGTAGTAGAGCTCGATCTCGGTATCCAGTTTCTCGCCGAAGACGACCGGACGCGGCACCTCGATGGAGGCCTGCACGCCGCCGGAGATCGCCGGCGTGTGGTTGATGACCCACTCGATGATGAACTGCGCCGCGAGCGTGGCGATGGCGAGATAGAGGCCCTTGATGCGCAGCGAGGGAATGCCGAACAACGCCCCCACCGCCGCCGCCATGACGCCGCCCGACGGCACCGCGAGCCAGAACGGCCAGTCGAGCTTGGTAATGAGGTTGGCCGCGGTGTAGGCGCCCACCGACATGAACGCCGCATGGCCGATGGAGATCTGGCCTGCGTAGCCCAGAAGGATGTTCAGCCCGAGCGCGCCGACGACAGCGATGGCGATCAGGCAGAGGATCGAGAGGTAGTAGGGGTCGAGGAACAGCGGCACCACGACCAGGAAGAGGACGCCGATCAGCGCGACCGACCACCGCCCGACGGGCAGCGGATAGAAGGCCATGTCCCCCTTGTAGGTCGTCTTGTAGTAGCCGCTCTCGCGATGGAACATGGGAGGTCAGATCCTCTCGATGATCGGCTTGCCGAACAGCCCGTAGGGCTTGAACATCAGCATCAGGATCATGAGCACATAGGGCGTGAAGTCCTTGGTGCCGCCGCCCACCATCGGGTCCAGATAACCGGCGGCGAGGTTCTCGACGACGCCCACGATGATGCCGCCGACGATGACGCCGACGATCGAGTCGAGCCCGCCCAGGATCACCACCGGGAACACCTTGAGGCCGATGACCGCGAGCTGCGTATCGACGCCGAGCAGGCTGCCCCAGATGACGCCGCCGAGCGCCGCCACGACGCCCGCCATCACCCAGGCGAGCGCGAAATAGCGCTGCACATTGATGCCCATGGCCATGGAGACCTGGTGGCTGTCGGCGACCGCGCGCATGGCGACGCCCTTGCGACTCTTGAGGAAAAACCAGCCGAAGCCGAGCAGGAAGAGCACCGCCGCCACGGCGCCGAGCAGGTGGATCGGGTTCAGGTAGATGAAATGGTCGCCTATGATGATCGGCGCGTCGTCGATCGGCAGGTTGAGCGCCCTCGTGCCGCTGCCGAAGAAGAACGGCCCGGCGCCGCGCAAGAGCGCCGCAAGGCCGATGGTCGCCATGATGATGGCAACGATGGGCCGCCCGATCATCGGGCGCAGCACCGTGCGCTCCAGCCCGACATTGAAGACCACCATGAAGCCGACCGAGAGCGAGATCGCGAGCCAGAGCGGCAGGCCGTAGGAAGCTACGCAGGCGCCGACGATGATGCCCGCGATCATCACGAACTCGCCCTGGGCGAAGTTGATCGCGTCGGTGGACTTGTAGATCAGCACGAAGCCGAGCGCGATCAGCGAATACATCAGGCCGATCAGGACGCCGGACACCAGCAGCTCCAGGAAGAAGCCCCAATTGAAGTCTGCCATGGGGGATGCGCTCCTCTCAGGCCGCGTCTTGGATTTGCATGCGATTGTCGATGAGCGCCTCCCGCCCGTCCTCGAAGGTGACGGCGGTGCGCAGCTCGACGGAGGTCCCGCCGGAATAGAAGGCCTCGATCACATCGGCGTATTTGTCGGCGATGAAGGACCGGCGCAGCTTGCGGGTGCGGGTGATCTCCGCATCGTCCGCGTCGAGGTCCTTGCCGAGCAGCAGGAAGCGCTTCACGCGGCCCGCCTCGGGAAGCCCGCGATTGATCCGTTCGATCTCGCTGCGGACGAGCTCGTAGGTCTCCGGCTTCTGGCTGAGGTCCATGTAATTGGTGTAGGCGAGCGCCTGGCGCTCCGCCCAGTTGCCGACCGTGTTGAGGTCGATCGCCACCATTGCGCAGATGAACGGGCGCTTGTCGCCGAAGGACACCACCTCGCTGATATAGGGCGAGAATTTCAGCTTGTTCTCGATGAACTGCGGCGCATAGGCGGAGCCGTCGGAGAGCTGGCCGACATCCTTGGCCCGGTCGATCACGACGATATGGCCGCGCTCGTCCATGAGCCCGGCATCGCCGGTGCGGAACCAGCCCTCCTCGTCGAACGCCTCCTCCGTCGCCTCCTCGGCCTTGTAGTAGCCGTTGAACACGCCGGGGCTCTTGACGAGGATCTCGCCGGTGTCGGCGATGCGCACCGTCACCCCGTCGCAGACGGGGCCGACCGTGTCCGGATTGGCCTGCCCGTCCGGCTGCACCGAGATCACGCCGGTGACCTCGGTCGAGCCGTAGACCTGCTTCAGGTTGACGCCGAAGGAGCGGAAGAAGCGGAAGGTGTCCGGCCCCAGCGGCGCGCCGCCGGTCAGCGCCCAGCGCGTGCGGCGGAAGCCGAGCTGGTCGCGCACCGGGCCATAGACCAGGAATTCTCCCAGCCGGTACCGTAGACGGAGGCCCGAGGAAACCGGCCTGCCCTCGACCCGGCAGGTTTCCACCTGTTCGGCGACCTTGCGGAAATAGCCGAAGACCCGCCGCTTGAGCGCGGAGGAGTCGTTGGCGCGCACCAGGATGTCGGAGAGCATGGTCTCCCACATGCGCGGCGGCGCGATGATGCCCATGGGGCTGAGTTCGCGGAGGTCCCGGCGCAGGGTCTCGGGGCTTTCCGGGCAGTTGATCGCGGAGCCCACCATCAGCGCGGCGCACAGCCCGTAAAGCGAATCGCCGACCCAGGCCATCGGCAGATAGGCCAGGTAGTCGTCGCCCTCGCGCACATCCTCCGCCTTGCAGTAGATCTCCGCCGTCCGGACAAGGTTCTCATGGCTCAGCATGACGCCCTTGGGCCGTCCGGTCGTGCCGGAGGTGTAGCAGATGAGGCCGATATCCCCGGGCTTCACCTCCCTGCAGAGCGCCTCGAAATCGCCTTCTGCCGCCCTGCCTTCTTCCTGCAGGTCCGAAAACGAGACCAGGATGTCCTCGTCGTAATCCGTCATGCCGCGCGGGTCGGAATAGACGAGCAGTTCCAGGGCCGGCAGTTCGTCGCGGATCGAGAGGATCTTGTCCGCCTGTTCCTGGTCTTCGGCGACGACGACCTTCGCCTCGGCATGGTTGAGCACGAAGGCGAGCTCGCGCGCGATCGAGTCCTGATAGACCGGCACGGCCGAGCCGCCCAAGCACATCGCGGCCAGTTGCGCCCAGTAGAGATGCGGGCGGTTGTCGCCGATGACGGCCAGCTTGTCGCCCTTGCCGAAACCGCGCGCCTGGAGGCCGAGCGCGCAGGCGCGTACATTCTCCTCGTAGCCCCGCCAGTCCCATGTCTCCCAGATGCCGTAGAGCTTCTCGCGGATCGCCGGCTTGTCGGGCCGCGTCTCGATATTGCCGAGCAGCAGCGCCGGAACCGTCCTTGCCTCGGCCATGGCCCGTCCTCCCTAATGCGCGGTGCCGAGATAGGCCTGGATCACCTTGGGATCGGCGCGCACTTCGTCCGGCGTGCCCTCGGCGATCTTCTCGCCCATGTCCAGCACGGCGACGCGATCCGAGATGTCCATCACCACGCCCATATCGTGCTCGATAAGCACAATGGTCGTGCCCCACTCGGCAGCGACATCGAGGACATAGCGCACCATGTCCTCCTTCTCTTCCTGGTTCATGCCGGCCATCGGCTCGTCCAGCAGCAGCAATGTTGGGTCCGACGCCAGCGCCCGGCCGAGTTCCACCCGCTTCTGGAGGCCGTAGGCGAGCGCCCCGGCCGGCGTCTTGCGCAGGTCCGAGAGCTTCAGGAAGTCGATGATCTCCTCGCAGCGCCGGCGATGGCGGATTTCCTCCCTCTGCGCCGGACCCCAGTAAAGGAGGGACGAGAACACGCCGGACTTGAGCCGCACATGGCGCCCGAGCATCAGGTTGTCGAGCACCGTCAGCCCCCGGAACAGGGCGATATTCTGGAAGGTCCGCGCGATGCCGAGTTCGGCGATCTCGTTCGGCTTCAACCGGCCGATGTCCCGGTCCCGAAACAGGATCGCGCCCTCATCCGGCTTGTAGAAGCCGGACACCATGTTCAGCAATGTGGTCTTGCCCGCGCCGTTGGGGCCGATAATGGCGAAGATTTCGCCCTTCCTGACGGCGGTGGAGACGTCCGCGACGGCGCGGACGCCGCCGAAATTCTTGCTCACCCCTTCGACCGACAGGGCCGGGCCGTCATCCGGCCCTCCATTCATGCCGTCTGGCATCCTCCCCCCTTGCCGACTCGTAACTGCCGCCCGAACGCTAGACAGTTCCAGCGCAAACCGGAAGCCAAAAAATTCCGCCTGTCAGGCCAGCCGGCGCCGGTAGAGGGCGAACAGGCGCTCCCAGTGCCGCTCCGCCGCCGGCAGGTCGTAGCACCAGCGCTCGGGGAAGGCGAAGCCGTGATGCACGCCCGGATAGATCTCCAGCTCGCCCGGATTTCCCGAGGCGTCGAACAGCGTGCGCAGTTCGGCCACCATGTCCGGCGGCGCCAGGTCGTCATGCTCGGCGCAGGCGATGTAGAGTTCGCCCTTCGCGCGGCCCAGCGAAAGATGCGGGCTCTCCTCGGCGTCCGAAACCAGCCAGGTGCCGTAGAAGGACGCCGCCGCGGCAATCCTGTCCGGATAGCGGGCTGCGGCCGCCAGCGTGTAAGGCCCGCTCATGCAATAGCCGTGCGCGCCCACCGGGCCGGGGGCTGCGTCGGCCTGCCCGTCGAGCCAGGCCAGCATGTCCCCCACATCTTCCATGACGGGAGGGATCGTCATCGCCGTGCGCACGGCCCGCATGGCGGCGTGGTCGTCACTGCCTGCCGTCAGCACGTCGGGACCGTATTTCGTGTCCCGGCCGGCGCGGTAATAGAGGTTCGGCAGCAGCACGAAGTAGCCCACCGACGCCAGCCGCCGGGCCATCCGGTACAGCTCCTCGCGAATGCCGGGCGCGTCCATCAGCATCAGCACGGGCGGGAACGGCCCGCCCCGCTCCGGCCGGCAGGTGAAGGTTTCCATCGCGCCCGCGCGCGTTTCGATATCGACGATGTTCTCGATCATGGCGGCCCCTCTCCCTCCGTTCCCGCCGCACTATACAGCGCCGGGGAAATGGGCCACCATTTTCTCCGGAACCGGACCGGAGGAGCGCCCGATGCACGCCTCGGATATCGTCTTCGCCCTCAAGGAGGCCGCGGAAGGCCCGCATGCGCTCCAGAATGTCCGCCGCGTGCTGAACGACTGGCGCGGGCGCATCGACGAGATTGCGGCGGCGCTCGACTTCATTCCCGGCACTGACGGCAACGCCAACCAGGCCTTCTACCGCACGCCGGAGCTCAGCGTTCTCAAGGTGCTGTTCCCCTCCGGGCGGCGGACGCCGCCGCACGACCACGGCTCCTGGGCGGCGATCCTGGTGCTTTCGGGCTCGGAAAAGAACACAATCTACCGCCGCGGCGATGACGGCCTTGAATACGCGAACGAGGCCGTGCTGACACCGGGCTCGCTGCTGACCATGCCGGCCGACGCCGCGCATGTGGCCGAATGCCTGGGGGACGAGCCGGCCATCGGGCTGCATGTCTATGGCGGCGACGTGCTGGGCGTCGAGCGCAGCATGTGGGACCCGGAGACGCTCGAAGAACACCCGCTCAAGTGGGACCATTACGAGGTCCTGGCGCAGAAGGCGTCCGGGGCCGGCAAGCCGCCGCTGACCTGACGCGCGCGTTCCGCGGCCGTTCCAATTTCCATTTCCCGTGCAGAAGGAGAGCCATGCTCATGGCTGAAACCGGCAAACCCGCCCCGGCATTCCGGGTCGACAACCAGGACGGCGCGCCCGTCGGCCTGGAGGACTTCGCCGGGCGGAACCTGCTGATCTGGTGGTATCCGAAGGCCGACACGCGCGGTTGAACCATCGAAGGCAACGGGTTCCGTGACCGAATCCAGGACTTCGAGGCCAAGAACACCGCAATCGTCGGGTGCAGTTTCGACACGCCGGAGGACAACAGGGCCTTCCGCGACAAGTTCTCCTTCCCGTTCGACCTGCTGAGCGATTCCGACAGGGCCATGTCGATCGCCTACGGCGCGGCGGCGGACGCCGGGGCCGAACGGCCGAAGCGCATCTCGGTGCTGGTCGGCCCCGACGGAAAGGTCGTCAAACGCTACGACGCGGTGACGCCCGCCGACCACCCGGACGAGGTGCTCGCCGACCTGGGCTGACCGGCGCGCGTCAGTCGAAGATGAAATGCGGGACGAAACAGGCGTCGTCGGTGGTGACGGCGCCTTCGTCCTCGCGGATGCACATGCCGGCCGCCTCGCTCGCCACCAGCCAGACGCCGCACATCGGCCGCCGGCCGTCGAAGGACGGCAGCGGCGCATATGCCTGGCGCACGAATCCCTCCGCGCCATAAGGCCCCTCGGGGCCCGTCACCGTCCGGCCGTTCGCCACGAGGACGATGTTCGCCCCCTCCCGCGAAAGGAGCGGCTTGCGGACATAGCGCCCGCCGAGCGCCTCCGCCCCCGGACCGCCCTCGAAATAGGTCGGCAACAGGTTCGGGTGGCCCTCGAACATTTCCCACAGCAGCGCCAGCAGGCCCTTGTTGGACAGCACCGCCTTCCAGCCGGGTTCGATGAACCGGGCGCCCGACCGGGGAATGCGGCTGCCGAACTCCTCCTCCATCAGCCATTCCCACGGATAGAGCTTGAACAGCCAGCGGATCGGCTGGTCGTCGAGATCGGTAAAGCGCCCGTCTTCGGCAACGCCGATATCCTCGATGAACATCCGCTGCGTGGCGAGGCCTGCCTGCCGGGCGCAGTCTTCCAGATATTCGATCGTGCCGAGGTCCTCGTCGGTGTCGCGCGCGCAGGCAAGATGCAACGGCCCCTCGACGCCGAACCGGCCGAAGGCGTCGACCAGCCGTTCGTGAAGCGAGTTGAACTGGTCGGACCCCTCGGGAATGAGGCCCTGCTCCATCGCCTGTTCCAGCCAGACCCACTGGAAGATCGCGCTCTCGTACAGCGAGGTCGGCGTGTCGGCATTGTATTCGTAGAGCTTTGCCGGACCCTGCCCGTCATAGCAAAAGTCCATACGGCCGTAGAGATTGCGTTCGCGGTTGCCCCAGCTATCGGCCACATACCCCCAGAACATTTCCGGGATCGCCAGCCGGCGCAGCAACTCCTCGTTCGCCACGGCCCGCTCGACGACCTCGAAGCACATCTGCTCCAGCTCCTCCGCCGGGTCTTCGAGGTCGTCCTCGATTTCCCGAAGCGTGAAGCGGTAGGCGTGGCTCTCGTCCCAGTAGCGCTCGCCATCGGGCGTATGGAAGCTGAAGCCGTGCTCGGCGGCCGTCCGCTGCCAGTTCTCGCGCGGCCTGACCGCCCGGCGCTCCATCAACCGCCGCCGCCGAAACCCGTGGCGCGCGCTCGCGCGCCGAACCCGCCGCGTTGCTGCGTGTAGAGTTTCTGGGCAGGCCGTCCGGCGGCGCGCTCGGAGACCTTCGTGCGGCCGACCTGGTTGCCGACCGAGCGGTTGTCGGCCGTGCGGAAGGACTTGCGGTCGTCCTGCGAACGGTAGAGAGGCTGCGTATAGGCCCTGCCGCCCATCATCTGCCCCATCATGAACCCCGCCATGAGGGGCATGAACACGCTGCCGCCGGCATTGGTCGTGTATGGCGAAACCTCGCAGCCCTTAGCGCCGAAGTCGGCTTCGCAATCGGCCTGCGAGGCGTATTTGGGCGCAACCTCGGCGTGCTGCGCCTTCGCCGCATCGAACTCGCCGTAGCATTGCTCCGCGGTCAGCCCCTGCTCGGCGACGCATTGCTCCACGGTCTCGAAGATCGCCGCGTCGGTCTTCGGCTCCTCGCACGCGGTCAAGGTCAGCGCCGACGTGCCCATCATCACCAGGGCGATCCTGCCTGAGCGTTTCATGGCATCTCCTTCCTGCGGTCCCGAAAGTTCAGCGCGCGAGCCGCATCTCGACCAGATTGGCGAAATAGCTCGACCCCACGGGCAGGACCTCGTCGTTGAAGTCGTAGCGCGGATGATGCAGGCCGGGATCGTCCCCGGTCACGCCGCCGCCGAGCCAGATATAGGAGCCCGGCCTTTCCAGCAGCATGTAGGAGAAATCCTCACCGCCCATGACCGGCGCCACGGTTTCGTCCACTTTGGCTTCGCCGACGGTCGCCACGGCAGCGGCGGCGGCGAACCCGGTCTCGCGTTCGTGGTTGACCGTCGGCGGATAGCCGCGCTCGTATTCGAAGCCGGCCTGCCCGCCCATCGCCGCCGCCACGGCCTCGGCGATGCGGGCCATGCCGGCCTCCATGTCGTCGCGCGTGCCGGGATCGAAGGTCCGCACCGTGCCGCACAGCGAGGCGGTATCCGGTATGACGTTGAAGGCCGTGCCGGCGTGGAACATGGTCGTGCTGATGACGGCCGACTTGATCGGGTCGGCGGTGCGCGACACCAGGGTCTGCCAGGTCGTGACGATCTGCGCGCCGATGGCGACCGGATCGACGGAGAGATGCGGCATGGCGGCGTGCCCGCCCTTGCCCTGGACGGTCAGTTCAAACCGGTCGGCCGCCGCCATCATCGGACCCGGCACGACGCCGATGGTGCCGGCCGGAAGCATGGGCGCATTGTGCAGGCCGTAAACCTCGTCGCAGGGGAAGCGGTCGAACAACCCTTCCTCGACCATCTTGAGCCCGCCGGCGCCGCCCTCCTCCGCAGGCTGGAAGATGACATGCACAGTGCCGTCGAAATTGCGCGTCTCGGCGAGATATTTGGCCGCGCCGAGCAGCATCGTCGTGTGGCCGTCATGGCCGCAGGCATGCATCCGCCCCGGATTGACGGATTTCCACTCGGAGTCGTTCTCTTCGTCCATCGCCAGGCAGTCCATATCGGCGCGCAGGCCGATGGTGCGCCCGGACGAGCCATTGCCGCGGATAACGCCGACCAGACCCGTGCCGGCGATGTTCCGCGTCACCTCGACGCCCCAGCTCTCCAGCCGCTCCGCGACAAGGTTCGAGGTGCGATGCTCCTCGTAGCCGAGCTCGGGATGCATGTGGAAGTCGCGCCGCCACTCGGTCAGCTGCTCGTGGTCGGCGGCGATGGAATTGACGATCGGCATGGGTGTTCAAGCCTCCCTGGGTGCTTCCGTTCCGGACGGAGCGGCAACGGCCGCCATGTTTTCCGTCTCGAGCTCCTGTTCGATAGCGGCGATCGCGGCTGCCTGGTCGGGCGCCGGCGGGGTCGGCGGGGTCGGCGGCCGCCATTCCAGACTATCGAAAACTCCGCATTGGGGACAGGTGCCGCGCCATTCGGCGCTCACGGCGCTGCACGCCCGGCAGAACCAGGCCGGGTCCGCCGGCGCCAGTCTCGCCCGCGCCAGCCAGGTCCTGGCGCCTGCCGTGTCGCCCTCGCCGACCGCGACGCTCGCCATCTGGCGGCATATGCGCGCCGACGCCCCTTCGCCCGCCAGCGGCTCGACCAGCTTTCTCGCTTCCGCCTGCTGCCCGGCCGCCAGCGCCAGGTCGGCGAGCAGCGAGCGCGTCTCGGGCCGCTCGATATCGCCCTTCAACAGGCGCTGGCCCTGGGTGAAGCGCACGGCCGGCGTGAGCCGGCTCCACAACGCCTCCAGCGTCTCGCCCAGCAGCGGGTGCGGGGCCTTCGTCCATCCGTCGCGAAGAAGCTTCTCGGCCCGGCTGCCATGGCCGGCGGCGCCTTCGAGACGCGCAAGGCGGGCCGTCGCCGCCGGCAGGGCGGGATCGAGCTTCCAGGCGGTGCGGGCGTGACTCAACGCAGAACCCTTGTCTCCGCGTTCTTCCGCGAGACGGGACCGTTCCACGGCGATGACCGCGCGCCTGCGCCTCAGGTCTTCGCCGCGCACGAGCTTCCTGCCGGCCAGCGCCTCCAGCGCCGCCGACGCGCCGTTCCAGTCGCCGTTGGCCGTCCTGAGGTCGAACAGCGCTTCCAGGACCCAGGGGGTGCCGGGCCGTTCCTTCTGCGCGCGGGCCGCGATCGCGAGCGCCTCGTCCCGGTCGCCCGAACGGTTCGCCTGCGCCATCAGGCCCCGCAGGCCGAGCAGGCTGGTCTCCGGCTCGTCCACCATCGCCTGGAAGAACCGCCGGGCCGCACTGTCGTCGCCGTCGAGCTGTGCGGCCTGCGCCGCGAGCAGCAGGGTCAGCGGCGCGCCGTCGAGCAGCCGGTCGGCCTCGCGGGCCCGTCTCCTGGCCTCGTCGGCCGCGCCTGCCGCAACCGCGACCATGCCAAGGCTCAGCGCCCGGTATCCCTGCTCGCGGCGCCGCCCGGCCCGCCCGAACCGCATCGCCTGGGGCGCGCGGCGGATCGCGAGCCAGAAGCGGTAAGCGAAGGCGGCCAGCAGGCCGAAAAAGAGGAGGGCCACCAGAATTGCCCCCGTCGGGGCCTCGACGACCAGATTGCCCAGCCGCAGTTCGACGGCGCCGGGTCTCTGCGCAAGCCAGACCGCCGCCGCAACCACGACACCGATCTTGGCCAGCGTCCAGAGCAGGCGGATCATCTGCCGTCCCTGGCTGTGAACGCCTCCAACTCGGCGTCCGCGGCCAGCCGGTCCCTGGCGACGGCCAGCCAGGCATCGAAGGGCGCGGGCGCCTCGCTGCCCAGAGCCGAGACCGCGCCCGCGAGATCGCCTTCCTCGACATGGGCTTCCGCACGACCGAGCGCCGCATCGACGCTTTCGCCCGGCAGGTCCTTGGAAACCCGGCGAACGCTCACGACTTCGGAAAGCCGCCCGATAACATCGTCGAGCCACGGCGTTCCGGTGGCGCCGTCCGGCGGCCGGACGGTGCGGGCGCGCGCCAGTTCCTTGAACCGCCGCGCCAGCGCATCCGACGTCGGCAGACCCTGTTCGGCGCGCGCCGTCCATGAGCCGAAGCCGGGGCCGCCCGCAGCCTGCACCGCCGCAAGCTCCTCCCTGAACGAAGCGCCCGTATCGACTGCGAATCTGAGGCGCGCCACAGCCAGATCGACCGCGGCATCGGCGCCGCCCGAGCGAGCCAGACTCGCGACGGCTTCGCGAAGCGAGGCGAGTTCCGCAAGCGCCTTGTCCGAAGCTGCTCCAGCCTCCGCGGCCGCGCGGTCCGCGGCCTCGACCCGCGCTGCCAGACCGTCTGTTCCGGGAGCTGCTTCCAGCCCCTCCACACGCGCCTGCAACGCCGCAACCGCACTCCTGAGCGCCGCCAACCCCGGGTCCGCCGCGCTTCCCGCCGCGTCCTCGCGCATTGGCCGCGCCTCCAGGCCGGCGAGCCGCTCCTCGTGATCCGCAATGCGCCCGGCAATCGCCGGGTCCACCGGCGGCTCCGCCCCTTCAAGATCCGAAACACGCCTGTCGAGGTCTTCCAGCCGTAGGCCAACCCGTTCCTCGAACTGCTCCAGAGCGCTGCGCAACGCCGCCAATTCCCCGGCTGCTGTCCCGAACTGCTGGCGGGCAGCGTCGATCGCGGCCGATTGGGCGTCCATCTGCGCCCGGTCTGCCGATTCAGCCTCGACTTTCGACATCCGGTCGGCAAGGCGCTCAAGGTCCGCCGTGCTTGCCATGTCCGGCGGCTTGCCGGCGAGGAAGGCCGCGAGGCGCTCCGGCTGACCGGCGACCAGGTAGCCCAAAGCCAGGATAAGGACGACCGGGAGGAGCCAGAGCAGCAGGAACAGCCATCCGCGCCGGCGGCGGCGGGTGGCGGCCTTCTCTCCCGGGTCCGCTGCGGGTTCGCCCCCGGCGACTGCCTCGACCTCTATCGGCTCCGCCTCGTCTGCCGGTCGATCCGTCATCGCGGTCCTTCGCCGGCAACGCCGGGCGCTTCCAGGATACGGTCCACTTCAGCCATCATCGCCTCGTGATCCGGCCGGCCGGCAACGCGGACCTCGCGCCAGGCAATGCCTTCCAGAGCCCGGCCCACGGCCTCGCTGAGGACGCAGGCATGAACGGAGCGGCACGAATCGCCGAGGCCGCTCCCGAGCGCCAATCTAGCAAAGACCGCCGCCGTGCGGGGAGAGAAAAACAGGGCGAGGCGCAGGCGGTCGGCGGCCAATTCCGCGGCAAGCGCCGGGCTGAACGACTCGACGGCGCGGGCGCGGTAGAGCGTCTCGCGCCGCACGGCGAAACCCGTTTCCTTCAGGCTGCCGACAAGGTCTCCCGCCACGGCCTCGCCGGAAACATGCAAAAGAGGCCCCTTTGAGGGTCGGCAGCGCGCCGACGCCAGCCGGGCCAGCGCCCGCACGTCGCCCGCGGCGCTCTCGACCCGGATGAAGCCCGCCGCGCGCGCCTCCCGCGCCGAGGCATCGCCTGTCGCGAATGCCGCCAGATCGCGCCTCGGCGAGGCCGCCGCAAAGGCGCGCACCCCGTTCGTGCTCGTGAACAGGAGCGCCTGAACCCCGGAAAGATCGAGAGCCGGCGCCGGCAGGAACCCGATCCTGAGCATCGGTTCCACCAGCGCTGTCACGCCGCGCGCCGCCAGCGCCTCTGTCGTGCGCCCGGCGTCCGGCAGCGGCCGGGTGACGAGGGCCCGGATCACGGATCGAGGGCGCCCGGCGGCGCATCGGCGCGGAGCGCCAGTCCGGCGTCGAAGCCGATTTCCCGGGCGTCGCCGGCGGGGCCGGAGCGGCAGACCTCCCGCATCTCCGCCCCGTCCGGCGTCAGCAGGCGGCCCCGAAGCACGAGCCCGCCGTCCTGCAACCGGGCGTAGGCCGCAATCGGCGTCCGGCAGGACCCGTCCAGCGCGGCAAGCAGGGCGCGCTCCGCCGCCACGCACGTCGAGGTCGGTCCGTGGTCGATGGCAGCCAGACGCACGCGCAACTCCGTATCCCCGGCGCGGCACTCGATGCCGACCGCGCCCTGCCCCGCCGCCGGCAACATGTCCTCTGCCGCAATCGGCGTTGCACTCTCAGCCATGCCGAGCCGCGCGAGGCCCGCCATCGCCAGGAAGGTCGCGTCGAACTCCCCGGCCCGCACCCGCTCCAGCCGCGTCCCGACATTGCCGCGGATGAGCGCCGGCACGAGGTCCGGGCGCCGGGCGAGCATCTGCGCCTGCCGCCGGAGCGAGGCCGTGCCGACGCGCGCGCCCGGCGGCAGCCCGGCCAGCGTTTGCGCACCGCCCGCCAGCCCGTCGCGGGGGTCGGCGCGCTCCAGCATCGCGGCCAGCACGAAACCTTCCGGCAGGGCTGTCTCCAGGTCCTTCACGGAGTGGACGGCGGCGTCGATCCGCCCCTCTGCAAGCGCCGTTTCGATCTCTTTCGCGAACAGGCCCTTGCCGCCGATGTCGGCCAGCCGGCGGTCGCGAATCCAGTCGCCGGTCGTGCGGATCGTGACGATCTCGATATCGAGGTCCGGCTCGCGAGACTGCAATGTGGCGGCCGCCTCTTCCGCCTGCCGGAGAGCGAGCGGGCTGCCGCGCGTGCCGAGACGGATTTTCGCCATGGCCAGCGAGTTACCCGTTCTGGCCCCTCGGCGCAATCCGCCGCCGCTTGCGCGAGCGGACGGCGCCTGTATCGTCCTGCCGCCATGCGGGTTCTCGGCATCGAAACGAGTTGCGACGAGACGGCGGCGGCCGTGGTGGACGCCGACCGGAGCATCCTGGCCGAACGGCTGCTGTCGCAGACCCGCGAACATGCGCCTTATGGCGGCGTCGTGCCCGAGATCGCGGCCCGCGCCCATCTCGACCATCTCGACCGGCTGGTGGCGGAGACGATGGCGGAGGCGGGCCTCGGCTTCGGCGACCTCGACGGCATCGCCGCCGCCGCCGGGCCGGGCCTGATCGGCGGGCTGCTGGTGGGCGCGACCGCGGCGAAGGCGATGGCGCTCGCGAGCGGGCGGCCTTTCCTCGCGGTCAACCATCTGGAAGCGCACGCGCTCACCGCGCGGCTCACCGACGGGCTCGACTTCCCCTATCTGCTGCTGCTGGTCTCCGGCGGGCACACGCAATTGGTGGCGGTGGAAGGCGTCGGTTGCTACCGGCTTTACGGCGAGACCGAGGACGACGCGCTGGGCGAAGCCTTCGACAAGGCCGCGCGGCTGCTGGGGCTCGGATTTCCGGGCGGCCCGGCGGTAGAGAAGGCGGCGGAGGCGGGCGATCCGGCGCGGTTCCGCCTGCCCCGGCCGCTCGCCGGACGGCCCGGCGCCGGCTTCTCCTTCTCCGGCCTGAAGACCGCGCTCCGCCGCGCCGCCGAGGCGCTGCCCGCGCCCGGCCAACAGGACATCGCCGACCTCGCCGCCTCGTTCCAGGCCGCCGCCGCCGACACGCTGGCCGACCGCACCGGCAATGCCGCCGCCATGTTCCGGTCCGAATACCCGGCGGGCCGCGCGCTCGTCGCCGCGGGCGGGGTGGCGGCCAACCGCAGCCTCCGCGCCCGTCTGGAGCGGGTAGCGGCCAAGCACGGTCTTGAGTTCATCGCCCCGCCGCCGCGCCTCTGCACCGACAACGCCGCGATGGTCGCCTGGGCGGGGCTGGAGCGGCTGAGACTGGGCGGGCGCGACGGCCTCGACTTCCGGCCCCGGCCGCGCTGGCCGCTCGCATCCGCGAACGGCGCGCCATGATGGTCGGCGTGCTGGGCGCGGGCGCATGGGGCCGCGCGCTCGCGAAAACGGCAGAGCGCGCGGGGCACGGCGTCACGCTCTGGAGCCGGGCCGACGGCGACCGGCGCTTCGAGACCGCCGCCTCGGCCGAGGTCGTGGTGCTGGCGGTCCCGGCCCAGGCCATGACCGAGCTGGCGGACCGGCTCGACCCCGGAATGGCGCGCGGCGCGCTGGTGATCGCCGCCAAGGGCCTGGAGCGCGGCACCGGCCGGCTGATGAGCGAGGTGCTCGGCTCCGGCTTCGCCGCAGGCGCGCTTTCCGGCCCCAATTTCGCCGCCGAGGTCGCAGCCGGCCTGCCGACGGCGGCCGTGCTGGCCGGCGGGCCGCAAGCGGCTTTCGCCACGAGCGGCTTCCGCGTCTATGAGAGCCGCGATGTCGTCGGCGTGCAGCTTTGCGGGGCGCTGAAGAACGTCATCGCCATCGCGGCGGGGATTACCGAGGGACGCCGGCTCGGCGAGAACGCCCGCGCCGCGCTGGTGACGCGGGGCCTCGCGGAAATCCGCCGCCTCGTCATCGCCGAGGGCGGCGAGGCGGAGACCGTCGCCGGGCTGGCCGGCCTCGGCGACCTGATGCTGACCGCGACCAGCCCCACTTCCCGGAACTATGCCTACGGCGCGGCGCTGGGCAGGGGCGAGCCGCCGCCGGCCGCGCTTGCGGAAGGCGCGACCACGGCCGAGCCCGCCCTGCTCCGTGCGGCGCGCGCCGGCGTGGAGTTGCCGATAGCAGCGGCCGTCGCGGATATTGTCGCGGGGCGCGTCGATATCGAATCCGCCATGAAGCGGCTGCTCGCCCGCCCCGCCGGCCGCGAATAACCGGACATGGAAGAGGAAACCGCCCGATGAATTACTGGCTGTTCAAGAGCGAGCCCGGCGCCTGGTCGTGGCAGGACCAGGTGGAGGCCGGCACGGCGGAGTGGGACGGCGTGCGCAACTACCAGGCCGCCAACAACATGAAGGCGATGAAGGTCGGCGACCGGGGCTTCTTCTACCACTCGGTCGGCGAGCGGGCGATTGTCGGCACGGTCGAGGTGGTGAAGGAATACTACCCCGACCCGACGGACGCCTCGGGCCGCTTCGGCATGGTGGATGTGCGCGCCGTCGAGAGCGCGGCCCGCCCGGTGACGCTCGCGGAGATCAAGGCCGACCCCGATTTCGCCGAACTTCCGCTCGTGCGCCAGTCGCGGCTGTCCGTCTCGCCGGTGCCGGCCCCGCTCTGGGCCAAGCTCTGCGCGATGGCCGGCGTCTCCGGCTGACCCGCCGGCGCATGGGCTGGCTCGACCGAATCGCGGAGTGCAACCGGCACGACCTGTCCGGTTTCCTGCCCTTCGAGGTCGAGGGCAGGCGGATCGGCTGGGTCCGCCGCAGCCTGTGCGGGCAGCTGGCGGAACGACCGGAGGTCTTCGCCGTCACCGCCGAAGGGGCCGGCTTCGCGCCCGGCCTTGACACGCCCGGGCGGCGGAGTGCGGCGCTCGCCGATGTCGTCCGCGAATGGCACGGAAGCGGCCTGCTGCGCCGGGTCAGCGGGGAACTGCTTGCCGTCGGCGCGAGCCTCGCGGAGCCGCCGCTCTTCCTGATCGACCGCTCCGCCGTGCAGGCCTTCTGCTTCAGCGCGGTGGGCGTGCATGTCAACGGCTATGTGCGCCGCGATGACGGCCTGCATGTCTGGATCGCCGAGCGCGCCGCCGGGCGCCACAGCTATCCGGGCATGCTCGACAACATGGTCGCCGGCGGGCAGCCGGCCGGCCTCTCGCTGATGGAGAATGTCGTCAAGGAAGCGGGCGAGGAGGCCGGCATCCCCTCTGCGCTCGCCGGGACCGCGCGCTCCGCCGGCGCCGTCACCTACTGCCTGGAGACCGAAGCGGGCCTGCGCCCGGACATCCTCTATGTGTACGACCTCCAACTCCCCGCCGGCTTCCAGCCGCGCAACAGCGATGGCGAGGTTGCGCATTTCGAACTCTGGCCCGTATCGCGTCTGGCCGAAACCGTCCGCGACACCGCGCGGTTCAAGTTCAACTGCAATCTCGTCATCATCGACTTCCTCATCCGCTGGGGCGTTCTCGGCCCGGAAGAGCCGGACTATGCCGCCATACTCGCCGGCCTCCGCCCCGCCCTGCCCATCGCCCCCTGGCGGTTGTGGTAGGCTTTTTCCGGCACGGGCGAGGCGGGAGGCTCCGATGGTCCACGAAGTCCTGAATGACGGTTTTCTCGAGGTCATCGACCCGGACGCCGCGCCGGAGCAGATTGGCAGCGGCTTCGATTTCACCGAGGGGCCCGTCTGGCATCCGCGCGAAAAGACGGTGGTCTTCTCCGACATGCCGGGCAACCGCATGCGCGTGTGGACCGAGGCCGGCGGCGTCGCCACCTTCCGCAAGCCGAGCAACATGGCGAACGGCAATGCCTACGACCTCGAAGGCCGGCTCGTCACCTGCGAGCACGCCACCAGCCGGGTGACGCGCACCGGCCATGACGGCGGCATCGAGGTGCTCGCCAGCCACTATGACGGCAGGGAACTGAACAGCCCGAACGACATCATCGTGGCCTCCGACGGCGCAATAATCTTCACCGATCCGGGCTTCGGCCGCATGGCCTATTACGGCGTCGAGCGCGATGCCGAACTGGACTTCCGCGGCGTTTACCGGCTGGAAGCGAGCGGCGGCGAGCCGCGCCTGCTCGCCTCCGATTTCGACCAGCCGAACGGCCTCTGCCTCTCGCTTGACGAGAAGCGGCTCTGGATCAACGACACCATGCGCGGCCATATCCGCGTCTTCGATGTCGGGGCCGACGGCGCGCTCTCGGCCGGCCGCGTCTGGGCGGAGGTTACCGGCGAGGGGCCCGGCGCGCCCGACGGCATGAAGATCGACGCGGAAGAGCGTATCTACTGCACCGGCCCCGGCCCCGGCATCCACGTCTTCGCCCGCGATGCCACACCGCTGGGCGTCATCCGCATCCCGGAAGGCGTTGCCAATTTCTGCTTCGGCGGCGAAGACATGCGCACCCTCTTCGTAACCGCCTCCACCTCGCTTTACCGGGTGCCGCTGCGCGCTGCGGGGCCGGAATTGCGGTTCTGAGGCGGGGCCGGACCGCCGGGGATAACGGGCAGGAAAGCACGCAACGACCACGTATAGCGGCAGAATGAAGCCCACCGTCTATATCGATACTTCCGTCGTCAGCTACCTCACGGCCCGGCCTTCCCGCGATCTCATAATCGCCGCCTATCAACAGGTTACGCGCGAATGGTGGGAATCGGCCGGCGACCGCTTTTCCCTTGCCGCTTCCGCTCTCGTTCGCGAGGAAGCCGCCCGGGGAGACCCCGGAGCCGCCCGCGCCCGGCTACAGGCCCTTGAGGGCATAGCGCTTCTCCAGGTGACGCAGGACGCAAGGCGCCTCGCAAGGAGCCTTCTGGCTATTGGCCTTATCCCCCGAACCGCCGCCATCGATGCTCTGCATATTGCGGTAGCCGCTGCCCACGGTCTCGATTATCTGGTAACTTGGAATTTCCGGCATATCGCCAATGTTGCGGTCCATACACAGCTTGAGCGGACTTGTCGGGACGCGGGTTACGAGCCGCCTGTCATGTGCTCGCCGCATCAACTTCTGGAGATCGGCCATGGCGACCTGGAAACCCGACTCCGTGATTGCTGAAGTCCGGGCCGTCAAGGATGCGTATGCGGCGGAATTCGACTTCGATATAGACGCGATCTGCGACCACCTCGCCGCAGTGGAGAAGGCTTCGGGGCGGACCTATGTCTCCTATCCGCCGCGCCGGGTTGCCGTTGAAACTACAGACGGCGAGTAAACGAGCGGCCGTGACACGGACGCCCGGGTCAGGGTGCGCGGACGAGGGCGGCGGCCTGGGCGGCGGAGAAGGCTTCGGCGCGGCCGCAGAACTGGCAGACCATCTCCAGCGAGCCGTCTTCCCGGCGCAGATCGTCCGTCTCGCCGGCGGAGAGCGCGCGGAGCACGGTTTCCATCCGCGCCCGGCCGCCGCAGCGGCAGCCGTCGCGGAGCGGGCGCTGGGGATCGACGCGCAGCTCGTCGCGGTGGAAGAGGCGTAGCAGCAGCGCATCGCCCGGCAGGGCGGGGTTCAGCAGCTCGTCCGGTCCGACGGTCTGCATGTAATGGCCGAGCCGGGTCCAGAGCTCGCCGGTTTCCTCCGACGGGTCCGGCTGTTCGTCCGGCAGCCGCTGGAGCATCAGCGCCGCCGCCCGCCAGTCGCCGCTGCGCCGGCCGCAGGCGGCCGCCAGGCAGGTGTCGATCTGCTCCGACTGGCGGAAATAGTGCAGCACGGAGGCAGTCAGGCCGCCTTCCGCCAGTTCGACCACGCCCTGGTAGCGCTCGCCGCCGTCCGCGGGGTCGAAGGTGAACGCCAGATAGCCGGACCCGAAGGGCGCGCCGCCGGGCCCGTTCGAAGACGTATCGCCGTCGAAGCCCGCGAAGCCGCGCATGAGGCCGGAGGCGTCGATGTCCGCCACCAGCCGCCGGATCGGGCCCTTGCCCTCGACCTGGAGCGTGAAGATGCCGTCGGCCTTGAGCGATTGCGACAGCGCCGCAGCAATGGCCAGCGATTCGCCGAGCACCTCCGCCTGCGCGTCCGGATAGCCGTGCCGGTCGAGGATCTGCGCGACTTCCGGCCCGAGCCGCACGAGGCGGCCGCGCACCCTGGTGCCGCCGAGCCGGAAAGGGCGCACATAGTCGTCGCGAAACGCCGCCTGTCCGTCCATGCGCCGGCGCTACCGCCCGAGGCACCAGGCGAGGATGCCCTTCTGGGCGTGCAGCCGGTTTTCCGCCTCGTCCCAGACGACCGATTGCGGCCCGTCGATCACCGCGCCCGCCACCTCCTCGCCGCGATGCGCCGGCAGGCAGTGCAGGAAGATGGCGTCCGGCCGCGCCCGCGCCATCAGGCGTTCGTCCACCCGGTAGGGCGCGAGCAGATTGTGGCGGCTCTCTTCCTCGCCGTCGTTCATCGAGACCCAGACGTCGGTAACGACCGCATCCGCATTGCGCACGGCGGCGACCGGGTCGTCATGGACGCTTACCCGCGCGCCGTTCGCCTCCGCCCAGGCGAGCGCTTCCGCCGGCGGGCGGCGCTCCGGCGGGCAGCCGACGGCGAAATCGAAGTCGAAGCGCGCCGCGGCGTGAATCCAGCTCGTCGCGACATTGTTGCCGTCGCCGCTCCAGGCGATGCGCTTGCCGGCGATGGCGCCGCGCTGCTCCTCGAAGGTCATCACGTCCGCCATCAGCTGGCAGGGATGCGAGCGGTCCGTCAGGCCGTTGATGACCGGCACTTCGGCATTTTCGGCAAGCTCGGTCAGCTTGTCGTGATTGTCGGTGCGGATCATGATCGCGTCGACATAGCGCGACAGCACCCTCGCCGTGTCCGCCCAGCTCTCGCCGCGCTTGACCTGGCTGTCCTGGCCCGAAAGCACGATGACATGCCCGCCGAGCTGGCGCATGGCGACCTCGAAGGAGACGCGCGTGCGGGTCGAGGGCTGCTCGAAGATCATGGCGAGCGTCCGGCCTTCGAGCGGACGCGCCGGGTCCCCCGCCTTGAAGGCGAGGGCCCGGTCGAGGATGCGGCGGAGCGAAGCCCCGTCGTAATCCTTGAGGTCCAGGAAGTGGCGCGGCGCGCTCATGCCCCTCACGCAGCGGCGGCGGCGAATTCCCGGCAAGCGCCTTCGACCATGCCGACCGCCTCGCCGACATGCGGGTCCCCGACGACCAGAGGCGGCAGCAGGCGCACGACATTCTCGCCCGCCGGCACCGCCAGCAGGCCCTGGCGGCGGAGCGCGCCGACGAACTCGCCATTGGCGGGGCCGACCCGGAGACCGACCATCATGCCGCTACCGCGCACTTCCAGGATCGTGTCCGGGTAGCGCGCCTTGAGCCCTTCCAGACGCCGGTGCAGGTCGGCCGCGCGGGCCTGCACGCCGTCGAGGAAGCCGTCCGCCAGCAGCGCGTCCAGCACGGCGTTGACCACGGCCGTCGCCAGCGGGTTGCCGCCGAAGGTCGAGCCGTGGGTGCCGGCGACCATGCCCGACGCCGCCTCTTCCGTCGCGAGGCAGGCGCCGACGGGGAAGCCGCCGCCGAGACCCTTGGCGAGCGCCATCACGTCCGGGCGGATGCCGGACCATTCATAGGCGAACAGCTTGCCGGTGCGGCCCATGCCGCACTGCACCTCGTCGAGGAACATGAGCAGGCCGAACTCGTCGCAGATCTCGCGCACGCCCTTCAGATAGTCGTCAGACATCGGACGGATGCCGCCCTCGCCCTGCACCGGCTCCACAAGGATGGCGCAGGTCTCGCCCGTGACGGCCGCGCGCAGCTCGTTGAGATTGCCGAAGGCCACCTGGTCGAAGCCCTCCGTCACCGGGCCGAAGCCCTTGTAGAGCTTCTCCTGGCCGGAGGCGGCGATGGAGGCGAGCGAGCGGCCGTGGAAGCAGCCCTCGACCGTGATGATGCGGAAGCGCTCCGGCTCGCCCTTGTCGGCATAGTGCTTGCGGACGAGCTTGATGCCGCACTCGATGGCCTCGAGGCCGGAATTGCAGAAGAAGACCGTGTCCGCGAAGCTGTTCTCGGTCAGTCGCCGCCCGGCTCGCTCCTGGTTCGGGATATTGTACAGGTTCGAGGTATGCCAGAGCCGGCCGGCCTGGTCCTGGAGCGCGGCGACAAGGCCGGGATGGGCGTGGCCGAGAGCGGTCACGGCGATCCCGCCGCCGAAGTCCAGGAACCGCCGCCCGTCGGACGCGAAGAGGTAAGGGCCCTCGCCTTTCTCGAAAGCGATGTCCCGATCCCCGTAGGTCGGCATCAGGGGGGCGATCACGATCGGGTCTCCTTCGGATGGTTCTTCAAACATGCGTCCCCGCCGCAAGCCGGCGGGGAAGCGCGCAATAGTGGTTGCCGGGCGCGGCTTGTCAATGCCCCGGCGCGAGCGTGTCGTCAGCACGTGATGTGTCCGGTTCGGCTTCTCCACCGAGGAGGGACGCGGACGAACCGGACGGCATGGCTGCGGGAACGCAGGATGGAGACGCACGGGGACATGCCGGGCGGCTTCCATACCGTTGCGCTCCGCTCCCGCCCGGCGGGAGGGGGAAAACCGAACGCCCTCAATCTGGGTCCCGCATTGTGTGTCTTGGTATAAGAAATAAGAAGCACCCGCCGAGGCGGCGGGAAAAGCCGCCCGGAACGAGCACTGAGGGAGGTTGCGAGGCGTGGAGCATCGCTGGGAGATTCCGGAGCCGGCGGATGTGCTGGAGGTCCGGACCCGCGACGGAGGCATCATCCATGTCCGCCGGCACGGCGTTCCGCATGGGCCGCGCCTGCTCCTGACCCACGGGAACGGCATGGCCGCGGACGCCTATTTCCCGTTCTGGGGAGACCTCGCCGACCGGTTCGAGCTCTTCGTCCACGATCTGCGCAATCACGGCTGGAACCCGGTTGGCCGTCTCGAAGACCACCGGATCGCCAACCTGATCGACGATGGCGGCCGGGTGGCGGAGGCCATCGAGCGGAACTTCGGGGGCAAGCCCCTGACCGGCGTGTTCCATTCCCTCTCCGGACTGCTCGGCCTCTGGCAATCCATCGCGGGCGTAATCCGGTTCGACGCCATCGTGGCGTTCGACCTGCCGCTCGTGCCGCCCGGCCAGACCCGCAGCGACCTCGAAAGGGTGGGACAACACCTGGCCCGAATGGCGCGCAAGAGGCGCAGCAGCTACGCGACCCGGGACGCCTTTGCCCGGCGGCTGGCCCGGATGCCGGTGTTCAACCGGCTGCAGGCGAGGGACTTCGACCTGATCGCGCGAACGACGCTGAGGGAAGGGGCCGGCGGCGGATACGAACTCAGGTGCCCGCCGGAATACGAAGCGCAGATGTTCGGGGAATATTATTCTTGGTCGAGCATCACGGAAACGAGGGACGCGCCCTGCCCGGTGAAGGCGATCTCCGCCGACCCGACGATTTCCGGGACCTACCTTCCGGGGGAGGGAATGGAGGAACTGGTGCATGTGGACTACGACTTCGTCCCGGAAACCTCCCACCTGCACCAGATAGAAGCGCCGGACCGATGCCGCGAGGCGATGCTGGAGTTTCTGGACGAGATCGGCGTTCAGGGATGAGCGTCGGCGCCCGCGGAGCGGGCGAATTCGTGGCCCGAATAGCAGGCCGCCGCGATGAGGCCCGGCGCGAGGCAATCGCCGATCCGCGTCACCGACCGGACGCCTGCGTCCTCCCACTCATGCCTGCAGGCGCTCAGCTCCTCCCATAGCCGGTCGTCCGGCAGGCGCGAGGTCACGGAAACCAGCGTCCCGCAATCCACTTCCTGCGTCCTGCCGGAATAGACGCATTCGACCCGGAGCCGGTCCGCCGACAGCCCGGCAAGCCCGTGCAGCGGCACGATCTCGACACCCAGCCCGATCAGCCGCGTCTGGATGCGCTCCTGCTCCAGCGTGTTTTCGGACCAGGGGGCGACGATGGGCGCCGGCGTCACGAAAATCGTGCGATGCCCGGCTCCCGCCGCCAGTTCCGCAAGAACGCTTCCCATGTAGAACCTGTCATCGTCGAAGATGGCGACGGGGCCGGGCGCCGCCGCGTCGATGCCGCGCGTCATCAGGTCGTCCGGGGTCAGCACGAGCTTGCCGGCCAGGAACGGCAGGGGCGTCCGGTGTTCCCGGCCGACCCCGTCCGCGCGCCAGGCCGCTCCGGTCGCCAGAACGACATGGGGGCTCCCGTGTTCGAGGATGTCGGCGGCCGTCAGCGGACTTTCGAGATACATCCGGGCGTTCGGGGATTGCCGCAATTGTCCGAGCCGCCAGTCGCGCACCCGCGCCCAGGCCGCGAGGCCGGGAAGGCGGCTCTCCCGCGAAACCCGCCCGCCCCATTCCGTCCCGGCCTCGGCAAGCGCCACCTCCGCGCCGCGCTGGACAAGCGCCCTGGCGGCTTCCAGTCCGGCCGGCCCGCCGCCCACGACCAGGTAAGGCCCCTTGTCTTCGAGTTCCGGGATGGTTTCCGGATGCCAGCCGCGCCGCCATTCCTCGCCCATTGTCGGGTTCTGGGTGCAGCGTATGGGCACCCGCGTCCGGTCTCCCGCAACGCAGATATTGCAGCCGATGCACTCCCGGATGTCGTCGATGCGCCCGTCGCGAATCTTGTTCGGGAGAAACGGGTCCGAAATCGAGGGCCGCGCCGCGCCGATGAGGTCCAGGATGCCGCTGCTGACGGCGCGCGCCATCGTGTCCGGCGAGGTATAGCGGCCCACGCCGACGACGGGCTTGTTCGTCAGGGACTTCACGAAAGCGATGTAGGGCTCCTGGAATCCTTCCTCGGAAAAGCGCGAGGTCTGGCTGTCATTGGCCCAGTCGGAGAGGTTGACGTCCCATAGGTCCGGCTCGTCGGCGAGCGCCGCCACGATGTCGCGGCCTTCGCCGTCATGTGTCAGCCCGTCTTCGCCGAGCAGTTCATCGACGGCCAGCCTGATCGCGATCCCGCACTTGTCGCCCACCGCCTCCTTCGTGTCGGCAAGCACTTCCCGAAAGAGCCGCAAGCGGTTCTCGAACGAACCGCCATATTCGTCCGTGCGGCTGTTGTAGCGCTTCAGCAGGAAGTGCTGGAGAAGCGTCAGGTCGTGGCCGGCATACACATAGACGATGTCGAAACCGATTTCCCTTGCGAGCAGCGCGGCGTCCCGGTGCCAGCGGCGGAAGTCCGCGATGTCCGCCTTGTCCATGCCCCGGGCCTGCAAGGGATCGTCGCTGTCCACCACGGCATGAGACGGCGCCAGCGGAGGAACGCGGCTGTAGCGGTTGTTGGAGTGCAGCCCGTTATGGACGAGTTCGACAGCGGCGAGGCTTCCATGGGCGTGGATCGCGTCCACCGTCAGCCTGAGCGCCGAAACGCCCGCCTCGTCCCACAAGCGCGCCTGGTTGGAGGGCGAAACATCGGACGTCGGGTGGATTTCCGTCTCCTGGGTGGAGACCACGCCCCATCCCCCCTCGGCCTTGACGCCCCGAAGCGCGGCCTCCGACTGCGGGTAGCGATGGCCCATGCCGGTGCAGTGCGGCACCTGGTAGAAGCGGTTGGGCGCGGTGACGGGGCCGATCCTTACCGGCTCGAACAGGATGTCGTATCGGGGGTCCCGCATGGGCGATGCCTTTCCCGAAAGCAGAGCCGTTCGGAGTTTAGTGGCATATCCAACCCTGTCATGTCAGGAAAAGGCGACGCGGAGGTTGTGTCCCCCGGCGTGGTGCAGGAGTTCCGGCTTCGGTTGGTAGCTGTGGGTAACTAACCTGCCGCAGCGACCGTCGAGAGCGCGAACGGCCATGACCGCCTTAGCCGCCAGCCGACCGGCTCCAGGCTGCGTTTATCCTGGGCCTTTGCCGGTTTCTCCGGAACGCGACGCAGTTAATGCGCCGGCCCGGCCTTTTTTCCGCGCGACGATTTGCCGGGGTTCCCCGTCGCGTCCAGGACGACGACCGCCAAGCCCCCGAGAAACACCAGCAGCGCGACGACAACCAGCCACTCCATCACAGGTCCTCCAGTTCGGCGATTTTCCTCGCGGTTCCATCGTCAGCCGCGGCGGTGGATCGCGAAGTGCGGCGCGATTTCTTCCGTGAAGCGCGTCATCTGGTCCTTGACCTCTTCATGCGGCTTCAGGCCGTAGTTGAAGTAAAGCACGACCTCGTCGATGCCCGCCGCCTCCACCAGCTTGAGGTCTTCGACGATCTGCGCCGGCGGGCCGATCAGCACCGAGCGGTTGGTGAGCTTGTCGGGCGACATCTCGCGCAGCAGGCGGCAGATCTCGACGAAATAGCGGTAGCTGGGCGGCGCGGTCGCCGGGTCGCCGGGGAAGGCGGCCACCAGCGCATCCTGGAAATAGCGCACCAGCGCCTCGCGCCCCCGCAGGTCCTCCGCCGGCGTGTCGGCGATATGGATGAAATAGGAGCAGACCGCCCGGCGCGGCGGCCGGGCATGTTCGTCCTCGCAGGTCCGGCGGTAGATTTCCACGGCCTCGGCGAGCGAGCCATAAACCATGGCGGCGGCGAAGGGGGCATAGACGACATGCCAGTCGCGCCGGGCCGCGAGCTCCATGCTGGGGCGGGAGAAACAGGCGACATGGGGCCTCAGCGGGCGCTGCGCCGGTTTCGGGCGCACATCCACATTCTCGAAGCGCCAGAACCGCCCGTCATGGGAGAACGGGCCGGTCTCGGTCCAGGCGCGCCAGACAATGTCCAGCCCCTCGGCGAACGCCTCGGCCGAGTCCTCGAACGGCGCGCCGAAGGGGCCGTATTCCAGCCGGTCGTAGCCGCGTCCGGCAGCGAAATCGACGCGGCCGCCGGAGAGCAGGTCGAGCGTCGCCCAGTCCTCCGCCACCTGCAGCGGGTGGTGGACCGGCAGCAGCACGACCGCAGGCGCCAACCGGATGCGCGAGGTGGCGCCGGCAAGCTGCGCCAGCAGCATGTGCGGCGAGGCGTTGACGCCCAGCAGGTTGAAATGATGCTCGCCGATCCAGGCGGAATCGAGGCCGACGGCTTCGGCGTGGAGCGCCTGTTCGTAGATTTCGCGGACCAGCGTTTCGGCCGAGCGCGTATTGCCGGGATAGCGGTTGTCCGAGAGGGTGAAGTAGCCGAACTTCACGGGGAGGCTACGGCGCGCCGGTGCGGGCCCGGATGAAGGCCGCCGCCTCGTCTATGCCCTCCCTGGCGCGGTCGAGCAGGCGGTCGAACCAGTGCCAGACATGGATCATCTCGTCCGCCACGGTGAGTTGCACCTCGACGCCCGCGCGCCGGGCCGCCTCCGCCAGCGAGACCGAATCGTCGAGGAGCACTTCCTCGCTGCCGACCTGCACCAGCAGCGGCGGCAGGCCTTCGAGATCGGCGTAGAGCGGCGAAGCCCAGGGGTGGCGGCAGTCGGTCTCCGCGCCGAGATAGACGCCGGCCCAGCGCTCGATCTGGTCTTTCTTCACCATCGGGTCGGACCCGGCCTTGGCCGCGTAGGAATCGGCCTCCATCGTCATGTCCGTCCAGGGGGAGATGCAGAGCCCGCCGGCCGGCATGGGCAGCCCGTCGTCGCGCGCCTTGACGAGCGTTGCGACCGTCAGGCCGCCGCCCGCCGAGTCGCCGCCGATCACCGCATGGGCCGGGTCGATGCCGCTCTCCAGCAGGCCGTGCCATGCTGCCGCGCCGTCCTCGACGGCCGCGGGGAAGGGATGCTCGGGCGCGAGCCGGTAGTCGGCCGAGAAGGCATGGACGCCGGCGCCGGCCGCCAGCGCCGCGACCATGTGCCGGTGCGAGCGCGTCGAGCCCAGCACATAACCGCCGCCGTGGAAGTAGAGCAGGACGCGGCTCGCGTCCGCGCCCTCAGGCCGCAGCCATTCGCCCGGAACGCCGCCCAAGGTCCCCTCTTCGCGGGCCACGCCGTCCGGCAGCGGGAAGATCTCGACCGCGCGGTCGTATTCTTCCCGAAGGTCGGCGATGGCGGCGGTTGCGCCGTCGGGCCGTTCGGCAAGCTTCAGCCGCAATGCGGCGATCGAACGGTCTTTCATGGGATTGCTTCCTTACGGCGGGTCAGCCGCCTTCCAGCTTCGGGATGAAGAACACCTCGCCGCCCGGCGGCACGGGCTGGAAATAGGCGGTCTCGTGCATCATGCCGTCTATGGCGACGGTGGTCTCTTCCACCAGGCGCTCGCCGAGGCCGGGGAAGCGCTCGTTCATCGCGCGGATGACATCGCGCAGGAGGCGCGCCTCGACCTCGAATTCGCGCACGCCCCCGGTGAAGGCGCGCGCGAACCCTTCGGTGAACCGCACCTGGACGGTCGGGCCCACGCGGCCCTGCTCCCGGCCTCAGTCGTCCCCGTCCGCCCCGTTCGCGTCCATGGCGGCCAGCAGCCTCGGCGGCGACATGGGCAGCTCGTACATCCGCGTGTCGACCGCCTGGTCGATGGCGTTGGCGATCGCGGCCATGGGCGGGCAGATATTCACCTCGCCCACGCCCTTGACGCCGTAAGGATGGCTCGGATTGGGCACCTCGACCAGGACCGCGTCGATCATCGGCAGATCGGAGGCCACCGGCACCCGGTAGTCGAGGAAGCCTGCATTCTCCAGCCGGCCCTTGTCGTCGTAGATATATTCCTCGTTCAGCGCCCAGCCGATGCCCTGCACGACACCGCCCTGGATCTGGCCCTCGACATAGGAGGGATGGATCGCGCGGCCCACATCCTGCGCCGCGATGAAACGCAACACCTGGACATGGCCGGTCTCGGGATCGACCTCGATATCGCAGAACTGGCTGGAGAAGCCCGGAGCCTGGGCGCCGGCATTGGTGGTGCCGGCCGCGCCGATCGGCCCGCCCGTCAGCGCCCGCTTGGCCGCGAGCTCGCCGATGGTGAGCGGCTCGAAATCGCCGACATTGGCGCCGGCGGGGTGGGCCGCGCCGTCCCGCCATTCGACGGCGTCCACATCGACATCCCAGATCATCGCGGCGCGCTGGCGCAAATCGTCGATCACCTTGTTGCAGGCCTGGTGGACGGCGATGCCGGTCGCGAAGGTCACGCGGCTGCCGCCGGTGACATGCGTGTAGCCGACCGACGCCGTGTCGGAGACGACGCAGCGCACCTTGTCGTAATCGACGCCGAAGGTCTCCGCCGCCATCAGCGCCATGCTCGCGCGCGACCCGCCGACATCGACGCTGCCGCTGCCGACGATCACCGTGCCGTCGTCGTTCACGTGGACGGTGGCGCTCGATTCGCCGCCGCCGTTGAACCAGAAGCCCGAGGCGACGCCGCGGCCCTGGTTCGGGCCGATGGGCTTCTTGTAGTCGGGATGGGCCATGAGCGCTTCCAGCGTCTCGACATAGCCGTCATGGCTGAGCTTCGGCCCATAGACCATCTGGGTGCCCTGGCGGGCGGCGTTCTTCAGGCGGAATTCCACCGGGTCCATGCCGGTCTTCTTCGCCAGCATGTCGAGCACGCTCTCGACCCCGAAGGCCGAGATCGGCGAGCCGGGCGCGCGGTAGGCCGCCGCCTTCGGGCGGTTGCACACCACGTCGTAGCCGACCGTGCGCGCGTTCTCGATGTCGTAGGGGGCGAAGGCGCACATGCAGGCATTCACCACCGGCGAGCCGGGGAAGGCGCCCGCCTGGAAATTGAAGGTGGCGTCGGCGGCGGTGATCTTCCCGTCATCGGTGCAGCCGATCTTGACGCTCATCGAGGCGCCGGAGGTCGGGCCCGTCGCCTTGAAGACCTCCTCGCGCGTCATCTGCATGCGCACGGGCTGGCTGCATTTCCGCGACAGCGCGGCCGCCAGCGGATCCAGATAGACGATGGTCTTGCCGCCGAAGCCGCCGCCGATCTCCAGCGCCGTCGCGCGGATATCGCCGGGGCTGATGCCCAGCAGCTTGGCGGTCATGGCGCGGACCACGAAATGGCCCTGGCTCGACGACCAGATCTCGCCCTGTCCGTCGGCGTCGAAGCGCGCCATGCAGGCATGGGTCTCGATATAGCCCTGGTGGACGGGCGCGGTCCTGAAGCTCTTCTCGACGATGTGGTCGGCCGCGGCGAAGCCGGCTTCCAGATCGCCGATGCCGAACTCCACCCGCTTCGAGATGTTGGACGGCTTGTCGGGCGCGGGCTCGACGCCGCGCGTGGTCATGTCCTCGAACAGAAGCGGCGCGTCCGGCTTCATCGCCTCATCGACATCGATCACATGCGGGAGCACCTCGTAATCGACCTCGATGAGCGAGAGCGCCTCCTCGGCGACGGCGGCGCTCGGCGCAGCGACGGCGGCGACCGCATGGCCCTCATAGAGCACCTTCTCGCGCGCCATGATGTTGCGGGTGATGTGCCAGAAGTTCTGCGCCACCCGCTCCGGGCCGATATAGGCGAAGGGGTGGTCCGGGAAGTCGGCGGAGGTGACCACCGCCCGGACGCCGGGCAGGGCCTCGGCCTTCGAGGTATCGATGCCCCGGATGCGCGCATGGGCGTGGGGGCTGCGCAACACCTTGCCGATCAGCTCGCCGGGCAGCCGGTAATCGGCGCCGTACTGGGCGCGGCCGGTGACTTTCGGCACGCCGTCCGGACGGACGGGGCGGGTGCCAACCCACTTGAACTCTTTCGCTTCGGCGCTCATCCACAGGGTCTCCAGAATCGGGGCGTAACGGTCGCGCCTATGCAAGCCCATCCGGCGGCCGCGCGCAAGTGCGCCGGCGCGCGCGGAGGGCAAGGGACTTGCCCCGGCCGGCGGTTTCGGCAAGCTGGCGGCAGGTGACCGTTTTATTGCACGGGGAGGCCGCCGGCGTTGCAGATCGTTCCGTTCGATGCCCCGCTTGGCGCAGAGATGCGCGGGCTGGACGCCGCGCAGCCGGTTGGCGCGGCGGAGGCGGAGGCGCTCCGCCGCGCGCTCGACGAACATCTCGTGCTGCTCGCGCGCGGCCAGCGGCTGGACGACCCGGCGCTGATGGCCTTCTCCCGCGTCTTCGGCGAGTTGGACCCGCCGGGGCCGAATCCCTATGGCGCGCCCTTCCTGCCCAAGTTCCCGGAGATCAACGTCATCTCCAACGTGGTCGAGAACGGCCGGCCCATCGGCAATCTGGGCGCGGGCGAGGCGGTCTGGCATGCGGACATGACCTATGTCGAAAAGCCGCCGAAGGCCGCGCTGCTTTATGCGCTGGAGGCGCCGGAAGGCGAGGGCGACACCTGGTTCGCCAACCAGTTCGCCGCATGGGCCGCGCTTCCCGATGAGGACAAGGCGCGGCTCGAAGGGCTCCGCTGCGTCCATGACAGCGCGCATAACAGCGCCGGCATGCTGCGGCAAGGCTACCGGGAAACCGCAGGCCCGCGCGAGACGCCGGGCGCGCGCCAGCCGCTGGTGCGCACCGACCCGGCGACGGGCAGGAAGGCGCTCTTCCTCGGCCGGCGGCCCCATGCCTGGATCGTCGGGCTTGAGGTGGCGGAGAGCGATGCGCTGCTCGACCGCCTCTGGGCCCACGCTTCCGACCGGCGCTTTGTCTGGCGCCATCGCTGGCGGCCGGGCGACCTGCTTGTCTGGAACAATCTGGGCGTGCTGCACCGCCGCGACGCCTTCGACGCCGGGGCCCGACGGATCATGCACCGCACCCAGATCCGGGGCGAACGGGAGATCGCCTGAGACCATGAAACGGTTCTACGAGCAGGCGAAGGCGGTGCCGCTCGACGCGGGCGGCTACGGCGTCGCGCTGGACGGCCGCCGGGTGCGCACGCCGGCGGGCCGGCCCTTCGCCCTGCCCAGCCGGGCGCTGGCGGCGGCGGTCGCGGGCGAATGGTCCGAACAGGGCGAGCGGGTCGAGCCCCGGACCATGGCGATGATGACGCTGTCCGCAACCGCGCTCGACCGGGTCGCGCCGCGCATGCGCGAGGTCGCCGCCGAGATCGCGCGCTACGGCGAGACCGACCTGCTCTGCTACCGGGATTCCGGCGACAGCGATCTTGCCCGGCGCCAGAACGCGGCCTGGCAGCCGGTGCTCGACTGGCTGGCCGAGGCCCACGGCGTACGCCTCACGCCGGTCGCGGGCGTAATGCCGGCGGCCCAGGACGGGACGGCGCTCGAAGCGCTCCGGCGCGCGGTGGACGCCCATGAGCCGTTCCGCCTGACGGCGCTGCACACGGCCGTTGCCGCCACCGGCTCCGCGGCGCTCGGCATGGCGCTCATCGGCGGCCGGCTGGATGCCTGCCGGACATGGCGCTGTGCGCGCATCGACGACGAGTGGCAGGCGGAGCGCTGGGGCGAGGAGGAAGATGCGCGCAAGCGGGGCGCGGCGCTGAGGGATGAACTCGCCGCCGTCGAGCGCTTCGCCGCGCTGCTTTAGACAAGGAGGCCCGAGGCCATGACCGACATAATGGACATGCTGGAAGCCAAGCGCGCCCGGGCCCGCCTCGGCGGCGGGGAGAAGCGTATCGAGGCGCAGCACCGGCGCGGCAAGCTGACAGCGCGCGAGCGCCTGGAAGTGCTGCTCGACGAGGGCTCCTTCGAGGAATACGACATGTTCGTGGAGCACCGCTGCGCCGATTTCGGCATGGAGGCGCAGCGCATTCCGGGCGATGGCGTGGTCACCGGCCACGGCGCCGTCAACGGGCGGCTCGTCTTCGTCTTCAGCCAGGACTTCACCGTGTTCGGCGGCTCGCTGTCCGAGGCGCATGCGGAGAAGATCTGCAAGGTGATGGACCGGGCGATGAAGGTCGGCGCGCCGGTCGTCGGCCTCAACGATTCGGGCGGCGCGCGCATACAGGAGGGCGTGGCCTCCCTCGGCGGCTATGCCGAGGTGTTCCAGCGCAATGTGCTGGCCTCGGGCGTCGTGCCGCAGGTCTCGGTCATCATGGGGCCCTGTGCGGGCGGGGCGGTCTATTCCCCGGCGATGACGGATTTCATCTTCATGGTGGAGGACACCTCCTTCATGTATGTCACCGGCCCGGACGTGGTCAGGACCGTGACCCACGAGACGGTGACCCATGAGGAGCTGGGCGGGGCCCGCACCCATGCCAGGCGCTCCGGCGTCGCCGACCTTGCTCTCGACAACGACATCGAGGCGCTGCTGCAGGTCCGGCGGTTCCTGGGCTTCCTGCCCTCCTCGAACCGCGAGGCGCCGCCGCTGCGCCCCACCGAAGACCCGATCGAGCGCCGGGAGCCCTCGCTCGACAGCCTGGTGCCGGACAACCCGAACAAGCCATACGACATCAAGGAGCTGATCCGGAAGACCGCGGATGAGGGCGTCTTCTTCGAGCTCCAGCCGGACTGGGCGGCGAATATCGTCATCGGCTTCGCGCGCTATGGCGGCCAGCCGGTCGGGGTCGTCGCCAACCAGCCGATGGTGCTGGCCGGCTGCCTCGACATCGACAGCGCGCGCAAGGGCGGGCGGTTCGTGCGCTTCTGCGACGCCTTCAACCTGCCCATCGTCACCTTCGTCGATGTGCCGGGCTTCCTTCCGGGCACCGTCCAGGAATATGGCGGCATCATCAAGCACGGCGCGAAGCTGCTGTTCGCCTACGCCGAGGCGACGGTGCCGAAGGTCACGCTGATTACCCGCAAGGCCTATGGCGGCGCCTATGACGTGATGAGCTCCAAGCATCTGCGCGGCGACGTCAACTATGCCTGGCCGCAGGCGGAAATCGCCGTGATGGGCGCCAAGGGCGCGGTCGAGATCATCTTCCGCCAGGATATCGGCGACGAGGAGAAGATCGCCGGGCGCACGGCGGAGTATGCGGAGAAGTTCGCCAACCCCTTCATCGCCTCGGCGCGCGGCTATATCGACGACGTGATCCGCCCCCGCAACACCCGCTTCCGCATCTGCCGCTCGCTGGAGGTGCTGCGCAACAAGCGGTTGGAAAATCCCTGGAAGAAGCACGACAATATCCCGCTTTAGGGCGCTCGAGAGGGACGGCACGGATGCAATTCGAGACCTTCGACTGGATCGCGCACAACGCCTCGCGGCGGCCGGAAAGCACTGCGCTGGTCGATCTCGCGAGCGGCCGCGAAATCGACTATGCGGAGATGGACCGGCGGGTCGGGAGTCTTGCGGGCTTCATGCGCGGCCGTCTGGGGGTCGAGCCCGGCGACCGCGTGGCCCTGCTGGCGGAGAATTCCACCGACTATCTGGAGATACAGTTCGCCTGCTTCCGCGCCGGCGCCGTGTTCGTGCCGCTCAACTGGCGGCTCACCGTACCGGAGCTCAACTACATCGTCGGCGACGCCGCGCCGAAGGCGATGATCCACGACCGGGGCTTTGCCGAAACGGCCGCGGCCGTGCAGGCCGGGACGGGCTTCCGGCACCGGCTGGAGACCGCCGCCGACGGCAGCCCGTCGGACTATGAAGCGGCGATAGAGGAGGGGCCCTGCGAGGCCGAAATGGTCCCGCAGCAGATGTCGGACCTCTCGACCATCATGTACACCTCGGGCACGACCGGCCTGCCCAAGGGCGCGCGCATCACCCATGGCATGACCTTCGTCAACACGGTGAATATCGGCATCCCGCACCGTATCTCCGCCGATTCGGTCACGCTCACCGTGCTGCCGCTGTTCCACACGGGCGGCCTCAACGCCTATGCCAATCCCGTGCTGCATGCGGGCGGCAAGGTGGTGGTCGCGCGGAGTTTCGACCCCGAGCAGTGCCTTGCCCTGCTGGCCGACCCGGAAGCCGGCATCACCAACTTCCTCGGCGTGCCGGCCAATTTCCAGTTCATGTCGCAGCTTCCGGCCTTCGAGCAGGCGGATTTCAGCCATGTGACCGTGTTCGGCGTCGGCGCCGCGCCCACGCCGCATGCGCTGATCGAGGTCTGGGCGGCAAAGGGCGGGCCGCTCGCCCAGGCCTATGGCATGACCGAGACCGCGCCGCTGGTGATGGCGCTCGACCCCGTGGACGCCACCCGCAAGATCGGCTCGGCCGGCAAGCCCGTGCTCTACACCCGCACGCGGGTGATGACCGAGGACGGCCGCGCGGCCGCGCCGGGCGAGCGGGGAGAGCTGCAGGTGGCGGGGCCGAACGTGACGCCCGGCTACTGGAACAAGCCGAAGGAAACCGCCGAGTCCTTCGACGGCGAATGGCTGAAGACCGGCGATGCCGTCTGGGTCGATGAGGAGGGCTACTACTACATCGTGGACCGCTGGAAAGACATGTACATCTCCGGCGGTGAGAACGTCTATCCGGCGGAGGTGGAGAATGTGCTCTACCGGCTGGACGGCATCGGGGAAGCGGCCGTGATCGGCATGCCGGACGAGCGCTGGGGCGAGGTCGGCTGCGCGGTGGTCGTCCGCCGCGAGGGCGCGGCATTGGAGCCGCAGCAGATCCTCGACCACTGCGCCGGCCAGCTCGCCCGCTTCAAGCAGCCCCGCCGCATCCTGTTCACCGACGCCCTCCCCCGCAACGCCACCGGCAAGGTCCTCAAGCACGAACTGCGCCGCATGCTGGCGGAGGGGGAACTTTGACATGCGGCCGCCTTACCGCCGCCCTGACAGAAAGGTTGACCTGCCATGGGCGAGGCCCTACATAAGTTTCCGACAGGCGCGCTTCCATTGTGGCGGGCCGGCGACAAAAGGATCAAGGCGATGACGGGACCCTGGCCACCTATCATTTAGGTCACCCGGCGTTCAGTGTGCGTATGCGGACCGGGAAATCGTCATCGCGGAACCGTCTGGCGTCTTTCGCTAGTTGCTTGATTATCGCTTTTGAAATGTCTATTACTTGGGCTGGTACTTAAGAAAATTATGAGTCTGTTCTGACTATCTCCGGGTCCGGGTCACCATTTGGAATCTGCATAAGCTCATCGTAGGTCTCGTTTATTCTATCAAGGTATTTGTGTTTGGACTTCATCGTTCTTATCAATTTTTCGGAAATAACTTCGAGATCACGCGCTAGGTCGAAAAGAGCGTTTATCACATTTGCCTTCCGTTTGTTGGAAAGACAAGAAAACTCCTCAGAACCTGTCTTGGCGTAGTATTTCTTGAATAAGCCCTTGTATTCCAGATAGGTGGATATTATGGCAATTTCCTCGTCCGTCAGAAATGCAATGTGATACCAACGGCCTCGATTTGGGACTCATGTCTTCTTCTCGTCATGCCCGGACTTGTTCCGGGCATCTCCATCGGGGCCATCGCGGCGGCGGAAGTGGATGCCCGGAACAAGTCCGGGCATGACGGAAGAGCCTGTCCTGAA
>JAJDVH010000213.1 GCA_022826185.1 Alphaproteobacteria bacterium
GCACGCACCTCTCGCGCTTGCTCACGCCGGGGGCTTTTTCGGCCCCCAGCCGGTCGCTTTCTGCAGAAACGCCGAAAGGCGGCCCCGGAAGCCGCCTCTCTCTACTTTCATTCTACACCATACCGCCAAATGTCAAGCCCGGCCGCGAACAAAAAATGAAAACGCCGGAGATTCTTCACGGAATGCCGGTGGAAGCGAGGCCCGGATCGACGCCCGCCGTTCGATCGCCCCCTTCCGTCATGCCCGGACTTGTTCCGGGCATCCATGCGGCCGTGCAGCGGAAGCGGTGGAAGGGGATGCCCGGAACAAGTCCGGGCATGACGAGGAGTGGGTTGGGATGCGGGGCGCTGATCCGTGTCCCGATCCGACGGAACCCTTTCAAATCCTGCTAAATCCAGGCCATGCGCCCTGTCCGCAAAATCTAAACCGGACAGCAGTGGACTTGTTCCGGGCATGACGAGGGGAAGACATGAGGCCCAGATCGAGGCCGTTGGTGTCAACCCCGCAGTCCGGCCACGGCGTCGATCTCGACCTTCATGCCGGGCACGGCGAGTTCCGCGATGCCGATGAGGGTGCTGGCGGGCCGGGTATCCCCGAAGAACTCCCGCCGGACGACATCGACGGCATGGCGGTCGTTCACGTCCGTCAGATAGACCGTCACCTTGAGAATGTCGGCGAACGACGCCCCGGCGGCCTGCAGGATCCGGTCCATGTTCTCGAACAGACGCCTGGTCTGTGCGCCCACATCGTCCCCGCCGACCAGATCGAGGTTCTCATCGACGGGCGCGATCCCGGACACGAACAGCAGGTCGCCGAAGCGCACGGCGTCCGTGTAGTGGCTGATGGGCTCGTTGAGCCCTTCGACGCGATACTCTTCCCGGTCCCGTCCGGGCATGGCTGCGTCCTCCTCCGCCGGATATTACTGCGACGAGCGGAGCCTCGGGTCGAGCACGTCGCGGAGCGCGTCGCCGAACAGGTTGAAGCCGAACACGGCGAGCGTGATCGCGAGGCCGGGAAAGACGGCGACCCAGGGCGCGGTCTCGGCGAACTCCTCCGCCCCGCCCTGCAGCATCAGCCCCCAGGCCGGCGTCGGCTCCTGCACGCCGAGGCCGAGATAGGAAAGCGACGCCTCGGTCAGGATCGCCTGCCCGACAAAGGCCGTGACCATGATGAGGAAGGGCGCCATGACGTTCGGCGCCATGTGGCGCAGGATGATGCGCGTATGGCCGAACCCGCACGCCTTCGCCGCGTCGATATAGGGGATCTCGCGGATCTGGAGCGCGGAAGACCGCACCACCCGCGCGCATCTGGGCACGAAGGGGACGATGATCGCCAGGATCACGTTCTCCGTGCCGGTGCCGAGGATCGACACGACCGCCAGCGCCATGATGACCAGCGGGAACGCCATGAAGACATCCATGACGCGCTGGAAGATGAGGTCGAACAGGCCGCCGAAATAGGCGCTGGAGACGCCCAGCACGAGGCCGAGCGCGCCTCCGACTGCCGCCGCTGTAAAGCCGACGAAGAGCGCCGTGCGCGCGCCGTAAACGATGCGGGAATAGACGTCGCGACCGAGCATGTCGGTGCCGAAGAGGAAACTCCCGTCCGGCGGCGCGAGCATGTATTCGTAAGATGTCTGGAGCGGGTCGAACGGCGTCACCACATCGGCAAAAACCGCCATCAGGATCATCAGCACCACGATGATGGCGCCGGCGACGCCCACCGGCTGCTTGCGCGCCATATCCCGGAGCTTTTCATGCCAGGGCTTGACCGCCGCCGGCTCCTCGAACATGGCTACCGCGAGGCGGCCTTCGGAGACAGTCGCCATTGAGCAAGCCCTCCTAGCTGTAGCGGATGCGCGGGTCGAGCACCGCGTAGAGGATATCGACCACGAGGTTGACGAGGACGAAGATGGTGACCACCAGCATGACCAGCGACTGGGTCATCACATAGTCCTGGTTGGTCACCGATTCGACGAACAGCTTGCCGATGCCGTTCAGGTTGAAGACCTGCTCCGTCACCACAAGGCCGCCCATCAGGAAGGCGAACTCGATGCCGATGATCGTCACCACGGGCAGCAGGGAGTTGCGGAGCGCATGGCGGTTGATAATCATCTTCTCCAGCAGGCCCTTCGCCCGCGCGGTGCGCACATAGTCCTCCCGCAGCACCTCAAGCAGGGCGGAGCGCGTCATACGGGTCGCCACGGCGGAATAGCGGTAGCCGGTGGCGACGGCAGGCCAGATCAGCATCGACAGGTTGTAGCCGGGGTCCACCCATAACGGCCGGTAGTCGATAGGCGGCATCCAGGGAACGCCGGTCATGGCCTGTGTCGTGATCAACAGCCCCAGGATGATGATGATTCCGAGCCAGAAGGACGGGATGGCGATTCCGGCAATGCTCACCGTGCGGACCACATAGTCGATCCAGGTGTTCTGCTTGATCGCCGAAATCGTGCCCAGAGGAATGGCGACGATGATCGAGACCAGCGTCGCCATGATGGCGATCTGGAGCGAAAGTTCGAAGCGCAGACCGATTTCGAGGGCGACCGGCCGTCCCGTCCACATCGATTCGCCGAAGTTGAAAGTGAAGAAACCCGTAAGGAAATCGACCAGCTGGATATGCAGCGGGTCCATGAGGCCCAACTGGACCTTGCATTGCTCCAGCGCCGCCGGGTCGATGAATTCGCCGCCGCCGCCGAGCCGCAACTGGCAAACGTCGCCGGGTACGGCGCGCAGAAGGAGAAAAACCAGAACCGCTGCGCCGAACAGGGTCGGGATCAGCAGCAGCAGGCGTTTGACGACATATTTGTACATGAATGAACGCCTCTAAGAGAGAAGGCGCCGCCCCGGTTTGCCGGGGCGGCGCGAGAGGTTGGGCGGTCAGCCGCCCAGTTCGTCCATGGTGCGCTGTTTGCGCTCCTCATCGGAAACGTCCAGCCAGACCTGGTCCAGGGACTGGTTCAGATAGTGCGACGGCGCGATCTTCCAACCCTTCACGTAGGAACGGTGCGGGTTGATCTTGTGCCACCACAGGATCTGTCCGAAGTGCGCCTCGTCATGCAGGACGCGCTTTTCGAACTTCCGATAAAGCTCCGCCTGCTTGGCCGGGTCGCCTTCCCGCTGCATCTGGTCGTACCACTCGTCGAGCTGCGCGTCTTCGTAATGGCCGCGATTGTCCGCCGCCCGCGCCTTGGAAATCCAGGCGCCGGCATCGACGATCGGGTTCACGACGCTCTGGCAGGACGGCCAGATGTTCACATCCGCGCCTTCCTGCTCCGGATCGCGGAGGCCGGCCATCCACGGGCCGGTCGGAACCACGATCTGCTCGACATTCAGGCCGATCTGCCGCCACTGGTCGATCATCCAGGTGCCGACCGCCTTGTAAGGCTGGTCCACGGCGCGGTTCCAGATCTTGAACGATGCGCCCTCGGCGCCCGCCTCCTTGAGAAGCTCGCGGGCCTTCGCACGGCTCTTCTCAATGTCGGGCCAGTAGCCGTAATAGCTCTTGAGCGTTTCCTCGTCCGCCGCAACCGGATGGCCCGGCAGCGCAAGGCCGCCGACCGTCTTCACGATCGCGATCTTGGAGAGGTACCTGGACGCGCCCCAGCGGTCGAGGGCGAGAGTGAGCGCCTGCCGGACACGCTTGTCCTGGAAGAGCGGCTTGGTCTGGTTTCCGGCATAGCCGAAGGTGCAGTTCCAGGCGCTTTCCTGAACGGTGATATCCTCACCCAGCGCCTTGACGAGGTCGTCGCGGGCCTTCGGCGGGAAGCCGCGGAACTCGATGTCGGCGCGTCCGCCGCGAATCGCCTGGATGCGGATCGACATCTTCGGCGCAGAGATGGCCTTGAAGCCGTCGAGATAAGGCTTGCCCTCGTGATGATACTTCTCGTAGCGCTTGCCCAGCACATGCGAACCGGGCTGGTGCTCGACGAAGACGAAGGGGCCGGTGCCGTTGATGTTGCTCTGGTGCCACTTCATCCCGTATTGCGGGTCCTTGCCGTCCGGATCGGCCTGTTCAAGGTCCTTCTTCGCATAGACGAAGTTGAACGGCGTGGCGACCATGGGAATGAAGCCCGGCGAGGCGTATTTCAGGTCGAACTGGACCGTGTGGTCGTCCGGCGCCGAGATGGCGTCCACCATCGCGAAACGGCTGACGCGGTTGCTCAGAATGCCTTCCTCCGGGAAGACGATCTTGTTGTAGGTCGCGACGATGTCGTGCGCCGTCAGCGGCGTGCCGTCGTGGAACTCCACGCCCTGCCGGATCTTGAAGGTGTAGGTCTTGCCGTCATTGGTCGGCGCCGGCACATCGCCTTCGCACAGATCGCAGATGAAGTCCGAAGACTGCGGATCGTCCGGGTTGACGCGGATCAGCAGGCTGTAGAACGGCCGGATCGGATGGATCATCGCGAAGGTCGATTCCCGATGCCCGTCATAGGACGGAATCTTGCCGGCAACGACCAGGCGCAACACGCCGCCCGTCTTCGGCTCCTCCGCCGACGCCGCCACGACGCCGCCAGCCGCAACGGCCGCGCCGAGACCGGCCGCAAGAGCCAATCTGGTGAAACTCGTTTTCATGGCAGACACGCTACCTCCCTGTTTATCGGGCCCCGCTCGGAGGCCCGGCTGCGTGGCGGGCGCGGTAGCGCCCCCTTTTTTCCGCCCTTGCGCCCTGGCGCACTCCCGGACGGCGTCTCGTTGCTACACCTCCGTGCAGGCAACCCAGTGGCCCGGCTTCACCTCGCGGAAAGCCGGGACCGCATTCGGGCATCCCTCCACCGCAATGTCGCAGCGCGGATGGAAGACGCAGCCCGAAGGCGGGTTGATCGGGCTCGGAATCTCGCCCTTGATGACCTGGTGCGCGCGGGCCTGCTCGACCACCGGATCGGGGATCGGAACCGCCTCCAGCAGCGCCCTCGTATAGGGGTGCATCGGGTTGTCGAACAGCTCGTCCGTCTCCGCCAGCTCGACCATCTTGCCCAGATACATCACCGCCACCCGGTGGCAGATATGGCGCACCACCGACAGGTCGTGGCTGATGAACAGGTAGGTCAGGTCGAATTCGTCCCGCAGGTCTTCCAGCAGGTTGATGACCTGCGCCTGGATCGACACGTCGAGCGCCGACACCGCCTCGTCGCAGACGATGAAGTCCGGCTCCAGCCCGAGCGCCCGCGCAATGCCGACGCGCTGGCGCTGGCCGCCCGACATCTCGTGCGGGTAGCGGTCCGCAAACGCCGGGTTCAGGCCGCAGACCGCGAGCAATTCGCGCACCCGCTCGGTGCGCTTCGCCTTGTCGGGAATGAGGCCGTGGACACGGATCGGCTCGCCGATGATCTCGCCGATCTTGAGGCGCGGATTGAGCGAGCTGTACGGGTCCTGGAAGATCACCTGGATGCGCCGCCGCATGGAGCGGAGCGCCTCGCCTCGAAGGCCGCTCAGCTCCTGTCCCTCGAAGGTGATGGAGCCGGCCGTCGGCCGTTCCAGCTGCAGTATGCAGCGCCCGGTCGTGGTCTTGCCGCAGCCGGACTCGCCGACAAGGCCCAGCGTCTCGCCCCGGCGGATTTCGAAATCGATGCCGTCCACCGCCTTCACATGCGCGACCACGCGACGCATGACGATGCCTTCCGTCACCGGGAAGTGCATCTTGAGGCCGTTCACCGACATCAGCACGTCTTCGGATACGGTGCCGCGGTGGCTCGCCTGCGTCGCAATGTCGTTCATGCGACCTGCTCCAGCCCGGCGGCGATTTCCTGCGAGCGGAAGCAGGCCGACCGGTGCCCTTCCCCTACGCTCTCAAGCTCCGGGAACGCCTGCGCGCACTGCTCCTGCGCATAGCGGCAGCGCGGCCGGAACGAGCAGCTTCCGTCGAGGCGCGTCAGGTCCGGCGGCTGGCCCTCGACCGGGTCGAGCTTGGCGCTGCGCTGCTGGTCCACGCGCGGCACGGAGTTGAGCAGGGCCAGCGTGTAGGGATGGCGCGGCCGGTGATAGACGTCCTCGGCGCTGCCCTCCTCGATGATCTTGCCCGCATACATCACGTTCACCCGGTCGGCGTAGCGGGCCACGACGCCGAGATTGTGGGTGATGATAATCATCGCCACGCCCAGCTCGCGGGTCAGGTTCTTCATCAGCTCCAGGATCTGCGCCTGGATGGTGACGTCGAGCGCCGTGGTGGGCTCGTCCGCGATAATCAGCTTGGGCTCGCAGGCCAGCGCCATCGCGATCATCACGCGCTGGCGCATCCCGCCCGAAAGATGGTGCGGATACTGGTTCAGCCGGCGCGGCGGATCGGAGATGCCCACCATCTCCATCAGCTCGAGCGAGCGCGACGCGGCCCGCTCCTCGCTGTAGCCGAGATGGTGGATGACGGTCTCCGTCAACTGCGTGCCGATCGACAGCACGGGATTGAGCGACGTCATCGGCTCCTGGAAGATCATGCCGATATGGCGCCCGCGCACGTCGCGGATCTCCTTGTCGCTGAGCTCCAGCAGGTTGCGCCCCATGAAGCCGATGCGCCCGCCGACGATCTTGCCCGGCGGGTCCGCCACGAGGCGCAATATGGACAGCGCGGACACGGATTTGCCGCAGCCGGACTCGCCGACCACCGCAACCGTCTCGCCCTCTTCCACCGTATAGGAGATACCGTCCACGGCGAGAACGGTCCCCGCCGATGTGAAGAACTGTGTCTTCAACTCGTCAATTTCGAGTAGAGCCACATAACCTCCCGACTTGTCCCGGAGCGACGCCCCACGCTCGAATTCCGGACCGTATGCATAGCATTCATCCTTGTCAATCGCGCCTCATGCGGCCCATGGTGGCGGCGATGCGGGTCTGTCTTTGCAACGAACTGTCGGCGGAAGCCGTCGAGGGGGCTCTCGATGCGGGCGCGCGCCGCGTGGCGGAGATTTTCCGCCGCAATGCCTGCGCGCCCGTCTGCGGCGGTTGCGTCGAGGCGATCCGCGCCATGCTCGACCGCGCAAGGGAGGACGAAAGGGAATGAGCGCCGAAGCCCGGGAGGTGGGGCCCAACCGGTTCCGCGAAAGCTATGGCCGCTATTTCGAGGATTTCGCCGTCGGCCACATCTACGAGCACCGGCCGGGGCGGACCATCACCGAAAGCGACAATACCTGGTTCACCCTGCTGACCATGAACCAGCACCCGATCCATTTCGACAAGGAATATGCGCGCCTGAGCGAGTTCGGCCGGCCGCTCGTCAACTCCACCTTCACGCTGGCGCTGGTCGCCGGCATGTCGGTTTCGGACACGAGCCAGAAGGCCATCGCCAATCTCGGCTGGACGGACATCGCGCTCACTGCGCCGGTCTTTGTCGGCGACACGATCTATGCGGAGTCCGAAGTGCTGGAGAAGCGCGAGAGCCGCTCGCGCCCGACCCAGGGCATCGTGCGAATCGCAACCCGCGGCATGAAGGCCGACGGCAGCGTCTTCATGAGCTTCGAGCGCAACATGCTGGTCCCGAAACGCGGCCACGCCGTCGATGACAAGGCGGGATACTGAGGCGAAGTCGGCGAAGCCCCGGAGGCGCAGGAGCCTCTTCGGCCGTTATTCTGCGGCCGAGCCCTGGTCGTTGCGGCGCATGATATAGCCCTCGATCAGGTCCATCTTGCCTTCGAGACGGCTGAGGCGGTCGCGCATCTCCAAGATTCCAGCCTCCACCCGGTCGAGACGGACGCCGAGGCCGCTTTCCACCCGGTCGATGCGGGCGCCAAGGTCGCTTTCCACCCGGTCGATGCGGGCGCCAAGGTCGCTTTCCGCCCGGTCGATGCGGGCGCCAAGGTCGCTTTCCGCCCGGTCGATGCGGGCGCCGAGACCGTTTTCCACCCGGTCGATGCGGGTGTCGATCCGGCGCAGGCCCTGCCACATGAAGCCCGCCAGCGCGATCCCTACGCCCAGGATTGCTATCAGTTCGGGGGTCATGGGGGCTCTTCTCCGGCCGGCGCCCTGCCTGCCGGTGGAGATTGCCCGGTTTCGCGCCGGCCATCAAGCCGCCGCCTCGCCAAAGCGGGACCCGCCCGGTATGACTCGGGCGCCAGCCCCGACCGGTAAAACGGATTGCCGCCATGAACGCCCCCGCCCCCGACACCGCCGATCTCGAACTCGAAGCCGCGCTGCTCGACGCGGTGGACAAATTCCTCGACCGCGATGTGCGTCCCCATGTGCTGGCGCTGGAGCATAGCGACACCTGGCCCGCGGAGATCGTCGAGCGCATGAAGGAGCTCGGCCTCTTCGGCGCCATCATTCCCGAGGAATATGGCGGGCTCGGCCTCGGCGCCTCGACCTATGCCCGCATCGTCGAGCGGGTCTCGGCCGTGTGGATGTCGCTCTCCGGCATCTTCAACTCCCATCTCATCATGTCGGCGGCCGTGCTGCGCTTCGGCACGGAGGAGCAGAAGCGGACCTGGCTGCCGCGCTTCGCATCCGGGGAGGTCCGGGGCGGCCTCGCGCTGACGGAGCCCAATTGCGGCACCGACCTCCAGGCCATCCGCACGACCGCACGGCGCGACGGCGGCGACTATGTCGTGAACGGCGCCAAGATATGGATATCGAACGGCATCCACGGCTCCTGCTTCGCGCTGCTCGTCAAGACGGACCCCGGGGCAAGCCCGCGCCACCGGGGCATGAGCCTCTTCCTCGCCGAGAAGGGCCCCGGCTTCACCGTCAGCCGGAAGCTGGAGAAGCTCGGCTACAAGGGCATCGATTCCGCCGAGCTCATCTTCGAGGACTACCGGATACCGGCCGACCGCCTGATCGGTCTGGAGGAAGGCAAGGGGCTGCGCCATGCGCTCGGCGGGCTGGAGCTCGGCCGGATCAATGTCGCCGCCCGCGGCGTCGGCGTCGCGCGGGCCGCAATGGAAGACGCGCTCCGCTACGCCCAGCAGCGCGAGACCTTCGGCCAGCCGATCGCGCAGCACCAGGCGATCCAGATCAAGCTCGCCGACATGGCGACCCGCGTCGAGGCGGCCCGTCTGCTGGTCGAGCAGGCGGCCCGCGCCTACGACGCCGGCGAGCGCTGCGACATGGAGGCCGGCATGGCCAAGCTGTTCGCCTCGGAAGCCGCGGTCGAGAACAGCATGGAGGCGATGCGCGTCCACGGCGCCTACGGCTACTCCAAGGAGATGCACGTCGAGCGCTACTACCGGGACGCGCCGCTGCTGGCCATCGGCGAAGGCACCAACGAGTTGCAGCGCATCATCATCGCCCGCCAGCTCGTCGAGCGGAACCCGGCCTGAACGGCCGCGCCGGCATCCAGGCATATGCGGACGCCTGCCGCACCGACGAGCCGGCCCGCATGACCGCTTTCCTGAAACGCCGCTAAAGCGCCCCCGCGCCGGATTGAAGGCGCTGCCCGCGGGCGGCATCGATTTCAGACTCACGGGAAGATTGCGCCCTCTTTCGTCGCCCCGGCCCCCGAGCCGGGGCCCATCCCTGACTCGCGCCACCGCCGCAGCCGGTGGAGAGCGGGCTCAACCGCTGAAACTGCCGCCAGGACCGAGGCTGGGCCCCGGATCGGGGTCCGGGGCGACGATTGGAGGCGTGCGTTGCGAAGTCACCGGAAACAGATACGTGATTCCGGCAGGGCCCCCGAGCCGGGGCGACGGTTGGGGGCGTGCGTTACGACGCCGCCGAATACCAGGGATCATTGATCGGAACCCATGCCGCCAGCCGCCGGAAACCTCCTCCCCCGCTTGCGGGGGAGGCCGGGTGGGGGGCGTTTTCGCGCCAGCGGAAACGGCGGGCGAAGCCCGGCAAAGGTCTGTACCGGCATAAGCCACCTCCCGGCCATGCCATAACCTGTCACCCATCTATCCGGTCCAATCTGTTACCTATCTATCCGGTCTGTACCCCGCCGAGAGGCCCTCCCCCG
>JAJDVH010000238.1 GCA_022826185.1 Alphaproteobacteria bacterium
CGAGCCGCCAGTCCGGCGACCAGAGGAAATCCGCCGGATAGACATCGGTGGTGATGCGCTCCTCATAGCCGTGAAGCTGGTCCGGGCCGACGAAATGCATCTTGCCCGCCAGGCAGGTGCGGTAGCCCATGAGCCGCAGATAGTGCTGGAAGGTCGGCACCGAGGCGGGGAACTCGCACGCATTGTCGAACGCGCCGATGCGCGAGGGCAGCCGACCGCTCAGCATCGAGAAGCGCGCCGGGGCGCAGAGCGGGAAGTTGCAACAGGCGTTCTCGAACACCGCGCCCTCCGCGGCCAGGCGGTCGATATGAGGCGTCTCGACCCGCCGGCCACCATAGGCAGAAAGCACTTGCGGCGCGAGCTGGTCGGCCATGACGAAAAGGATGTTCGGACGCCTGGTCATGCCGCGCGCTCCCCGGGCCGGGCCACCGCGATCTCGCCGGGGCTCGCCGGAGGGCGTTGCGGCGGGCGAAGGCGCGGGGGCGGGCTTTCTTGTGCTCGCGCGTGAGATACTCGACCGGCGACCTGCTGTCGATGCGCGCCGGCAGCAGACGCGCCCCGCGCCCGTGACGCTCGGTGAGGCGTTGCCCCTCCTCTTTTTCAACCGGTTGGCGGCGTTGAGGGCACGGAGCTAATCGTCCGCCGGCCCGTCGCCCCGTCGCAGCTGTCGTGCCGGAACCCCGCTTCCTTGCAGGCCGGCATTCAACAGGATGTCGTTGACCAGCTTCCGGTCCGAGGCCGTCAGATTGTTCCGCGCCGCATCCAGAGCCAGTTCCAGAAGCCCGTGCAGGATGGCAAGCCGGACATCGCGCGGGTCCTGCCCCGCAGCCCGGTCGTCGAACAGGTCGTCATGCGCACGCAGGGCCTTGACCGCCTTCGGATGAAAGAGGCGCCCGTGTTCAGTCAGCCTGGTGCGCCCGACCTGCCGGGGCTCGCGGGGGTAGCCCGCCTCAAGCAGCTGCCGCCCGATCGCATCCTCCACGGCGGAGACATGCTGCGTGACGCTCTGGCGAAGAATGCCCAGGCGGTCGGCGGCCCGCGCGCTGCTCCGTTCCTCCGCCATCGCCAGGAAGGAGCGCAGGTATTTCATGTTCATCGTCGGCATGGCCGGGAACCCCGCAAGGCAACGCGCGACCCGGATACCGGTCGCAGAAGGGGGATTATGAGAAACTCCCTGGTTGCGACCTCCGCGTTCGCCTTTGCGGGCGCGATGGCGATGGGCCAGGCGTCCGCCGCCGACATGCTGAGCGTCGGCATCGGCGGCTACATGCAGCAGTGGGTCGGCATGGCCAGCGTGGACGACAGCGCCGAGATGGTCAAAGACGGCACCGCCCAGCAGTCGGACAGCGAAATCCACTTCAAGGGCAAGCTGGAGTCCGACAGCGGTCTGACCTTCTCGGTCAAGGTCGAGCTGGAAGGCAATTCCAAGGACGGCACCCAGATCGACGAGTCGCAGCTCACCATCGGCGGCGAGTTCGGCAAGATCACACTCGGCGCCGAGGACCCGGCCTCCACGCTCACCCATCACGGCGGCCTGGATGTCGGCATCACCCTGAACTGCGGCGATACCCACAAGTGGATCGGCGGCGGCCTCGCCGGGTGCAGCCACAACGGCTTCGGCACCTACGGCCACGGCCATGGCGACAAGAACCAGATCATGTATTTCACGCCGCGCATAAACGGCGTGCAACTCGGCGCCTCCTATATCCCGGACGCCGGACAGGAGGGCGAGAACAAGGCCCTGAACGACAACGATGACAACGCCTGGGCGGTCGGCGCCAACTATGTCGGCGATTTCGGCGACGGCCTCAACATCGCCGTCTCCCTCGGCCACTACCAGAGAAGCCAGACCGGCGGCACGGACGACATGTTCTTCGACGGCATGAAGAGGATGGAAGACGCCGATCCCGTCAACAGCCTCTACCGGGTCATGGACTACAACGATGACATGGCCGATGTCACCACGGCCAAAATGGCTGCCGCCGGCACGACCAAGTCCGATGCAGAAGACTCCACTCCCGACACGTTGGAAGAACTCCGGAACTTGGCCGCCGATGCCAACGACCGGATGGCCAGTCACATGACTTCCATGAAGTTGAAGGCCGACGACAAGACCTTCACCAACGCGGCCCTGCAAGTCGGCATGGGCGCGTTCAGCTTCGGCGTCGTCTATGCGACCAATGACGGCGGCACCTACATGACCGCGAACGCGGACCGGGCGCTTACGGAGTCCGAGTTCAACAGCATAAAGAACGATGCGACGGACACGCGCTACGGCGCCAATCACACATATGACCCGGCGACGGGCAAGGTGTATGGCGGATCTGATAACTCAGGCGATTTCAACGGCTCCGGCAGCCCGGCCGATGAGACGGCGACCAACAACGACCCCAGAAACGACGACCCGATGATCCGCATGGACAAGGTTGCCGAGGACCAGTCCAAGAACTGGGACACCTGGGGCGCCGGGGTCAAGTATTCGGAGGGTCCGATGGCGGTCAGCTTGAGCCACCTGGCCACCGAGTGGGACAATGGCGACGAGCAGGAAGCGACCATGCTGTCGGTGTCCTACACGCTCGGGCCGGGCGTTGCATCCAAGACCTCTATCTTCATGGCCGAGAAGAGCCTTGCCAGCGGTCGCGAGATCGACGGCACCGCCTTCGTGACTGGCATCGCCATCGGCTTCTGAGCGAAGTTGCCTGAAGGGTCGGCCGGGGCCAGGATGGGTAGATCCCCTACCTCCTTTCAGCCCCGGCCGGTCGCCGCGGGAACGGGTTGCAACGCTCCCTCGGCAGGTGGCCGGGGCGGTTCGCCGCTCCGGCCATTCTTTCGGATATAATCCCCCATTGCTTCATTCCCGACGCACATGCGGAAGGATGGCCGATGGCGGACGAACGGTCCGGGGAGAGGGAACGACTCACCGCCGACGAGCGTCTCGACCGCATCAAGGAGGCGATGGTCTGGTTCAACCGCCGACAGGACGAAGACCTCGCCCTGTCGCGGATTATGAAGCTCGACTTCCTGCAGGAGTTCAGAAGCACCCGGGAGGCGGTCTACGTCATGGCGGCTGTGCTGTTCACCGCCATCGTCACGATGTCCATCGGCTGAAGACGGATGCCCGACACCGTTTCCTGCATTGCGGCGACCCCGGATCGAGGGGGCATGGATAGAGTGGGCAGGGAGTGTTTATCCGGTGTTGCACTCGGACCACATGTCCTGCCCCGCAAGCGCATGAACGGTGCCGGAACCGTCTTCCTTCAACCCGCCGGTAACTATCGAATGCAAGCCCCTTTTCCCATAATCCCCCTTCTGCGACCGGTATTCAGAAACGACTTTTTCATTCCTGACTCCTGTCTGTGGCCGTCCGGGATTGGGCGGCGCGGTTATCCTACGCGCCGATTCCCCGGGCACAATCCGCCGGATGCCGATTTCCAGACAATGTTGCATTTGTGCCACAGTGAGGAGTCTCAAGCGTCGATTGAGCATACCGGCGCGGGGCTGCCTGCGCCTCCGTCGACGGGTGGCGGCGCAACGGCTTCCAGTCTCGGGAAACCAAACGGCGCGTTCCCTCGCTCACGGCGAGCGTCCGGCCATGATGGATGCGATGGCCCGCCCGACCCGTTCCGCGGCCGCCTCGATCTCGCGGTCGCCGACATGAGCGTAGCGCATGGTCATGCTTACGTCGCTGTGACCCAGCAGGCGGGCGATAACCGGCAGCGGAATGCCGGTGAGCGCCGCCTGGCTCGCCACCGTGTGACGGAGGTCGTGCAGGCGTACGTCCCCGATGCCAGCCTCGTTCCGGACCCGGTACCAGAGATTAAGCGAGTGGCCTTGAGGCCGGGCCGGGTCCCTGACGGACGGGAACACCCAGGGACCGTTTCCCTGCGCCATGTGCCGCCGCAGGATTTTCCGCGCCGGGGCATTGAGCAGGACGGTCCGGGGACCGGTCTTGCTGTCAGCTAGTTCGATCCGGTCCTCCTTCACCTCCTCCCGGCGCAGACGCACGATCTCGTTCTTGCGGCAGCCGGTGAGCAGCAGCAGGCGGACGATATCGGCCTGCTGCGCTTCGGAGGCGGAGCCTTCGGCATGACGGTCGAG
>JAJDVH010000009.1 GCA_022826185.1 Alphaproteobacteria bacterium
CTCGGGGCTGGGGTCCTGGGCAACCGCGGGCGGGCCCGCCGCCAAGAAATTCATGCACGCGGCAAACAGCGTTAGCAGGGTGAGGGAGCAACGCCCCCGATGTTTCTGAGTAATGACTCTCTCCATTCGATTTGGCACGGGGCGGATGGCGCTGAAATCACGCCATGCCCAGGAGGCGACCCCATGTCCTTGCGGTCGACCATATCCAATGTCCGGAACCGATTTCAAGGGGACTTTTCCCGGCGCTCAGGACGGGGAACCGGCGGAAGCCGCTTCCGGCAAGGGCAGTGCCGACGCGCCGGCGGGGGAGGCGAGGGCCATCCGGCTCCGGCGGCGGCGCTCGTAGAGGCCGAGCGCGTGCAGCGGGAAATACTGCCGGTAGAGCACGTAATCCAGGAGCGCCGTCCGGAAGAACACGCCCGCCATGTCCTGTTTGGGCCATCCCCCGTCGGCGTCCTGCGCGTCGAGCAGGAACCGGGCGCCCCGGGAAATCGCCGCCCAGTCCAAGTCGCCCGCCTCGAGGAGCGCCATCAGGGCCCAGGCGGTCTGGATGATCTGGCTTTTCTCATGTGGGACATAGCAGCCGGTCAGGCAGCCGCTGTGGTGCTCGCCCCAGCCTCCGTCTTCCCGTTGGCGCTTCAGCAGCCAGCGGCAGGCGGAACGCAACGCCGGGTCGCCTGGGCGTGCCCCGGCGGCCAGCAGTCCCCTGATGCCGAACAGCGTGCCGTAGATGAACTGGACGCCCCAGACGCCGCGCCACGAACCGTCGACTTCCTGGGTCCGGCGCAGCCAGGATTCGGCCCGGGAGACGGCGTCCGCCGCCGCCCCGTCCGCGATCTCGGGAACGTGTTCCCTGCACGCGGCAAGCGCCGCGAGGCAGGATGCGGTGCATTCCACGAAGGAATGCTCGGTCATCGAGTCGCCGAACATCTCGGCCGGATTGAGCCACTCCAGACCGAAAGCCGTGCGGCGCGCCTCATAGCTGCCGAAGCCGCCGTCGCGGTTCCGGGTGCGCAACATGAAGGCGGCCGCATCGCCGAGCGCCGCCCTGTCAGTTCCGCCGGCCGCGATAATTCCGAGCACCGCCTCCGCCGTGCAGTCGCTCACCGGCCAGCCATGCCATCCTCCGGCGAAGCACCAGCCGCCCTTCGGGTCGATCCGGTAGGCCTCGCGAAACCCTTCGAAGCTCCTGTCGATCCGTTGCCCGAGCAGGAAGCCGGCCCCGCGCCGAAGGGCCTCGTCGGCCCCGCCGGCGGGCTCGGGCAGCGCCGCCAGCGCCTGCAGCGCGAACCCCGTGTCCCATGAGGCGCTTCTCGCGCCGGTGACGCGTGCGCCGTCTTCCTCGTCTTCCCAAATCCAGTCGTCCAGCTGCGCGAGCGCCTGCGCGCAATCGGCGTCGTCCGGGTCGTGCAGCCACAGCGCGAGAATGTTGAGAAGGCCGCTGACCGGAGAGATGCTCGTGTGGCTCGTGGTCCGCAGTTCCCACCCGATGCGCTCGACAATCGCTTCGATGCATTTTGCCCGCAGGCGTTTGCTATGGAAGCGCTCGTACAGCCGCGCTAATCCGTAGCCGGCCCTGAGCCAGACGCTCGGCCGCGCATAGAGGTCGGCCTCGCGCAGATGGTTGCGGGCGGCCGGGAAATCGGTGCCGGCGAAGCCCTCGGGAAACAGCTCCTCCCGCAGCGAGGCGATCTCCGGCGTGACGGGCATCTGGAACCGGCGGGCGTAAATCGCCGCCATCGCCATGTAGATGAGCCGGGTGTGGCAATACCAGTTCGACGGATGCAGCGGTATCCGGCGCGGCAGGCTCCAGAGTTCCGGCAGAACCGCGTTCACCCCGCGCCAGTCATAGAGGTTGAGGATCGCCAGCCAGAATTTCCCCCAGCTCGGAATGCCGAGAATCCCCTCGGCCTGTATGAACCGCCGGGCCGGCTCGACAAGAGGATCGTCACGCCCGACGCCGAGCAGCCTCGCCGCGGCATAAACGAGCGCGGTGACGAACAGGTGCGGCTCCGAGTGCTCATGCATGCCCCAGGCGCCGCCTTCGAGGCGAGTTCGCTCGAAGGAGCGCAGCACGCGCCGGCGCCGGCCGGGCTCGAGCGGCCGGCCGATAACGCAGTGCAGCAGCGCATATTGCGCGGTGAGCATGGGGCACCAGACCATCTCACCTTCCCAGCCGCCGTCCTCGCGCTGGAGGCCCAGCAGGCGCGCGGCCGCGCTTTTCAAGGCCGGCCCGGCATCGGGCGATTCGATTTCCTTCGGGCGGACGGGTCCCGAGCCTTCTGCCCCGGAAGACATTGAGTGCAGAAAGGCGCGGGCAAGGCTGTCGCGGGCCTGCCTGTCTTCTTCCCGGCCCTTGAGCCTCGCCGTCCGCAGTTGGAGAAAGCCGCGCTGGAGCCACCAGAAGCGGGTGACGAGCCCATTCAGGACGGTCCCGGTCCGATGCAGCGCGAACCGGCGGAAGAAGAACGAAATCTCCCGAATCAGCGCCCGGGCCGCGGTGCCGCAAATTGCCAGACTCATGCCGGTCACCGACCGGTCTTCGCAGGCGAGCAGCCGCATGGTCCGGTTGCGGTACGTCGAATTCGTCCGCCAGCCGTGATAGATCGCGCGTCTGAGAACCACCGCTTCCTCGCGATGATCGGCAAAGACCTCATAAAGCCCCATTGCCAGGAACTCGGGAACCCCGGCCGCCCGGAAACGTTCGGCGGTGAAGTCGTGAAAAACCCCGTTCTCCGCAAGCGCCAGCGCATCGCCGAAGCCGAGCGTCATGCCGACCGCCGTCAGGGGATGGTAGTGCCCGGCCGCGTCGCCGATCAGCACCCGGCGCGTATTTCCATATGTGATGCGCGGACTCAACTGGTTGCCGGCCGCATGGAAGTGCCCGGCCCGCAACGCCTCGACGAAAGCCGGACCGAGCGCCCCCGGCAGCAGCCCGGCGCAGGATTCCGACAGGAAGCCGACGCGGTCCCGGGGGCTCCAGCGGTCCGGCGGAATATCCACGATGACCCGGACGCAGTCGTCCGCCAGCGCGTATATGAGGATCGGACCCGGTCCGCCCAGCACCACATGCCCGTAGCCCTCGAAAGGCAGCTCCGCCTCCCGGATCGTGACCCCCAGCATCCGCGAGTAGAGCACCGGGTTCATGGAGACACCCAGCGACCGGCGCACGATCGAGGCCCGGCCGTCCGCGCCGACGATGCGCTCGGCGGTTATGGCGCGGTCATCGCCGTCGACGGAAAAGGTGAGCCGTCCGTCATCGACCGCCTTGACCCGCGCAGGGGAGATGAAATCGATATCGGCCTCGTTCCCGGTCGCGTCGCGGAGGCTCGAGACGAGCGTTGCATGATCGCATACCAAACCCCTGGATTCGTCCGGGTAGGGAAGCGGAATCGGATCGGAGCCGTCCTCGGGGAACACCACAAAACCCTTGCCCGGGGTGCTGCGGGGCAGCATGTCGATCCCGATTTCGCGCAATATCCTGACGGCCGGCGGATGCAGCCACTCGCCGGCCAGGCGCCTGGATGAATTGGGATTGGCTTCGAGAAGGGCCACGCGGGCGCCCTTGCGCGCATGGGCCAGCGCGCACACGCTCCCGACCGGACCCGCGCCGACAACGGCTAAGTCATAATGCCGCTCAGCGGCGCCGTTCATCGGAAGATGCTCGGCTCCGCGCGACGACGGTAGCCGACCCGGCACGGCTCCTCGGGTCCCGTCACCCAGCTGCCGTAGTTCGGGCGCGGAAACCTTGCGCCGGCAACGAAGTCGAAGCGGTCGAGCAGAACCGTCCAGATTGCCTTGAGCTGCATGTAGGCGAAATTCTTGCCCATGCACGCATGTTTGCCGCCGCCGAAGCCGATCAGGGCGTAGTGATGTTGCCTGTCCTCGCTGGCCGGCGGCGCGAAACGATCGGGGAAGAACCGTTCCGGATCGGCGAAGACATGCGGTAGCCGGTGCGAAACCGCCGGCGACACCATGGCCTTGGTGCCGGCGGGCACGACATGGTCTCCGTATCGCAGGGGTTCGAGCACCTTGCGGACCAACAGGATCAGCGGTGGATGCAACCGCTCGCATTCGCGCACGGCGTTTTCCAGCGCCGGCTGACGCTGGAGGCCGTCGAGGCTCATGGAACCGGTCTCCCGGTAAACCTCCCGTGCCTCTTCCCTCACCCGCGCCAGGTAGGCAGGCGCCCTGAAGAGCTCCAGGCCGGTCCAGGTCGCGAGTACAGCGCTGGTGTGCTGGCCCGCGAACAGCACCGTCAGCAGGATGCCCGTGATCTCGTCGTCGCTCAGGGCGCGTCCGTCCTTGTAACGGGCGTCCATGAGCGTCTGCATGAAGTCGTCGGGGCCGCCCCCGGCTTGCCGGCGCGCGGCCATGATTCCGCTGAAGAGCTCCACGATCTCGCGCCGAGCCCGATCGCGGCTTCGATGCGCCGGGGTAGGCAGGCCGGGCAGGAAGAATCCGAGCGTATTGATGCCCTTCTGCAGGTCATGGTAGGCCTCGGCGAATCCGGTGTCCACCCGGTCGCGAACCTCCTGTCCGATCAGGCAGCGGCTGGCGATCCTGACCGTGAGGTCGTTCATCGCGTGCGGCAGGTCGATGTCCCCCTCCTCGCCGAGGGCGTCCGCGAAGGCGCTGGCCTCCTCGAACATGAGGAGGGCGAATTTCCGCATGGCGGCCTCGCGGAGCGCGGGAAACAGGAAGCCGAGTTGCTCCGCCATGATTTCCGGCGAGGCGTCATAGGCCACGCCGCGCCCGAAGACGGGCACGGTGAAGCGGTAGACCTCTTTGGGGTCCAGTTGGGACTCCGGAGCCTTGAAATAGAAGTCATGGGCATCGGGCCCGGTGAAGAGGACGAAATCGCTGACTCCCAGCCTGAAGCGGAAAAGATCGCCATGCTCGCGCCAGCCGCGGCTCAGCATGGCGACCGGGTCGCGCTGGAACTCACGGAGATGGCCGATCAGCGGCCAACTACCCGCCAGTTCCGGAACGGGTTTCTCCGCCGGTGGCGGGATGTCGGCGGTATGCGCGGTCGTCATGCTGTTGTGCAATTGATTCGCCATTTCCGCCCTCAATGGATGTACGGCAGCATCGAGAAGCGCGCCCGCTGCCTATAACGCTCCCAAAGTTCGCCGTATTTGGCGCGGCAGCGGCGCTCGTCGCGTATCGAGCGGTGCCACAGGAGACCCACCAGCCATGCCGGCAGCAGGTAGGGGACCCAGGATGCGAAGCCGGCGGTCAGCGCGAAGGCGAGATAGATGCAGATCTCACCCGTATAGTTGAGATGCCGCCCGATTCCCCAAAAGCCGGAGACCAGGAGGCGCCCGTCGAGAGTCCGGGCGGGTTGCCCCCAGATCGTGACACCGGGATTGCGCTTGAAGCGATGCTTCTGCTGGTTGGCGCCGCGGAACAGCCAGAAACCGAAAACGAACAACAGGACAAGCGCCGCGGCGGCGGCCGGCGGCAGCGAATCCGGCGCATGAACAAGCCACCAGCCGGGGAGACAGTAGAAGAAGGGCACCAGCACGTAATCGCCCCAGACCAGCATCCATCCGAAGCGCTCGCGGACGATGTCCCAAGTGTGGATCATTCCGTGTTCAAACTGGAAGTAGTTGAGCACGTAGAGGAAAGTGAAGGTCTGGTAGAGCACCATCGCCAGCGTCAGCTCGCCGTAGGTCTCGTACTGCACGGCGGCGAAGGATGCGTTGAAGAGCGCAAGGCCGATGAGGGAGGGGAGGTAGCTGAACAGCTTCAGGTCGAGCCCGAACCAGACCGGTCCGGCATCGACGCCTTGGAAATAGCCCCGCCAGAAGCCCGGCGGAGCATGACGTGCCCGCGCCGCCCGCCAATAAAGCCAGCCGGAGAACGCGAACGCGAATCCGTTCGCCGCGACGAAAAGGGCGAGCAGGTGGGTGTGCAGCACCGAAAGAGAAAACCAGCCGAAACCCTGGGCGAGACCCGCCGCGATCAGGGTAATCAGGAAGAGCGCGAGGCCGTTGAGCTTATAAACGCGCTCGTTTCCGTCGGCATCGGGGCCCGTGACGCGGCGGCCCGGCAGGACCAGCGACGCCACGAAGAGGAGAGCGATGAACCCCAGCACAATCGCCGCCGCCTCGAGCAAAGTCTCGCCCGACAGCGCCGACGAGAGGTCGAGGGCTTCAGGCGGCGGCATCGCCGTCCTCCGCCTCGCGCTCAAGATGCTCCCGCCACTTGCGCACGGTCACCTTCTGAAAGGCCTGGACCACGGGATTGAACTCGACGGGAGGGGCGTCCCAGTGTTTCTCGTAGCCCTCCTGCTCCGCTTCGAGCGCAAACCGGTCCTGGTCGAGCAGGGGGGCGATCAGCATGCGGTTGGAGATCCTCATGACCGCGGTCATGGCGAAACGGGGAATGCGCACCGGCAGAAGCGGTATTTTCAGCGACTTGAAATAGAACAGGAAGAACACCCGGGTGGTGCGCTCATCGACCGGCAGCACGAAGAGCCAGTGTTTTATCGCGTCATCGGTGTTCGACCACTGGTAGGGGTATTCGTAACACAGCTCCATTCGGTTGGTGTTGAGCCGCTCGTGGTCCACGAACAGCCCCGAAATGCGGCCGCGCCCGACGCGCGTGTCATAGGCGAGATGCACATTGTCGCCGACGGTTTCGCTGGAGGTAAGCGCGGCTCCGTCGAAGGGCCGGTAGCGGCGGTGCAGATGCGCGTGGGTGAAGTCGCTCACATTATCGATCACCATCGAGTGGTGCGCCGACCATGTGAAGCGCAGCGGCACGCAGGTCCATCGGTCGGGGCCCTCCAGCTCGGGAATATCCGGGATCCCGCGCGTTTCCGCCTGCTCCGGGTCTCCGGGAAAAATCCAGACCAGGCCATAGCGGACCTTTACCGGATAGGTCCTGAGCGCCAGGTGGGGAAAGCTTCGTCCATCGCCGTCATACGGAACCCCGGCGGGCCGGTCTTCCCCGCCATACTCCCAGCCGTGATAAGCGCACACCAGCTTGCATCCCTGCACATGGCCGATGGAAAGCTTGAGCTGGCGGTGCGCGCAGGTGTTTTCGATCGCCCGGAACGTGCCGTCCGTTCCCCGGAACAGCGCGATCGAGTGTTTCCAGAAGACGACCTCGACCACCGTCCCCGGCTTGACGCGGCGCACTTCCTCGACCGCATACCAGTAGTTCGGGTCCATGCCCGCGGCGCGCGCCTGCTGGCGCAGCGAGCCGGCTTCCTCGAAGCCGGGTGGCGGCGCGTTCGGCGCCGGCTTCATGCCGGGCTCCCTTCGCGCATCGCCTGCAAGGCCTCGCGCGGGCGTTTCGCCGCCGGATTCCGGATTGCGTTGCGGGAGAAGTGAAACGCATAGGCTTCATGCACCGCGTCGCGGATGCTGGTCGGCCGGTAGCCGAGCTCCCGCTTCGCCTTGCCGGTGTCGGCATGGCGGCGCTTTTTCAGCAGACGGATGGCGCCCGGGGTGAAACGCTGGGGAAAGTCCGGATGGAATCGGCTCAGGTAAAAGCTCGCCACTTCCGAAAAGACGAGCATCAAGGGAGCCGGAATCCGCCGCCGCGGCCGCGGGACCCCCGAGACTTCCTCATACAGCCCGACGATCTCCGATATCGTTTTGTACTCGCTGCTGAAGATATATTTTTCGCCCGGGCGGCCATGGCGCATGCACAGAAGATGCCCCTCGACGATGTCGCGCGCGGCGACGAACTCGAACCCGCCATCGACATAAGCATGGAGCTTGCCGTTGGTGTAGTCGCACAGGGTTCTTCCCAGCCGCGAGGGGAAGAAATCGGCGCCGCCCACCACCGCGCAGCAGGTCGCAACCATGACATCCTGTCCCGCCGACGCCGCGCGCCAGCATTCCTGCTCGACGAGCGACTTGCTGCGCTCATAGGGCATCGTGCGCTCCATGGGATAGAACGGCATCCCCTCGTCGCTGGGCGCGGACGGATCGTCGAGATCGTAGCCGACCGCGCTGAAAGAGCCCGTCACCACCACCCGGCCGGCGTCGACTTCCCGCGCCGCCTGCAGCAGGTTGCGGGTGCCGACGACATTGCAGTCGAACACCTCGCGGCGATGGGCGCGGTTGCCCTCAATGGTCGAAATCTTCGCCGCCACATGATAGACGCCCCGGCAGCCGGCCAGCGCCTTTCTGGTGGCGTCCAGATCCCGGATGTCGCCGAATACGCGCTCGACATCAAGACCGTCCAGGCCCTCATTGTTGTCCTCAGGTCTCAGCAATACCCGGACGCGTACGCCGTCGTCGAGCAGCCGGCGGACGAGATTGGCGCCGACATGTCCGGCCGAGCCGGTCACGAAAACCGGTGCCGCCACCGGATCTGCCGGTATGCTCGATCCGGTGGTCATTGTAGCCGCCTTCCGCCGGCCCGGCCTCGGACGCGGCGGGGCATAGAGGAATCCGTCTTCTCCCCGGCAAGATCGCGAATGATCGAACTCAGCCGCACCCGCCCGGCGAATTCGGCGTCATAGTCCTTCAGCATCGTCCATACCCATACGGCGGGATCGTCGGTGTAGCCCCGGAACAGGGGTAACAAAACCCGTGTTCCGATGCAAGCCGGGGCGGATCAGAACGGGCAGTTGGAATCGTCCTCGTAGTTATGGACCTTTACGGCGCCGGAAATAATCGCCCGTTTGGCCGTCTCGACCGCCGCTTCGATCTCACCGGTCACCAGGGCCCGGTTGTGCTCGTCCACGGCCCAGCCGACCCCGTCCTCGGCGAGGCCCAGCGAACGGATACCCGCGGTGAACTCGCCGTTCATGGCATCCATGAAGGTCTGGTAGGCGGCCAGATCGACCCGCTTCACCATCGATGTGAGAACGGAACCCGGCGCCAGGTGGTTCTGGTTGGAATCGACGCCGATGGACAGCTTGCCGGCATCCGCCGCCGCCCGGATGACGCCGATACCGGTGCCGCCGGCCGCATGAAAGACGACATCCGCGCCTCCGGCGATCTGGCCCCGCGTCAGTTCCGCGCCCCTGGCCGGATCGTTCCACGCCGCCGCGGTCGTGCCGGTCATGTTCCGCAGCACCGTGACATCTCTGCTGACGGACTTGGCGCCCTGGACGTAGCCGCAAGCGAATTTCCGGATCTGCGGGCTGTCCATGCCGCCGACGAACCCGACCGTGCCGGTCTCGGATTTCATCGCTGCGGCGACACCGACAAGATAGCTGCCCTCATGCTCCTTGAAGGAGTATTGACGCAGGTTCGGCTGATCCAGCCAGAACACGTCGATGATCGAGAATTGCCTGTCCGGATTGGCCTCGGCGACGGCGTTGATTGCATCCGCCTGCGCGAAACCGACACCCAGCAGCACCGTGGCGCCGCGCCGGATCATCCGCTCCATGGCTTGCCGGCGCCGGGCTTCGTCGGTGACTTGGAGTTCCATCACCTCCACGCCGGTCTCTTCGGTGAAGCGCCGGATGCCGTTGAAGACGCTCTCGTTGAAGGATTTGTCGAACTTGCCCCCCGGATCGTAGATCACCGCCGGCTTGAAGTCGGCGGCCTCTGCCCCGCCGAAAACCAGCGAGAACGCGAAAACGGCCAGTGCTCCAAGAGCGTTCCGCATGGGGAATGCCACCTGTACTTGAACCGGATTGTCATTTGCCGATTGGCCACGACCGGCTGGAAACTGCTTCAAGTTAGCCCTTCAGGCCGATCACCCGCAAGCGGGCCTGTGGGCCGGGCTCATCCGGATTACGATGCCGTGACAACCAAGCCGGGATTGTGGTAGTCCGGGGCGCATACGGCATGTCCGTGCGTGCCGCGAAGGGACAATCGACCGACGCCTGCTGAAACCGCGAGGGACGATGGAGCTGGGCAGCAAATCCTTACGAAAGGTCGCGGTCGTCGGTCGGGGAACCGCGGGCTCTTTGGCGGCGGCCGCAGTGTCTCGTTTGCATCCGGACCCGGATCATGAGCTGCACCACATCTACGACTCCCGCATCCCGACCCTGGGTGTGGGCGAAGGCACCTGGCCGAGCCTGCTTCCGTATCTGGAGCAACTGACGAATTTATCGGACGAGACCATCCAGCGGTCCGTTAACGGAACCCGCAAATACGGTCTTGCATTTGAAGGGTGGGGCGTCCGCAACCGGAACTTCATTCATTCGTTCGTTCCGGAAAAGGTGTCCTATGGATACCACCTGTCCGCCGACCTGATGGGAGAACTGCTGCGCAAGAGCGCCAATGCCCGCCATATCGATGCCAAGGTCCTCGACATTGCCAAGGTGGATGGGGGCGCGCTGGTGGAATTCGATGGTATGCCGCCGGAACGCTACGACCTGGTCTTCGATGCCCGCGGATTTCCGAGGGAGCTTCATCCCGACCGGCACATTAATGTTCCTTTCATCCCCACCAATACGGCCATTATTCGCCGCTGCCCGGCAATCGTCGAAGAAGAGGGGGATGGGCCGGTCCTGCAACATACCTATACCCGTTCGATTGCGCGTCCCCACGGCTGGGTAGCTGTCATTCCGCTCACAACGCACACGGCGTATGGCTACATCTTCAACCGCGATATAAGCAGCCCTGCTGAAGTCGAAGCCGATTTCGACGCGCTCCTCGAAGCCGATGGCGTAGCGGAATTCGAGCCCAGCGCGGTCATTCAATTTCCCAATTTCATTCACCGTCAGATCTACGATGGCACGGTATGCCGCATCGGCAATGCGGCAGCCTTCGTGGAACCTCTGCAAGCAACGACCATCGCCGCAGCCCAGTTGCAGATCGGGATGATTCTGCAAACACGTCTTCACCGTCCGGTGGAGCGCCTGGAGCATGACACGCCGGCAGTTAACCGATTTCTCGTCAAAAACATGGTCTACTACGGCTTGTTCGTCGGTTGGCATTATCACCGCGGTTCGAAATTCGAGAGTGCCTTCTGGAGACATGCCCGCGACGATGCCTGGCCGCGACACCGTGATGCAGCCGCCCCCGAGATCGTCGACTGTGATGCGTTGCAAATGTTCGACGAGATGCTTTATTTGCTGAAACAATCGGAAGTTGACAAGTCGAACCACAATCAGGCGTACGGGTTTTCTCTGGGCAGTTTTATACAGATGTCCCAGGGGCTTGGCTGATAATCCGGGTTTCTCGCCAGGGGCATGGGCTGCGCGGTGCGACGGTCGGGTGAGTCACCGTCGTCTGTCCGCCGCCGGTGGGAATTCCCCGGCCACCGTCAAGCGGAACGGTTGGGGGCCGGCGTTCCGCGGACCGTCATTCCGCGGACTTGACCTCGCCCGGTCAAACCTTCATAAAATCGTAACATCCTCACCAAATCATGACGTTTTGAACTTGCCTGACATCCGTTAGGAGGCTTTGTGTGATCGGACGCCGTGATGAACCTTTCGCCTTGGCGTTTTGATGGTGAATCGATCGCTTCGATGACGAGGGAGGACGGAATGTGCGATCAGCGTGGTTTCTTCGATCTTGATGAACCGTATGCGGCGCTGTCCAGTGCGGGCGATCCTCTGGAACGGCTGTCCTCGGTCATCGGCTTCGAGAAATTCCGGCTGGAACCGGATGCCGCGCTGAAACGGCGGGCGTCCGACAACCGCCCGAGGAACAACAAACCAGGTTCGGGCGGCAAAAATCCTCCGTTCTTCAAGGTTTCCGAATATGTTCAATAATCTCTTCGACTCCTTTCAGAATACCGTTGCCGAGGCAAAGGAAGAGCGCGAGCAACTCAACCGTCTGCTGACGATTTCCACCCCGCGGGAGCGTCTTCTCGTTGCCGCTGCCGCCCTGTTGCTAATTGTCCTCGCGGCCTGGCTCTTCCTCGGCAGCGTACCCCGCGCCGTCGCGGTGGACGGCATCCTGGTCCAGTCCGGCGAAAACCGGATCGAGGGCAAACGGTCCGTGCACGCGCTCGTCTGGATCGAGGCTGATGCCGCGGCGCCTGTCGAGGCCGGCATGCCGGTGGCGTTGGAGCTGGGCGGGGCGGATGGAGAAACCGGCACGCTCGGCGGCAGGATCGCAGGAATTTCCGCCGTATCCCCGCCCGAAGAGTTGAACGCCGTCGGGGCCGCGGCGCCGGTATCCGTGCGCCGCCTCGTTATCGCGCTCGACGGAAACCGCGATCCTGCTTCCCTTGCGGGCAGGAAATGCCGGATCGTCATCGAACTCGGCAGGCAATCTCCGATTACGCTTTTCCGGATGAGGCGGCCGTAGGATGCCGCCCGCCTCCAGAGGGGCCGGCGGCAAGTCTGCATCGGGCGCCCCCGGACAACGGATAAAGACGCCTGTTCTGCTGCAGATGCATGCGTCGGAATGCGGTGCCGCCTGCCTCGGCAGCATACTTGGTTACTTCGGGCGCTGGGTGCCGCTTACCGAATTGCGCGAGAAATGCGAGGTGAGCCGGGACGGCAGCAGCGCTGCGAGCATCGTGCGCGCCGCCAGACACTACGGTCTCGAATGCCGGGGCCTCAGCATGGGTCCCGAGCAACTGAAAAAGCTGCCGCTGCCGCTGATTTTGTTCTGGCAATTCAGCCATTTCGTTATCCTCGAGGGATTCGACGGCGGCAATTTCCACCTCAATGACCCATCCACGGGGCGCCGCACGCTTTCCGCCGAAGAATTCAACAGGGGCTACAGCGGAATAGCGCTGCGTTTCGAGCGCAGCCCCGATTTCAGCCCCAGCGGCGAGCGGCCCGGCCTGATCAGGCAGTTGAGCGCCCTGCCCGTCGGATCGTGGAACGTGCTTGCGGGGGTGATTGCCTGCGGCTTCATGCTGACATTGCTGAACCTTATCGTTCCCGTCTCTCTCGGCATTTTTGTCGACGACGTTCTGGAAAATCACGGGTCCTGGAGCGGACTGGTGGCGGCCCTGCTTGGCGGCGGTATCCTGGTATACGTCCTCTCCCTGCTCAAGAACCGCTTCCTGAGGCGATTGGCGGTCCGGATTTCGGTGACCGGCTACAGCCGAAGCATGTCGCGGCTGCTGCGGTTGCCGGTGGAGTTTTTCCAGCACAGGCTGGTCGGCGATCTGACCGACCGGGTTTCGTCGTTCGACAGGATTGCGAAGAGTCTGACGGACCAGTTTCTTGTGCTCCTTATCGACATGGCGATGAGCGCGGTACTGCTCGTCGCGATGCTGGCCTACGATGTCGTGCTCACGCTGATCGTGCTGGTGCTGGCCGCCCTGCACGGCACGCTGGCCCATTTTCTCAACGGGCTCCGGGCCATTCGAAGCCAGACGACGACGCGCGAACTGGGTTTGCTGATCGGCGTCGGCATGCAGATGCTGCATCATGCGGACAACCTGCGCATTACCGGATCGGACGACCGGTTTTTTTCGCGCTGGTGCGGCCAGCAGGCGCGCGAACTGCATGAGCGCCAGCTCTATTCCGAACTGAACTCGGTCAATACCGCGCTCCCGGGCCTGATCGCCGCGCTGTACTGTGCGGCGATCCTGGGCGTCGGCGGAAGTCTGGTCATCTCCGGAGAAATGACCCTCGGGGCCCTGGTCGGATTCTATATCCTGGCGGAGATGTTTCTCGCGCCTGTCGGGCGCTTTCTGGAGTTCGCCGACAAACGCCAGGCGCTCGAAATCGATTTGCAGCGCCTCGAGGATGTGGCCAGCGCCAGCGAAGATCCCGTTTTCAGCCGCCGCGATCCGGAAGCGGACTCGGTTTCCACTTTTAACGGCCGGCTCCAGCTCACGGGCCGGCTCGAACTGCGAAACGTCACCTTCGGTTTCAACAAGAGCCGGCCGCCCTTGATCACGGATTTCAACCTCACCATCGAACCGGGACAGCGGGTTGCCGTGGTCGGTCCGAGCGGGTCCGGCAAGTCGACCCTGGCGCGTCTGGTTTCGGGCGTCTATCAGCCCTGGTCGGGCGAAATCCTGTTCGACGGCCATCCGCGAGATGAGATTCCGGAAGAAGTATTGCGGCAGTCCGTTTCCATGGTGGATCAGGAAGCCGTCCTCTTTTCGGCGTCCCTGCGCGATAACCTGACCCTGTGGAATCCGGCCGTCCCGGATGAAGCCATTTTCGCCGCGACGCGGGATGCCCAAATCCACCACGAAATCCTGCTCAGGCCGCGCGGGTATTCGACCCTTGTCGATGAGGGCGGGGTGAATTTCAGCGGCGGCCAGAGGCAACGGCTGGAAATCGCCCGCGCGCTGGTGGGCAATCCGACGGTGCTCATTCTGGACGAGGCGACCAGCGCGCTCGATGCCAGGACGGAGGAAGGGGTCGACGATGCCATGCGGCGGCGCGGCGTGACCTGCCTCATCGTCGCGCACCGGCTGAGTACCGTAAGGGATTGCGACGAAATCATCGTGCTCGAAAACGGCGGCGTCGTGCAGCGCGGCACGCACGACGAACTGATTGCCGACGAGAGCGGCACCTATCACAAACTGGTCAGGTCGAGCTGATGCAGGACGCGCGCCCGGAATACATATCGTTAGCCGAACTCGCCGCCCGTACCGGCACGTCCGTGCCCTGCGCCGGCAACCTGCCGGTCAAGCTCGACGACACGGACAGCGTCTGGTTTATCGAGCGGGGCGCCGTCAACCTGTTCCTGATCGAATCCAGCGACGGGGTGGAGCAGGCGCCGCCGTACCATCTGCTGCGCCGCGAAGCGGGCTCGTTGCTCCCGGGTGTCGCGCCAGACGGACAGGACACCGGGGACGCCACCACACTCAGCCTGATTGCCAAGGGATTGTCGGACACCCTTCTGAGGCGGCTGCCAGCATCCGCGTTGTCGGAAGTCGATCCGGCGGAACTGGCGGTACAGACCGACACTTGGCTGACCGACATTACGGATACGCTCTCGCGTTTCGTCAGCCGAATTCCGCGCCCGACCGCGCTGGCCGAACCCGGCATGACGCGGACCCTGGAGCCGTGCACCTTGTCCGTACGGCGCGGTGTGGTATGGGTGTCCGAACCGCCACCCGGCGCCAGCCTGTACATGGATATGGTCGACCAGGCGGAACGCGCCGAAGCGGGCGGTCCGCCCGAAGCGGTTATACCGCTGACCCGGACGAGCTGGCTCACCCTGTTCGATGAGACGAACCTTTCGGGCAGGTCGACGGAATCCCTGGCGCAGCAGGGCCTGCTGCTGCCGGCGCTTGCCTCGTTCCACGCCACGGCTTTCACCCTGGAACGCATTAATCGCCGATTGGCCGTGGTCGACGATGCGAATCTCGAGCACGCGCGGACAATAAGCCGCCGCACGGCCGAAAAAGCCGCGCGGCAGCGTCTTCTGAACATCTACGACCTGCCGGTTGACGGGGAAGCCAGGGGCGAGGACACGGCACTGGCTGACGTTCTGGACATCATCGGCCGTCACGAAGGCATCGATTTCAGGATTCCGGTGCGCTCGGGGCCGTCCGAGGATCCGGTCGGCCTCGTCGACATTCTTGATGCGTCGGGCGTACGCGCCCGGCGCGTCAGCTTCAGGAATGAGGGCGACTGGTGGCGCAGCGACAGCAACGCGATGCTGGTATTTCGTGAAGGGGACGGCCGGCCCGTGGCGCTGTTGCCGGGAATGTTCGGGCGCTACCGGGCAGTTGACCCGGTCAGCAAGCGAAGCGTTCGGGTTACGGCGGCCCGCGCCGCGGCGCTGGGGGACGAAGCCTGGATGTTCTACCGGCCCTTGCCGGAGCGGGACGTGATGCCGGCGGACCTGCTGAGAATCGCCCTGCGCGGATCGGCCGGGGATCTGGCCCGGCTGGTGTTGGCCGGGGTGCCGGGCGGCCTGATCAAACTGCTGCCGGCGCTTGCGCTCGGTTTCGTTGCGAATCATATAGCGGCGGGCGGAAGCGGCGAAGCGCTCTACGCGGTGGTTGTGGCGCTGGCGGGATTCGGCCTGCTCGGCGCGCTGCTGCACATGCTTCAAAGCACGGCGATGATGCGGTTCGAGGGGCGCTTGGCGTCGCGGGTCGAAGCCGCTTTCTGGGACCGCCTCATACGCCTTCCGCGGAGCGTTCTGAACCGCCATCCGACCGGCGATCTGGCCATGTCGGCAATGACGTTCCGGAACCTTCGCGACGGCTTGCAGAGGGTGGTCGCCGACGGTCTCTTGTCGGTCGTTTTTCTGCTTCCGGTTTTCGGCGTGATTTTCCTGTACGATGCCGCTCTCGGGGCCGTCACCCTGTTCTTCAGCTTTGTTTCGCTGCTGATCGTGGTGCTCCTCGGGTTGCGCCAGATTTCGCCTTACGGGCGGATGATCGGCGCGGCGCGGCGCGTGGCCGGCCGGCTGTTCCAGATCGTGGGCGGGATCACCAAGCTCCGCGTGGAAAACGCGGAAGGGTCGGCCTACGCCATCTGGGCACGGGATTACCGCGAGCAGAAGCGCGCGGAAATCGAGCTTGGCGCGCTCGAGGGTCACTCGCGGGCGTTCGGTGCCGCCCTTCCCTTCCTTGCCGGCGGGGTACTGCTCCTGACGGTAATGACCGTCGGCGACCGGACGGTCCCGGTCGGCGATTTTCTCGTCGTCTATACCGTCTTCATCGCCTTCCAGTCGGCCATCGGCCGGCTCGGCGAGTCCTTCGGCACCGTTGCCGCCATGCTGCCTGCATTCGACCAGATGCGCCCGCTGCTCGCCGCGGTCCCCGAAGCGGAGGTCGAGGGAGAGCCGGTCGAATTCCTGGGCGGCGACCGTCTGGTCGCCCGGATTTCGTTCCGCTACGATCCCGACGGCCCCCTGATCCTCGACGACGGCACCATTCGCGCCCGCCCCGGCGAATTCGTCGCGATCGCCGGCGAGTCCGGCGCGGGCAAGAGCACCCTGTTCCGGCTCGCGCTCGGTATCGACCGTCCCAGCGCCGGCGCGGTGTATTACGACGGGCGCGATTTGCGGCACCTGAACCTGAAACAGGTGCGCCG
>JAJDVH010000214.1 GCA_022826185.1 Alphaproteobacteria bacterium
TCCCTGTTCCGGCTGGCGCAGGGCCTGCCCGCCGATCTCGCCGTGAGCTTCGAAAACCTCTCCGAGGAATGCTGGCGGCACATGGGCGAGGCCCTCGGGCGGCGCCAGCAGCTCACAAGGGGGCACGGCCTCTCATACTGATGTGCAAGCGCGCTGCGCCCCCTCGCGCGCAGGCTGAAGGCGGCCTTCGGGACCGACGCCGAACAGGGCGCCTCTGCCAAAGACACGGTTCATCGTCAGCGCTATCGAGACACCCTGGACCCCGCGGCGTGCCTCACTTCAGCGAGAGCAGCGGCGTGGCGCCGTCGTCGAGCACGGTCGTCGGCAATACGCCGTTCCAGCGCTTGGCGCGGGTCAGCTCTATATAGCGCGGCGAGCGGGCCAGCTGCCCGGTCACCAGCCGGATCGCCTCGGCCTCGGCGGCTGCCTCCGTGGTGACCCGGAACGCCTCCGCTTCCGCCTCGATGCGCTTGGCGCGCGCATTCGCCTCGGCGCTGTTGACCGCTTGCAGCGCGATCAGCCGCTGGCGCTCCAGCGCATGCTTCTCACGCTCGGCGTTCTCGCGCGAACGCTCCTTCTCCAGCACCGCCTCGGCATATTGCGGCGGCAGTTCGATATTCTCGATCTGCGGCGAGTTGATGGTGACCGGGAAAATCCCGAGTTCGGCCGTCATGTTGCTCATGATGGCGGCGACGGCGTCCTGGCGGTTGCGGATCAGGCGGTCTGCGGGAAATTTCGACAGCGCCGCCTTGGCGGCCGAGCGCAGCTTGGGATCGAGGATACGGGCCTCGAACTGGTCGAGCCCGCCATAGGCGATAAAGAGGTCCATGGCGGACTCGCGGTTGACGGTCCAGTTGATGGAGACGCTGGCGGTGATCGGGAGCTGGTTCTCGGTGGCGGCGCGCAGTTCCTCGACATTCTTGCGCTGCCGGACCTCGATCTTCTCGATGCTGTCGGCGACCGGGACGATGAAGTGGAAGCCGGGGTCGAGTTGGGCAACGGCCTTGCCCCAGCGCTTGACGATGCCGACATGGCCCTCGTCGATGATGGTGACGCCGAAGGCGACGAGGAACAGCAGTGCGACGGCGCCTGTGGAGACGGGAATGAGCAGGCCGCGCCGTTTCCTTTTCCGGGCGTTCGAGTCTGTCTGCGGGTAGGTTGTCATGCGGTCGATCTCCTTTTCCGTGTTCGGGGTCCCTGCGGCGGCGATCCGGTTCGTCATCGGTTGCGTTGCTCAGTAAGATACGATAACATCGTTATCGCTTGTCAAGACAACCCGCCGCCGCAGGAACCGCCATGCCCGAGGAAATGCCCGCGAACCGCCTGGCGCCCGTGCCGCCCCGGACGGAGTGGTTCGCCGGCATCGGGAGCGGCCACAACCGCAGGGGCTATCTGCGCGATGTCGGGGAGTTCATGCGCCATGCCGGCCTCCGCGAACCGGAGGAGCTGCGGGACGCGGCGCCCGAGCAGGTGGAAGCCTGGCGCGAGGCGTTGCTTGAGCGCCCGCTCAGGCCGGCGACCGTGCGCCGCAAGCTCTCGGCGCTCTCGTCGCTGTTCGACGAGTTGCTTGACCGAGGCGCGGTAGAGGCCAACCCGGTCCGGGGCGTCGGGAGGCCGGCGGACGAGGAAGACAGGCATGCGGCGCCGGTGCTGACCGGCGAGCAGGCGCGCCGGCTTCTCGACGCGCCGCCCGAAGGCACCACCAAGGGCCTGCGCGACCGCGCCATCCTCGCGGTCATGCTCTGCCAGGGGCTGACCCGCGAGGAACTTTGCGGGCTCAAGGTGGGCGATCTCGTCGGCATGGACGGGCGGCCCTGCCTGACGGTCGACGGCAACCGGGGCCGGATGCGCATTGCCGCGATGCATCCCGAGGCGGAGCAGCGGATCGGGGACTATCTTCGCCGGGCGGGCCACGGCCTGGATCCGACCGGCCCGCTGTTCCGTCCCGTCGCCAACAATCGCGGCGGCAGGCTCGACCGCGCGCTCGATCCGGGCTCGGTCTACAGCAATGTCGTGCGCTACCACGCGAGCCGCGCCGGTCTCACGCGCGAGGTCGAGGGGCTCTGCGCGCATTCGCTGAGGGCGACGGCGGCCGCGACCGCGCTTCGCGAGGGCGCGCGGCCAGAGGCGGTCCGGGACTGGCTCGGACACGCCGGCCTCGCCGCGACCCTGCGCTACTACCGGCCTCCGGCGAGCGAGTGCATCGCCCCGGCCTTGCGCATCTCCTATCCCGGGCCTGCGCCGGACCATGGAGAGCCGCCGCCCTCGGCTGCCGCAGCACGGGCGCCCACTCCATGAGCGCGGGCAATGAAGCATCCGCCGCGGAGACCCCCGCATGAACGCCCTAACGGACTGGCGAAGCCGCGAAATCGAACGGCTCCGCGCCGAGGTCGAGGGCCTTCGCAAGGAAAACGCCGGGCTGCGGGAAGGGCTTGTCGAGGCCCGCAGGATACCGATTCTGGACGTGCCGACCGTGGTGGGTATCGGCCTGCTCTTCATGCTGGCGGCGCTGCAGACCTGCGAATGGAAATGGAAAAGCGCGGCGCCGGACAACAACACCAGCGGGGACCGAGGCGCCGTTTCCGCTCCGGCGAAGCCCGGGACGGGCCCGGCCGCCGGCATGTCCGGCCCGCAGGGCCCGGCATGAACGACAGGCCCGAAAGTGAAGACGGCGGGATCGAGCGGCTGCGCGCCGAAGTGGAGAGCCTTCGCGGCACGCTCCGCCGGCTCGAATGCGCCGGGCCGCCCTGCGGGTACCGCTGCCCGTACTGCTCGTATGAACCGCCGTTCTTCAACTCGCTGTCCACGGGCCTGCTCGGCCTGTCGCTTTCAATATTCGCGTTCTTCGCGATACTCGCGCTGTTCGGATGAGAGGCCCGCCGCCGGACAGTCCCGGGAAACCGGGCGCCGTGTCCGCCCCGGCGCGAGACCGGGACCGGGCGGCGCAAGGGCATGGAACGGGCCCGACCGGCGGCATGTCCGGCCCGGAGAGCCCGGCATGAACGACAGACCCGAAAGCGAAGACGCCGAAATCGAACGGCTGCGCGCCGAGGCCGCCGACCTTCGCGGCAGGATCGACCGCCTCGAAGGCGACCGATGTGGATGCCCGGACTGCCGGCACCCCCCGGTCCGGTCGCACTGGTCGACCTGGCCGGAGTCGCCGTGGTTCATACATCCGATGGCCGCATCCCTGATCAACTTCGTGTCCATCGCGACGATCATATTCGCGATCGTGGCGTTCCTGTGACGGCATCGGCGTCCGGATGGGAGGCCCGGCCCGACAGCGCCGCGAAGACCATGATACTGGTGAGAAATGCGAGTTGACCGAACATCCCCTGGACGGCGGGCTGCCCGTTCGGTGCTACCCGTCAGGCGCGCAGCTCAGGCGGGTCTATGAGGTGATCTGGAACTCCTCGCTCGACCCCGGCAACTTCCAGCGCCATGTGCGCGAGAGCGGGGCCTTCGAGCAACGCGCCCCGCAGCCCCCGCCGAAGGCCGGGCAAGGCGCGCGGCCGGAGCGCGGCCGGCCCGCATCGCTGTGGGCGGCGAGACGGACGGAAGCGGGACGCCCGGCGACGGCAGCCCGAACGCTTGCGAGGCCGGGAGGTTCGTCGCAGGCTGGTGCATTGCTTCCGGCCGGAAGCCGACGATAAGGGCCTCCTTGTCCGGCGACAGGCGTGGCGCTCCAGCAGTCAGCGCCGCAGCCGCCAGAGCCCGGTCCAGTGTGGCGAGTGGCCAACGCATGTGCAGCGCAAGCTCACGGCAGGTCGAATCGGACACGGAGGACAGGTTATGCCGAACGGCAAGGCTGGTCGCTTGTACCCCACGTTCGAGAACGGTGCCTTGACGCAACTCTGAACAGCTTCCATCGTGACCCGGACCAGGGGGCCTTTCAGGAGCACGTGAACCCGTGACCGGATTCGAGCAGGCATTCGACGACGCGGAACAGGCTGCCGAGGCGGCGCGAAGGGCAGCGGCACGCCTGGTTTCCACAGCAAATGCGGTGAAAAAAGCAGCTCAGACGGGTAATATTGCGGCGATGCGGCGAGAGCAGGGCAAGCTTGGCGAAGCGCTGGACGCGTTGCGGGAAGAGGTCGGACGCGCCGCCGCCTGCTGGCCCTTTTCGGAAGCGGAAGAGGCGGGCTATCTGAAGGAAGGATACGGCCCGGAATTGCTGGAGGCGGCCGCCGGGAAGGGCCTGAGCATTTACGAGCGCGACGGACAGCTCATATCCCCGCCGTCCATCCTTCGGATCCTGCCGGACAGCCGCTCCGTCCAGCTGGACAGGAAACGTATCCCTACCATCCGTCCAAGCTGGCTTGCGGATTTGCTGCTGCGCAACCGGGGCAAATCCAGCGGCTTCACTCCGCAACGGTTTCTGGAGGCGCTCTACTCCGTGTACGCGGACATAACCGGCCCGTCGGCACTGCTGTCCAAACAGGGCGGCGGCGTCGTGCCCCTCGCCCGCATATACCGGCTCATGACCGCCTTGCCAGGCGTCGGCCGCGACTACGACCGGATGGATTTCGGCAGGGACCTCTACATGCTGGATTCAGGAGGGCCGCGCAGAACAAGGAAGGGCGCGGAAGTGTCCTTTTCATCATCCGGAGGTAAGTACCGCCCGCGCGACCTGTTCTATTTCGTCGACCCGGCCGGCGTCAGCATCGACTATTACGGGATCCGCTTCAGGGACGTCGGCGAATGAACAACAGGATTCCGCTTGACGACTGGCTTGCGGTCATCGACCGGGAATATCTGTCCACCTTCATCGGCAACGGTGGCGCGGCCGTCAAGTTTGCTGTTGCGGACGATGACCGCAGGGCGGTGCTGCGCGAAGCGTTGAAGTCGCATGGCGAATCGCACGGATATCTGTTCGTGGGCCTGGATGCGGCGACATGTCGGGCCTATATGCCGCAAGACCTGTTTTTCGGCGTTGCACGCCAGGTCGATTGGCGGTTGCTGGCCCGCCGCGTGATCCTGGGCTTCCTGGCCGAAGAAGGCTTCGCCATCGAGGGCATCGAAGCGAAGGACCCGGACGCGGTCGAGACGGCTATCGCCGGAAACGCCTCCGGGCGGGATTATGCGCGCGGTGTGCTGAGGCCGTACCTTGAAAACCGGATTTTCAGGAATGCCGACCTCGCCAAGGCTTTTCGCATCGCCATGCTGCATCTCTGCCGTTTCGAGCTCCAGCAAGCAGCCGGGACCGACGGGTACGCCGGCCAGGCGCTGCTGGATTGGCTGACCGGAGAGGACAGCAGGATCGGACAATTGCGCGACTTCCAGATCCGGACTCGGATCGACCGCACGACAGCGCGGTATTTTCTGGAGTCCGCCTGTCACTGGATGAGGCAGGCCGGTCATGCCGGCACGATCGTCTATCTGGACAATGACCGCGTGACCGTGGGACGAAATCCGCGGGACGGACTGAGATACTATACCAGGGCGATGACGCTGG
>JAJDVH010000054.1 GCA_022826185.1 Alphaproteobacteria bacterium
GTGCAAATCGCATCGGGGTCAGGTTACACTCTGTACGCATCGGGGCGCTCCTCTGCAACAGGACAAGTCTTTGAAGCAGAAGTACTTTCTCACATGCAGAGCCCCGATGCACCTACACCCGGTGAGAAATCCGGGTTAGGATGGCTGTGATGCACGGACGCGGCGGCAAACGGGCATGGCGGCCCTTTACGGCGGGAGGCGCTCCCGCAACCGGCCCGCCATGAGCGCGCAACCGCTGTTCGGGCGCATCATCGGCTCCCTGCACGAGGCCGTGCTCGACGGCGCCCTCTGGCCGCAAACCTCCGGGCTGATCGACGAGGCCTGCGGCTCCAGGGGCAATTTCCTGGTCGCCGGCAACGGGACCTCGCCGGACGACATCGAGGTCTATTTCGCCAGCTTCTGCTACCGGGGAGAGCGGCGCCCGGACATGGAGCGGCGCTATTTCGAGGACTACCACGCCATCGACGAGCGCATCCCGCGGATCCGGCGCCTGCCCGACAGCCGGATCGCGCCCGTCGCCTCCCTCTACACCGACGAGGAGAAGCGGACCTCGCCGGTCTGGAATGAGGCGCTGGCCCTCGGCGAAAGCCGCAACGGCCTCAATGTGCGCCTCGACGGGCCGGACGGCTCGCGCATCATCTGGGGCATGGCCGACCCGGTGGACGGGGAGGGCTGGTCCGCCGCCCGCCTGGAGACGGTCCGCCACCTGCTGCCGCACCTGCGCCGCTTCGTGCGGGTCCGGCAGGCGCTGGTCAACGCCCGCGCGCTGGAAACGGCCGCCGCCGGGCTGCTGGAATATGCCGGCAGCGGCGTCATCTATCTCGACTCGCGCGGGCGGATCGTCCAGGCGAACGACCTGGCGCGCGCGATCCTGCGCCAGGGCGAGGCGCTGAGCGACCGGGACGGCTGTCTGCGCGCCGTGTTCCGGCAAGACGACGACGCGCTCCAGGCCCTGCTCGGCCGCGTGCTGTCGCCCTTCGGCGCCCGCAGGGAGAGCGGCTCGCTGACGGTGAGGCGCAGGGTCCTGCCGTCGCGGCTGGTGCTGCATGCGAGCCCGGTGGGCGGCGGGGAGTCCGGGATGCGCCCCAGCAGCGTGGCGGCGCTGGTGCTGGCGATCGACCCCGCGGCCCGGAAGCCGGACAGAGGGGGGCGGGCGCCCTCCCGCATTAATGAAATTCCCCCAAATTGGTAGGCGCGATACATCTTCCGGCGGGCTAGACTCCGGCCGATGCACAGACGCCATAGCAAACGGGCATTGCGGCTCCTTCCGTCCGGCGGCGGCTTCGGACCCGGCCGGCCATGAACGGGCAACCGCTGTTCGAGCGCATTCTGGGCTCGCTGCACGAGGCCGTGCTCGACACCGGCCTCTGGCCGGAGACCTCGGGCCTGATCGACGAGGCCTGCGGCTCCAGGGGCAATTTCCTGGTCACCAGCGAAGGGGCGGCGCAGGAGGATGTCGAGATCTACTTCGCGAGCTTCTGCTACCGCGGGGAGCGCCGCCGGGACTTCGAGCGGCTCTATTTCGAGGACTACCACGCCATCGACGAGCGCGCGCCGCGGCTGCGGCAGTTGTCCGACAGCCGGATCGTGCCCGTCGCCTCGCTCTACACCGAAGAGGAGAAGCGGGTCTCCCCGGCCTGGAATGAGGGGCTGCCCAGGGGCGAGGCCCGGAACGGGCTGAATGTGCGCCTCGACGGGCCGGACGGCTCGCGCATCGTGTGGGGCCTCGCCGACCCGGTGGACGGGGAGGGCTGGTCCGCCGCGCAGGTCGAGACGGTCGGGCAGCTCCTGCCGCATCTGCGCCAGTTCGTGCGGGTCCGGCAGGCGCTGGTCAACGCCCGCGCGCTGGAATCGACCGTCTCCGGGCTGCTGGAGAACACCCAGTGCGGCGTCGTCCATCTCGACCCGCGCGGGCGCATCGTGCAGACCAACGACCTGGCGCGCGCCATCCTGCGCGCGGGCGACGCGCTGACCGACCGGGAGGGACGCCTGCGCGCCGCGTCGCGGGAGGACGACGAGGCGCTCCAGGCCATGCTCGCCCGCGCGCTGCCGCGCTTCGGCGGCCGGGGCGAGAGCGGCTCGGCGACGGCGGGGCGCGAGGCGCTTGCGCCCCGGCTGGTGCTGCATGCGAGCCCGGTGGGCGGCGGCGAGGCCGACATGCGCCCCAGCCGCATCGCCGCGCTGGTGCTGGTGATCGACCCCGCCAGCCAGGGGCGGATCGACCCCGGCCAGGTCGAGGCGCTGCTCGGCCTCACGCGGGCGGAGAGCCAGGTGGCGGTGCTGCTGGCCCAGGGCCGCACCATCCGCGACATCGCCGCGGCGACCGGGCGCACGGAAGGCACCATCCGCTGGCACGTCAAGCAGATCTTCGCCCGCAACGGCATCTCGCGCCAGGTGGAGCTGGTGCAGCTCGTGCTCTCCCTCGCCGACATCCCCCGCCACCATTCCTGACGGCCCCCTCTCCCGGCCTCTCCCCCTGCGCGGGGGAGAGGAGTTTTCCCGCGCCTCCTCCCCTCCCGCATGACTCGCCTCCCGCTTGCGGAGGACTCCCGCGCCTTCTCCCCTCCCGCTTGCGGGAGGGGCCGGGGGAGGGCCCTCCCGGCGCGGCGGGCCCTCGCCGTGTCACGCGGACGGCCCCCTCTCCCGGCCTCTCCCCCTGCGCGGGGGAGAGGGGTTTTCTTGCGGCCCCCTCTCCTGACTGCGGCGGAGAATGTCCTCCAGCACGGCCTCGGTCTCCCGCAGCGCTTCGAGGTTCGAATAGCGCAGCACCGCCACGCCCCGGTCCTCCAGGAAGGCCGTGCGGGCGTCGTCGCGGCGCCTTTGCTCCGCTTCGTAATGCTGCCCGCCGTCCAGTTCCACGGCGAGCCGGCATTCGTGGCAGTAGAAGTCCAGGATATAACGCCCGACGACATGCTGGCGGCGGAACTTGAGGCCGCCCAGCCGTCTCGCGCGCAGCCTTTGCCAGAGGGTTCGCTCGGCGTCGGTCGCGCCGCGCCGCAGGCGCCGGGCGCGGGCGCGTATGTCCGGGTCCGTGCTCACGGGCCGGGTTATAGCCGGCCGCGCCCGGCGCGGGGAGGGTTCGCGGCGGACGGCCCTCTCTTCCCCTTGCGGACGGCCCCCTCTCCCGGCCTCTCCCCCTGCCCGGGGGAGAGGAGTTTTCCCGCAGCCTTGCTCCCCTACGCTTGCGGACGGCCCCCCGTTCTTCTCCCCTCCCGCTTGCGGGAGGGGTCGGGGGAGGGCCCTCCCGGCGTGACGGGCCTTTGCCGGGCTCCTCCCGCACAAAAAAAGCGGGCCGCCCGGAGGCGGCCCGCCCGTGGTTCCCGCTGAGGGGGATGGATCAGAAGTCGATGTCGAGGCCGGTCACGAAGGCGGTGCCTTCGCCGCCGCCTGTGTCCTCGACGACGAAGATCGACGACTTCCACGACACGCCCGGCGCCAGCTTGTAGCCGGCCGAGGCTTCCGTCGCAGTGCGCTCGACGCCGTCGTCCTGCTCGCGGACCATGTGGCCGACGCTCACCGATACCGGACCGTCGGAATAGCCGATGCCGATGGCCCAGGTATCATGCGCCGTCGAGCCGTCCTTGACGAATGCGTGCCTGGCGTTAATGGCGTCCGCCGCGGGTGCGGCGTCGGCACCCGAGGTGCCCATCGAGCCGTCAAACACCAAAGCAGGGGGAGAGCCCGAAGCGTAGCGACTATCCAATGCACAGCCGGGGATCTCGTCGCCGTTTTCGATTGCAGGGAGGGCCGGCATCGCGTCCGCCGAAGTTGTCTGGGCTACGGCGTCTACCGCGCCGACCAAGTCGGAGCCGTCGGCTTTATGCGCGTAGCACTTGGACTCGTATCCGCCGTCGTCGCGGGTGGCGTAGGAGACCGCGAAGGTGAACGCGCCCATGCCGACAGAGAGACCCGCATTCGTGTAGGTCCTGTCGTCGAAGCCCATCATGAGGTCGTCGCTGGCCTTGCGCTCAGAGTTGCGATCTGTGGCCTCATTGTCCTGGTCGAGGTCGAACGCATCCGTCATACCCGAGTTCGAGACGTTGAGATGGCCGAGCGAGACCTTGACCGTCATGTCGCCGACCGTCTCGTTGAAGTTGATGGCCGCGCCCCAGGCTGCGTCGTCATTGTTCTCCACCGGAGCGGTATTACCGTTGCCGGCGTTCTCGTTCGTCGTGTCCGGAGTGTAGGACAGGCCCACCTGCACGCCGTTCATGCGCGGCGTGGTGTAGGACAGCGTCAGGTCGTCGCCCGACATCGTCCAGCCGGCGGTTTCCAGGTAGGAGCCCGGGATCCAGTTCTGCGTGTCGCCCGCGTTCAGGCCGGCGCCGGCGCCGAACGCCGCGGCATAGTGCATGCGCGTGTAGATCGGGTCGCGCGCGCCGAGGTCGATATGGCCGAACGCGCCGCTCACCTAGGCGTTGGACTCGTCAACGGTCACGTCGCCGTTGGCCTCGAACTGGACGCGGACGCCGAACTTGAGCCCCATGTCGGACTCCATCGAGCCCGAGACATAGACCTCGCTGTCCGACTGGATGTCGAACCCGCCGTCCACATTGTCGTCATCGCGGTTGGCGAGGCCGACCCACTGCTCCATGTAGCCGCCCACGCCGACAGCGATCATGTCGGCGGCGGAGGCCGGCGCCGCAGCCACCGCGCCCGCAAAGGCGAGCGCGGAGGTTGCAATAAGGGTTTTCCGCATGGTGTCCCCTTTTCCTCTCGATTAAGTGCGTTGCAACGCGACATTCGGAGGACACGCCTCCTATGACGCAAACGCAACATACAGGGCGATTCGAGGAAAATGAATTATTACAGGGGAATAGAGGAGAAATTCTGCCTTATGTTGCAATAATACAACAGTCAAAACACTAAATTACAACAGTTTTTCCTACCAAATGAGGGGCATTTCCGCCCGCACGGCGGCGGCGCCCCGGCTCCCTTTTCATCACCCCGCAGCACCGCCGCCTCTCTCCCCTCCCGGCGTGACGGGCCTTCGCCGGGCTTCAGCCCGCCGCTTCCGCTGGCGCGAAAGCGGCCCCCCGCCCGGCCTCCCCCGCAAGCGGGGGAGGAGAAGACAGGGCATCCTGTGAAACGCCCCTCCCGCGCACAAAAAAAGCGGGCCGCCCGGAGGCGGCCCGCCCATGTCTCGTCTCCCCGGGAGGGGGGAGGCGATCGAGATTAGAAGCCTATGGCGATGCCGGTCACGAAGGCGGTGCCTTCGACGGTGCCCTGCTCGCCGGAGATGAACGACGTCTTCGACGCGACGCCCGGCGCCAGCGAGTAGCTCATGGAGAGCATGGTCGCGTCGGCCTCGGTGCCGTCGTCGGCATCGCCCATCATGTGGGTGAGGCTCAACGCCAGCGGGCCGTCCGAATACTTCACGCCGGCGCTCATCAGGTCGTAGTCCTTGGACATGTCCTTCACGAGAACCGTCCGCGCCGTGTCATTCATCGGATCGTTGTTGGAGGCTGTTTCCGCCACCTGGATGCCGTCGGTACTGGTATCCAGATCAGTGCCCGTGTCGGTGGTGAAGCAATGAGCGGCGGCGGCGTCGGTAGAGATGCCCGTGGTGCCGGCGGTTCTACATGCAGTAGCGGCACCAGAGAAGTTGTTCTCGTTCACCACGATCGGCATCTTCTTGACCATGTAGGCCCCGCCGTTATGCGCGGCGTAGGCGACATTGAAGCTGAACGCCCCCATGCCGACCTGAAGGCCGAAATTGGTCCACGTCTGCTCTTCGGCTTTCGAGGCCATGGTGTCAAAAGCGTTCGCATTGGACGTCTCGGCAGCGGCCGCATCAGTGCGCAACGCTTCCAGCGTGTCGGTAGCGTCGGTAGTTGCACTGTCGCCAGCGAGAGCATCGGCATATGCTTCGATGGCGGTGTTGTTGGACATGTACGTGCCGACGGTGATCTTGCTGTCACCCATGCCCGACTTGAGCATCTCCATCGCGCCGACCTGGCTGACCTGGTAGTGGCCGAAGGACATCGCGACACTCGCATCGCCGAGGGTCTGCTGCATGTTCACGCCGACCGACCAGCCGTCCTCGTCATTGCCGTTCGGGAGGGCGTTCTCGTCCTCCGCGGTGTGATCCGGGATATAGGACGCGCCGAGCTGCAAGCCGCTGATGCGGGGCGTGTAGTAGGCGATCTTCTGCTCGTCGCCGCCCAGGATCCAGCCGTTCGTTCCCAGGCCCATGCCGCCGTTGCGCGCGCAGCCCGTAACGCCGGTCCAGCCCGAGTCGCCGCAGTAGCCGACGCCGACATCCTGGTTGCCGTAGTGCATGAGCGCCGCCGGGTGGTCTTCGGTCCCGAGCACGATCTGGCCGAAGGAGCCGCTGACCGTGAGCTGCGACTCGTCAATGGTGTCGCCGGTCGTGTTGCCTTCCAGTTCGACCTTGACGGAGAAGGTCAGGCCGTTGTCGGACTCCAGCTTGCCCTTGAAGAAGATTTCGCTGTCCGACCACTGGGAGATGCCGCCGTCTCTGTCCTTGTCCGCAGAGTCGCTGATGTCGGTCACGCCGACCCACTGTTCCATGTAGCCGCCGACGCCGACCGACATCTTGTCAGCCGCCGAGGCCGGCGCCGCAGCCACTGCGCCCGCAAAGGCGAGCGCGGAGGTCGCAATAAGGGTCTTCCGCATGGGTATCCCCTTCTCCTCTGTTTCACTTCGTTGCAACGCAGCACCGGGAGGATAGTCTCTGATGTTGCAGGGTTATCCCTACCTAATAAGGGGGTTTGCAATCAAGGAGAATGGCCGCCGCGAGGCGCGATTCCGGATTTGTGTTGCATTCCTGCAACAGCCGGCCGCCGGCGCGCCCGCCGCTTCCGCTGCCGCGAAAGCGGCCCCCCACCCGGCCTCCCCCGCACGCGGGGGAGGAGAAGACAGGGCATCCCGTGAAACCTCCGCCTCTCTCCCCTCCCGCTCGGCGGGAGGGGTCGGGGGAGGGCTCTCTCGGCGTGACGGGCCTTTGCTGGGCCGCGCCCGGGCCTGTGGACGGCGGGGGCCGGGCGTGTCAGACTCGGACAGCGACGGGGAAGACCGGCATGGCCACCGCATCGACCGAACGGAACCGGGTCGCCCCGGTCCTCGCCGCCGCGCGGAACGCGGCGAACATAGCGAATGGCGGCGTCGGCGCCGCCGCCCTGCTGGGGCTGCTCGGCTGGATCGCGCTCTCCATCCACGAGATGAACGCCCGCCTCGGCGTCGTCGAAACCCGCCTCATCGCAGTGGCGGAAGGCCAGGCGGGTCTCAAGGCCGAGCTGAAAGCCGGCCTGGCGCAGGCAAGCGGGGAGCGCCGGGCGCTGGAAGACAGGCTGGGCGCGAGGATCGACGACGCCGCCCGCCGCCTGCCCCCGCCGCGCTAGCGGGGCCGGGCCCGGACGGGCCTTTGCTTTCGGCCCGCTGGCGGCACGGGGTCCTCTCAGCCTGTCGAGGCCTTCCGTGTCACGCGGACGGCCCCCTCTCCCGGCCTCTCCCCCTGCCCGGGGGAGAGGAGTTTTCCCCCGTTCTCCTCCCGCTTGCGGAGGACTCCCGTCTCTCTCCCCTCCCGCTCGGCGGGAGGGGTCGGGGGAGGGCCCTCTCGGTGTGACGGGCCTTTGCCGGGCTGCGCCCGCTGCCGCGTTGAACGCGGCAAACATTACGAATGGCGGCGTTGGCGCCGCCGCTTCCGCGCGCGGGCGCGAGCGGCTATCGTTCGGCCCCCTGTCCCGTCACCGAGGCGCGCGAGGCATGTCGAACCTGCTGTGGGAACCGTCGGCGGAGCGCCGGGCGGCGAGCAACATGGCGGCCTTCATGGCCCGCGCCAACCGGGAGAAGGGCGCGGGCGCGAACGGCTATGCGGCGCTGCACCGCTGGTCGGTCGAGCGGCCGGACGCCTTCTGGGAGCTGGTCTGGGACGATGCCGGGATCGTCGGCGACAAGGGCGCGGCCCCCTTCGTCGAGGACGGGGACCGGATGCCGGGGGCGCGCTTCTTCCCCCGCGCGCGCCTCAACTACGCCGAGACGCTGCTGCGGATGCGCGGCGAGGCGCCGGCGCTGATCTTCCGGCGCGAGGACGGGCTCCGGCGCACATGGTCGCGCGACCGGCTGCGCGGCGAGACCTCGCGCCTCGCGCAGGCGCTGGCGGCGGCGGGGATCGGCGAGGGCGACCGGGTGGCGGCCTTCCTGCCGAACATGCCGGAAGCGGTGGCCGTCATGGCGGCGGCGGCGGCGCGGGGGGCGGTGTTCTCCTCCTGCTCGCCGGATTTCGGCGCGGCCGGGGTGCTCGACCGCTTCGGCCAGATCGGGCCGCGCATCCTGTTCGCGGTGGACGGCTACAGATATGCCGGGCGCGGCCACGACATCCGCGCGAAGCTGGCGGAGGTGGCGGCCGGCCTGCCGAGCGTCGAGCGGGTCGTCACCATCCCCTATCTGGCGGACGAGCCGGACATGTCCGCCGTGCCGAAGGCGGGGACGCTCGCGGATTTCCTGGCCGGCTTCGAGCCGGGGCCCGTCGCCTGGAACCGCGGCCCCTTCGACCGGCCGCTCTTCATCCTCTATTCCTCCGGCACGACGGGGAAGCCGAAATGCATCGTCCACGGCCAGGGCGGCGTGCTGGCGATGAACCTGAAGGAGCACCGCCTGCACGCCGATGTCGGCGAGGGCGACCGGGTGTTCTACTTCACCACGCTCGGCTGGATGATGTGGAACTGGCTCTTGGGCGGCCTCGCCTTCGGGGCGGCGCTGATGTTGTATGACGGCTCGCCCTTCCACCCCGGCCCGGAGGCGCTCTGGGACTTCGCGGAGGAGGAGGGCATCACCCATCTCGGTCTCTCGGCGAAATATGTGGACGCGGTGCGCAAGGCGGGGGTGGCGCCGGCGGAGGGGCGGCGGCTGGAGGCGCTGCGCAGCGTGCTGACCACCGGCTCGCCGCTCGCGCCCGAGAGCTTCGACTGGCTCTACGGCCGGGCCAAGGCGGACATGGCCGTCGCCTCCATGTCGGGCGGGACGGACCTCTGCGGCTGCTTCGTCGGCGCGAACCCGCTGGGCCCCGTCCACCGGGGCGAAATCCAGGCCCCGCAGCTCGGCATGGCCGTCTCGGTGTTCGACGGCGCGGGCCGGGCGGTGCTGGACGAGAAGGGCGAGCTGGTCTGCACCCGGCCCTTCCCCTCCATGCCGGTCATGTTCTGGAACGACCCGGAGGGCGCGCGCTACCGGGAGGCCTATTTCGCGCGCTGGGACGATGTCTGGTGCCAGGGGGACTTCGCCTCGGTCTCCTCGGAGACCGGCGGCATGGTGATCTACGGGCGCTCCGACGCCACGCTCAACCCGGGCGGGGTGCGCATCGGCACGGCGGAGATCTACCGCGAGGCCGAGTCGCTGGAGGAGGTGGAGGAGGCGCTGGCGATCGGCCAGGAATGGGAGGGGGACACGCGCATCGTGCTGTTCGTGCGGCTGGCGGGCGGCGCGGCGCTCGACGAGGCGCTACGGGACCGCATCCGCCGGCGCATCCGCGAGGGCGCCTCGCCGCGCCACGCCCCGGCGGTGATCCTGGAGGTGGCCGACATTCCGCGCACGCGCTCGGGCAAGATCGTCGAGCTGGCGGTGCGCGACGCCGTGCACGGGCGCGCCGTCGCCAATGTCGAGGCGCTGGAGAACCCCGCCGCCCTCGACCACTTCCGCAACCGCCCCGAACTCCGCGCCTGACGGAGGGGGCGGCGATTATGAGGCTACCGGGACCCGCTAACGCGGCGGCGGCAGGCGGCGGGCGACCTCGTCGATCCTGGCGCCCAGCGCCTGGCGCTCCGCGCTCGCCCGTGCTTGGCCGGCTTCCAGATCGGCCGCCATCTGCGCCTGGCCCGTTTCCAGTGCCGACTGTCTTTCCTCCACCGCGATGAGGCGGGTTTCGACGACGCCGAGGCGGGCGTTCATCTCGTGGATGGAGAGCGCGATCCAGCCGAGCAGGCCCAGCAGGGCGGCGGCCAGCAACGGGGCGAGCCAGTCCCGTTGCGCCAGGGGCTTGCGGCCGGCGGCTTCCGCGAGCGCGGCGGCGGCGTCGGGCTGGACGCCCGCCTGCTCCAGCGCGCTGCGTATCCGTTCGGTCGATGCGGTGGCCATGCCGGTCTTCCCTGTCGCTGTCCGAGCCTAGCCCGTTCCGCCTCCCCCGTCCACAGGTCCGGGCGCGATGCAGGGTCCGCGCTCCCGGCCCGGCGGCCGGGAACGGGACGGCAACGAGACCCGGCGGAGGTAGGGCCGCCGCGAGGAGGAGCGCATGGCAAGGCATGACAACCCGTGACACGGCGCGCGGAGGGCCGGGGCCGTGTTTGAAATCCGGTGCGTTTCGGCGTATAGCCCCGCCTTCCCCGCGAGGCGCTAACGCAAGGAGTAGGCTCATGGGCGAGACCTGGACGCCCCGGACCTGGCGCAACAAGCCGGCGCGACAGATGCCGGTCTACAGGGATCAGGCTGCGCTGGGGGCCGCCGAGAAGAGCCTCGCCACATGGCCGCCGCTGGTCTTCGCCGGCGAGGCGCGCAACCTCAAGGCCGACCTCGCCCGCGTCGCGCGCGGCGAAGCCTTCCTGCTCCAGGGCGGCGACTGCGCCGAGAGCTTCGCCGAGTTCCACGCCAACAATATCCGCGACACCTTCAAGGTGCTGCTGCAGATGGCCGTGGTGCTGACCTTCGGCGCGTCCTGCCCGGTCGTGAAGGTCGGGCGCATGGCCGGCCAGTTCGCCAAGCCGCGCTCGGCCCCGACCGAAACCGTGGACGGGGTGGAGCTGCCGAGCTACCGGGGCGACATCATCAACGCCATGGCCTTCGACGAGGCCTCGCGCGAACCGGACCCGCAGCGGATGCTGCAGGCCTACACCCAGTCCTCGGCGACCCTGAACCTGCTGCGCGCCTTCGCCATGGGCGGTTTCGCCGACCTCCACCAGGTCCATCGCTGGAACCTCGACTTCGTGCGCGAGGAGCTGGGCGAGCGATACCGGGACATGGCGGACCGGCTCTCCGAAGCCCTTGAATTCATCGCCGCCTGCGGCCTGACCTCCGAGACGACGCCGCAGCTTCGCGAGACCTCCTTCTACACCTCGCACGAGGCGCTGCTGCTGCCCTGGGAGGAGGCGCTGACCCGCGTCGACAGCCTGACGGGCCAGTGGTACGACTGCTCGGCGCACATGCTCTGGATCGGCGACCGCACGCGCGACCCGGACGAGGCGCATGTCGAGTTCCTGCGCGGCGTCGGCAACCCGCTCGGCCTGAAATGCGGCCCGTCGCTGACGACCGACCATCTGAAGCGCCTCGTCTGGCAGCTCAATCCCGAGAACGAGCCGGGCCGGCTCACGCTGATCTGCCGGGTGGGCGCGGGCCATGTGGCGGAGCACCTGCCGCGCCTGATCGAGACCGTGCAGGCCGAGGGCGCGGAGGTGGTCTGGTCCTGCGACCCGATGCACGGAAACACCGTCAAGGCCGCGGGCGGCCTCAAGACGCGGCCCTTCGGGTCCATCCTCTCGGAGGTGCAGGAGTTTTTCGCCGTCCACCGCGAATACGGCACCTGGGCGGGCGGCGTGCATTTCGAGATGACCGGGCAGGACGTGACCGAATGCACCGGCGGCGCGAGCGCCGTGACCGAGGCCGGCCTCCAGGACCGCTACCATACCCATTGCGACCCGAGGCTGAATGCGGGCCAGGCCCTCGAGCTCGCCTTCCTGATCGGCGAGCAGCTGAAGGAAGAGCGCAACGGCCGCGCCGCGCCCGCGATCGCCGCGGAGTAGGCGATGGACGGCGCGCTCCCGCACCCGGACGCTGCCGACGTCCCGCACTACACGGACGCCTATTTCTCCAAGAGCAAGGCGGTCGTGGAGCGGTTCGGCGACATGCCGGTCACCTATGCGGTGTTCATGCGCCGCCCGGTGGTCTCCGCCGCCCGGCTGACGGTCGAGTGGCTGAATGCCGTGGCGCGCGCGCGGGCCACGGCCTTCGACATCGACGAGCGCTATGAGGAGGGCGTTTCGGTCGGCGCGGGCGACCCGCTGCTTTACATCTCCGGGGCGCTGCGTCACCTGATCGACCTGGAGACGCTCTACCTCCAGAAGCTCGGCTCCGCCTGCGTCGCCGCCTACAACGCCCGCGCCATGTGCATGGCGCTGCCGGATACGGGCTTCCTCGCGATGGACGCCCGCCACTGCGCCGGCACCGACATGGCCGAGATCATGGCCTATGCCGCGAGCGTCGGCTCCGCCGCGGCGAGGCGCGAGACGGGCGCGGTCGGCTTCATCGGCAACGCCACCGACGCGACGGCGCATTTCTTCGGCGCGGAGCGGGGCCTCGGCACCATGCCGCACGGGCTCATCGGCTATGCCGGCTCCACGCTGCGCGCGGCGGAGATGTTCGCCGAGACCTTCCCCGACGAGCCGCTCACCGTCGTCACCGACTATTACGGGGCGGAGATGTCGGATGCGGTCGCCGTCTGCCGGCGCTTCCCGGAGCGGGCGGCGGCGGGCCGCGTCGCCATCCGCCTCGACACGCATGGCGGGCGCTATGCCGAGGGGCTGGACCTGCAGAAGTCCTACGAGGTGCTGGACCGCAACGCGCCCCGCGCCATCCGCGACTACCGCACCGAGGGCGAGCTGCGCCACCTGGTCGGCACGGGCGTGACGGCCGCCGCCATCTGGCACCTGCGCGAGACGCTGGACGCCGCCGGCTTCCCGAAGGCGAAGATTACGGCGTCGTCGGGCTTCACCGCCGGCAAGTGCCGCGTCATGGCGCTGGCCCAGGCCCCGGTCGATACCATCGGCACGGGCTCCTACCTCCCCGACCAGTGGTCGGAGACCTATGCGACCGCCGACATCGTCGAATATGACGGCAAGCCGAGCGTCAAGGTCGGCCGCGAGTTCCTGCTGAGGCGCAGGTGACCGACCGGCTCTCCATCGCCATCGCCCAGATCGATCCGACCGTGGGCGATGTCGCCGGCAATGCGGACCTTGTCCGGCGCGCGCGCGCCGAGGCCGGCGGCGCCGACCTGGTCGTCTTCCCGGAACTGGCGCTTTCGGGCTACCCCCCGGAGGACCTCGTGCTGAAGCCCGCCTTCCAGGAGGCCTGCCGGGAGGCGTGCGAGGCGCTGGCGGCGGAGACCGCGGACGGCGGCCCGGCGCTGCTGGTCGGCCTGCCCTGGCGGGAGGACGGGCGGCTCCATAACGCGGTCGCGCTGCTCGACGGGGGCGAGGTCGCGGCGCTGCGATACAAGGTGCTGCTGCCGAATTACGGCGTGTTCGACGAGAAGCGCGTGTTCGATCCGGGCGAGATGCCGGGGCCGGTCTCCTTCCGCGACGTGCGCATCGGCGTGCCGATCTGCGAGGATATCTGGCAGCCCTCCGTGGTCGAGTGCCTGGAGGAGAACGGCGCGGAAATGCTGCTGGTGCCGAACGGCTCGCCCTTCGAGACGACCAAGGACGACATCCGCCTCAACATCGCCGTCGAGCGCGTGGTGGAGAGCGGCCTGCCGCTCGCCTATGTCAACCAGGTGGGCGGGCAGGACGAGCTGGTGTTCGACGGCGCCTCCTTCGTGCTCGGGCGCGACCGGGCGCTCAGGGCGCAACTGCCGTCATGGGTCGAGAGCGTGGCGTTGACCCGCTGGGAGCGCACCGCCGGGGGCATGGAATGCGTCGGCGGCCCGATGGCGGAGGGAGGGGACGACCTCGCCGACATCTACGCCGCGATGATGCTGGGGCTCAGGGACTATGTGAACAAGAACCGTTTCCCTGGCGTGGTGCTGGGCCTTTCGGGGGGCATCGACTCGGCCTTGTCGGCGGCGGTGGCGGTGGATGCGCTCGGGGCGGACCGCGTGCGCTGCGTGATGATGCCCTCGCCCTACACCTCCGAGGCCTCGCTGGACGATGCGCGGGATGCCGTCACGGCCTTGGGCGCCTCCTACGAGACGATCTCCATCGAGCCCGCGATGGGCGCCTTCGGCCAGATGCTGGCCGGCGCCTTCGGCAATCGCGGCGAGGACACGACGGAAGAGAACATCCAGGCCCGGGCGCGCGGCCTCACCCTGATGGCGCTCTCCAACAAGTTCGGCCACATGGTGCTCTCCACCGGCAACAAGTCGGAAATGTCGGTCGGCTACGCGACCCTCTACGGGGACATGTGCGGCGGCTACAACGTGCTGAAGGACGTGTACAAGACGACCGTCTTCGCGCTCTCGGAGTGGCGCAACCGCAACCGCCCGGAAGGCGCGCTCGGGCCCCCGGGCCGCGTGGTGCCGCAGAACATTATCGACAAGCCGCCCTCGGCCGAGCTTCGTCCCGACCAGACCGACCAGGACAGCCTGCCGCCCTACGACGCGCTCGACGACATTCTGGAATGCCTGATCGAGGACGAGCTTTCGGTGGCCGAGATCGCCGCGCGCGGCCACGAGGTCGAGACCGTGGAGCGCGTCTGGCGGATGCTCGACATCGCGGAATACAAGCGCCGCCAGGCCCCGCCCGGCGTCAAGCTCACCCGCCGCGCCTTCGGCCGCGACCGCCGCTACCCCATCGTCAACGGCTACCGGGGCCGGGTGTAGCGCCGTGAGAACCGAACTGTCGCGGCTTTCCTACGACTTCTCGCTCCGGGGCGGCGAGGGCGGGCTGGAGTCGCTCCGCCTGCAATTCGTCCTCGTTCCCGCAGAGGGCGAAGGCGCAGAGGAGGTCAGGGAGGCGATGCGCGCCCTGGTCGAGCGGCACACGGACCTGCTCGACCGGCTGTTCGAGACGGTCTTCTCCGGGCGCCGGCAGCCGGTGCTGACGGACAGCGACAGCTATGCCAGCACAGGCTACAGCTATCGCGGCAGGCTGCATGAGCGCCCGCCCGCCCGCATACGCGCCGAACTCGCGGAGCTGTTCGGCGAGGAGGCGCCCGACGATGGCGGCGACCTGCCGTTCCACGAGAGCGTGAGCGCGCAGGTGACCTGCTCGGCGCTCAAGGCCGATGGCGGGTTCCGGGACGTGACGGTCGATGTGGCGCTGCGGCTCGACCATACCGTCAATGTCTGCTGCTTCCGCGTCCTGAAGGCGGCTCCCGGAATCGGGCTGTCGGAACGCGCCCGCCGGGCCGTCGCCGAACTCGACCGCACGCTCTCCGCCGACCGCAACGCCGACCACTACCGCGCCATGCTCGAAGGCCGCTGAAGCGGCGGCCCGGCTCCCGCCCCTATCCGGCGCCCGTCCGGTCGGCGATGGCGACGATGCGGTGCATCTCGCGCAGCACCGGCTTCTCGATCAGCTTGCCGTCGATCACCACCAGGCCCGTGTCGGCGGCCTCGAACCCGGCGATGATGCGCCGCGCCCGCGCGATCCGCTCGGCCGAGGGGGTGAACACGGCGTTGAGCGCCGCGATCTGGCGGGGATGCACCGCGCCCTTGCCCGAAAAGCCGAGCTCCCGCGCCTGGACGGCGGCGCGCTCCATGCCGTCCGGGTCCTCCAGGTCGAGCCAGGGCACGTCGATGGCGTCCAGCCCCGCGCCGGCGGCGGCATGGACCACGCGCGAGCGGGCATAGAGCAGCGGCTCCCATGCGTTCTCGCAGCGAAGCTCCGCGGCCATGTCCACGCCGCCGAAGAACAGCGCGTCGATGCGCGGGCTCGCATGCGCGATTTCATGGGCCGCCTCCAGCCCGGCATTGGTCTCGATGATGACATGCAGGCGGGTTGCGTGGCCGCGTTCGGTCAGCAGGTCGTCGAGCAGCGCCACCTCGTCCGGCGTGCACACCTTGGGCAGCATCAGCGCGGGCGGGGGCGTGTCCGTCGCCAGCACGGCCTGGACGTCCGCCATGCCGAAGCCCTCGCGCAGCGAGTTTATGCGCACGACCCGCTCGACCCCGTCATCGGCCTGCGGGCTCTCGAAGAGCTTCATCGCATTGGCGCGCGCGGCCGCCTTGTCCTTCGGCGCGATGCCGTCCTCGAGCTCGACGCAGACGATGTCCGCCCCGGTGGCAAGCGCCTTCGGATACATTTCGGGGCGCAGGCCCGGCGTGAAGATGAACGACCGGCGGGGGCAGACGCTTGGTTCGGGCATGGGGAACTCTTCTCCGTTGAGCGGTCCGGCGGAGCAGTCGCGTTGCCGGGCCGGCTTGTCAATCGCCCGCTTCGGCGCACGGCCCCGGTCCGAAGGCCCGCCGGTAGTCTTCGGCTTCCAGAACGCTCGCGCCGGAGAGCCGCAGCGCTTCGCGCACGCGCCGGAGCGCCGGGTCCGCCAGGGCGGCGAACAGGCCGTCCCGCAGCTTCCGGATTTCCTCGTCGGAGGCCGCGGCGGCGGTCACATAGGGCAGGCCCGGCGCCGGCGGCGAGGTCGCCAGGATGCGGGTGCCGCGCAACTCGCCGCCGAGCCAGTCGGACAACAGCGCATGGGTCACGCAATCGACCGCGCATACATCCGCCTCTCCCGCCGCCACGCTCCGGATGCTGGCCCGGTGGGACCCTGTTGCGGCGGTCTCGCCGAAGAAGGACCGCACATCCTCGCCCCGGGGCAGCAGGCGCCGCCAGACATGGTAGCCCGAGTAGGAGTCCTCGCCGTTCACGCTCAGCCGCGCGCCGCGCAACTCGCCGAGGCTGCGCGCCCGGTCGTCTTCGCGGACGACGACATGCGCCGCATATCGCGGGCCGTCGCAGCCGGGCGCGCTGTAGTGCGGCGTGGCGACAAGCCTCACGTCCGGCGCCAGATGGCGCACCAGGGGATGGCCGCAGGTCTGGCCGAGCAGGAGATCGGGCGCGCGCCATTGCCCGTAGCGGTCCCCGGGCCAGGTCAGCCGGTCGGGCACGCCCGAAACGCGCCTTGCCCGCAAGTGTCCCGCAAGGCCGGACCACCAGCGCTGCACCGCAGGGCGGAACTCGGCCTCGCCATACATCGGCAGGCCGGCCTGGCGCGTGAGCGCCGTCAAGGGCCGCCCCCGAGACTGTCGCTGAGCTGCCCGAGGAACGGCGCCAGCTCGACCGGCTGCACGACGGCCGCGCGGATGAGGTCGTCAAAATGCCGGTTCAACACCGCGATATGCTCCGTCGTGTTGAACACCAGGTAGAACTGGCCGACATAGAGCGCGGCCCGCTGGCGCCCGAAGATCGTGTAGGGCGCCGAATAATGCGTCAGGCCGTCGAAGAGATACATGCGCAGGCCGGGATAGAGCTCGTCCACGACCTCGGCCAGCCGGTCCAGCTGCCGGCGCCGCGCCGGGGCCTCCAAGGTGCGCCATATCCCGCCGCCGCCGGCCAGGGTCTCCAGCGCCTGCCGGGATATGCAGATCTCCATGTCGGTCTCCGGCAGCCGGAAATGCTCCAGCTTGTCGCGCGAGGCGCTGATCGCGCGGTCGGGCGGCCGGGACCGGAAATAGCGGTATTCGTGGCGCAGCACCTCTTCGGTCTTGGCGATGTCCGGGATCGTGGTCGGCACGTAGCGCACCTTGTATCCGGCCGCTTCCTCGAACCAGCGGACCAGCATCTCGTCCACCGGCGTCTGCGCGCTCTCGGCGATCTGGAGCGATTCGTGCAGGATGTCGGCGCCCAGCCTCTCCACATGGCTGAGGCCGAGCAGCCAGTCGAGGCTGACGCGAAGCTCCGTGGCGATGGCCGCCACCGTGTCGGCGCGAGGCAGCCTGTCCATGTCGTCGGAGAGCAGCTGGGACAAGGTCGAACGGTCTATGCCGGCCCGGCGCGCCAGCGCCGAGCGGGACAGTCCCGACTGCGCCAGCGTTTCCACGAGGCGCAGTCGGAACAGGCGCGAAACCTCTCTTCTGTCCATTAAGGCTTGGCCCGAGATGAATTGTTCCGTTTCAGCGGTTTATCTCATCGGCTTCGTGCGGACTACCGGCGGAGCGCCGGCGACAATGAGCGAAAAACCCCGATGCAGCAATTGTCGCTGCCCCGGCTCGTACGAGGGTTATACCAACGGCCTCGACCTGGGACTCATGTCTTCTTCTCGTCATGCCCGGACTTGTTCCGGGCATCTCCCTCAACCGTTTCCGTCCGGCCAAGCGGCCGCATGGATGCCCGGAACACGTCCGGGCATGACGGAAGGGGGCGATCGGGCGGCGGGCGTCGAAGCCACCATCGGTTCCGGTCAACGACCGCGGGTATTAGA
>JAJDVH010000189.1 GCA_022826185.1 Alphaproteobacteria bacterium
AACACCCCCCGGCAGGAACCGCGCCTCAGGCGCAACCCATACCCCTGCGCCCTCAAACCGAAATACAAAACCCGCCACCGCCAACACCCAGCCGATTGCTAAACTTGGCCGGACGACGCTCGCGGTGAGAAATCCGGGCTAATACCAACGGCATCGACTTCAGACTCATGTCTTCTTCTCGTCATGTCCGGACTTGTTCCACTGCTGTCCGGTTTATACCCGCGGTCGTTGACCGGAATCGATGACGGAGCCACCTCCACCGTCGCCCCGGCCCCCCAGCCGGGGTCCATCCCTGACTCGCGCCGCCGCCGCAGCCGGTGGAGAAAAGGCTCAGCCGCCGAAGCCGCCGCGAGGACCGAGGCTGGGCCCCGGCTCGGGGGCCGGGGCGACGGTTGGGGGCGTGTGTTGCGAAGCCACGGAAGACAAGTATGTGAGGCCGTCCGCCGCGGTCAGGCGGCCAGCGGGGCGTAGTCGTCCAGCAATTTGAGGGCCTCGTCTCGGCTCATGTCGGGTATCTCGAACAGCACGCGGTCATAGCCGGCGTCGCGGCAGGCGGCGAGCTTGTCCTTGTCCGGCGGGGCGCGGAACAGCGTGACCTGGAGGCCGGCCATGTCGCGGCCGGCGGCGTCGGCATGGGCGCGCAGCCGGTCCATCTGCTCCTTCGGGTCGAAGCCGGGGCGCGGGCGCGGCAGCCAGCCGTCGCAATAGTCCACCACCCGGCGGAGCGTGTAGTCGGTTTCGCCGCCCATCAGGATCGGCGGGTTCGGCGTCTGCACCGGCTTGGGCCACGACCAGCAGGAGTCGAAGTTGACATGCTCGCCGGAGAAGGACGCCTCGTCCTCCGTCCAGAGCTTCTTCATCGCCAGCACGCGCTCGCGCACGATGGCGAACCGGGTGCGGTAGGTCGCGCCGTGGTCCTCCATCTCCTCGACGTTCCAGCCGCCGCCGAGGCCGAAGATGAAGCGCCCGCCGGAGAGCCGGTCCAGGCTCGCCACCACCTTCGCGGTCACGATGGGGTCCCGCTGGGCCAGCAGGCAGATGCCGGTGCCGATGGTCAGCTTCTCGGTCGCCGCGGCCGCGAAGGCGAGCGCCACGAACGGGTCGTGCGTGTGCGCATAGCGCTTCTGCAGCGGGCCGCCGGCGGGGAAGGGCGAGCGCCGGCTGGTGGGGATGTGGGTGTGCTCGGGCACGAACAGCGCCTCGAAGCCCCGCTCCTCCAGCGCCACGGCGAGCTCGGAGATGTCGATGGAATAGTCGGTCGGAAAGATGAAGACGCCGGTTTTCATGTGTCGGGAGAGTCCTTTTCCTCATATCGGGCAAGTCTCTCGGCGATCTCCTCCTCGCTGAGGATGCCGAGTTCGACGATGTTGGCCTTGAGCGCCAGCAGCCAGCGCTGATAGTAGCCGAGGCCGTCATAAAGGGGCTGCGGCAGGTCCTCCTGGCCGCGCCGGCTGCTGTCGCTGGTGAGGCGCGGGTCGTGGTCCTGGAGCAGGACCTTCATCGCGTCCACGCGCTTGCCGAAATCGTCCGGCGGCGTCTCGTCGCGCTCGACCGGGCCGGCGTCGCGCCCGCCATAGTCGCTGACCAGGCCGGAGGGGGTGGGGGCGGTTGCTGCCATCAGATAGTTCACCGAAAGGTCGCGGGTGAGGGACCAGGCGCCGGAGAGCGGCGCATAACTCATGCCGGCAACGGCGGCAGGGCGCAAGCCCCCGGCCCTGACGGCGCGGGCGAGTTCCGACGGCTTCACGAAACGCGCGAAGTCGTGAGTGCCCGCCGGCAGCCAGCGCAGCAGGTATTCGGCGCCGATCTTGGCCTTCAGCAGGCTTTCGGCGGTGCGGTTGATGGTCGAGAAGAGCATGAGCCCGCCGGGCTTGAGCAGCCGGGCCGCCTCCCGAACGAAGACGCCGAGGTCCGGGACATGCTCCACCAGCTCCAGCACCAGCACGGCGTCGAAGCGCCCGCCGGCCAGCGCTTCGACCGTGGCGCAGCGATAGTCGATGTCGAGGCCGGCCGCGGCGCCGTGGGCGCGCGCGACCTCCACGGTCTCCGGCTCCGCGTCGATGGCGGTGACGGCGGCGCCCAGCCGCGCCATCGGCTCCGCCGCGAGCCCGCCGCCGCATCCGGCGTCCAGCAGGCTGAGGCCGGCGAGCGGGCGCGGCGCCAGCGGGTCCCGGCCGAAGCGCTCGGCGATCCGGTCGCGCACCCAGCCGATCCTGACCGGGTTCATGGCGTGGAGCGGCCTGAATTTGCCCTCCGGGTCCCACCATTCATCGGCGATGGCGGCGAAACGCCGGGTTTCTTCGGGGTCGAGAGTCGCGCTGGGCCGGGTCATCGCAACTTGTTCCAAGCCGGAGGCCGGAATATGTTGCGCCCGCCCGCCGGCGGCAAGCCGTTGCAGGCGGTCGAAGGGTGTTCATGGCGCGTCTCGTATTGAAATTCGGCGGCACCTCGGTCGCAGACCCGGAGCGTATCCGCAACGCAGCCGGGCGCGTCGCGCGCGAGGCGGCGGCAGGACATGAGGTGGCCGTGGTCGTGTCCGCCATGTCGGGCGTCACCAACGACCTTGTCGGACAGGTCGCCGCCGTCTCGCCGCTCTATGACGCGGCCGAGCACGATGCCGTCGTCGCGTCCGGCGAGCAGGTCACCAGCGGGCTGATGGCGCTCACCCTGCAGGAAATGGGGGTGCCGGCGCGGTCCTTCCAGGGCTGGCAGCTGCCGATAGGCACTGACGGCACGCACGGCCGCGCGCGCATCCGGCATGTCGAGAGCGGCAGGCTGGACACCGCGGCGGCGGCGGGGAAGGTCGCGGTGGTGGCGGGCTTCCAGGGGCTTTCGCCCGACGGGCGGGTGACGACCCTGGGCCGCGGCGGGTCCGATACGACGGCCGTTGCGCTGGCCGCGGCCTGGGGGGCGGAGCGCTGCGATATCTATACCGATGTGGACGGGGTCTATACCTGCGATCCCAGAATTGTCCCGAGAGCCCGGAAGATCGGCCGCATCGCGTTCGAGGAAATGCTGGAAATGTCCAGCCAGGGAGCCAAGGTCCTGCAGACGCGCTCGGTTGCCATGGCGATGCGGCGCGGCGTACGACTGCAGGTGCTCTCCAGCTTCCTGGATGCTCCGGGAACCCTGATCGTCGGCGAGGAAGAGATTGTGGAAGAACAGGTCGTTACCGGGGTGGCCGTCTCGCGCGAGGACGCCAAGCTGACGCTCACCGGCGTCGAGGACCGGCCCGGCGTCGCCGCCGCCATCTTCGGTCCGCTGGCCGACGCCGAGATCAATGTCGACATGATCGTCCAGAATGTCGCCGACGGCGGCGCGCACACGGACATAACCTTTACCGTGCCGAAGGCCGACCTGAGCCGCGCCGCCGCCCTGCTGGGAGAGGCCTCGCTCGCGTTCGACAAGCTCGTGCCGGACTCCAATGTCGCCAAGGTGTCGGTCGTCGGCATCGGCATGCGCAGCCATGCCGGCGTCGCGCAGAGGATGTTCGCGACGCTGGCCGCGCGCGGCATCAATATCGAGGTGATTTCGACCTCCGAGATCAAGATCAGCGTGCTGATCGACGAGGAATACGCTGAACTGGCGGCGCGCGCGCTGCATACGGCCTATGGACTCGACCGCGACGACTGACATGGACGCGCACGCGCAGCTCGACCGGCTGTGGGCGCGGGGCCGGGCGTTCCTCGGCTGCGACATCGCCATCATGGGCGGCGCGATGACCTGGGTTTCCGAGCGGAACCTGGTGGCGGCGATTTCCGAGGCGGGCGCGTTCGGCGTCATAGCCTGCGGCGCGATGGACCCGGACCGGCTGGCGCTGGAGATCGCCGGCGCCCGCGCGCTGACGGACAGGCCGTTCGGGGTGAACCTGATTACCATGCATCCGGAACTGGATGCGCTGATCGACGTTTGCGGCGACATGGGCGTCAGCCATGTGGTGCTCGCGGGGGGGCTGCCGGGCCGGGCCGCGATGCGCCGGGTCAAGGCCCGGGGGGCCCGGCTGGTCTGCTTTGCGCCGGCGCTGCCGCTCGCCCGCAAGCTGGTGCGCGACGGCGCGGACGCGCTGATCGTCGAAGGCGCGGAAGCGGGCGGGCATACCGGCCCCGTCGCCACTGCGGTCCTGGCCCAGGAAATCCTGCCGGCGATCCGCGACGTTCCCGTGTTCGTCGCCGGCGGCATCGGGCGCGGAGAGGCGATCCTCGCCTTCCTGGAAATGGGCGCGGCGGGCTGCCAGATCGGCACGCGCTTTGCGGCCGCGGACGAATCCATCGCCCATCCGCGCTTCAAGAAGGCGTTCCTGCGCGGCGAGGCCCGGGATGCGGTGCTCTCGCAGCAGGTCGATCCGCGCTTTCCGGTGGTGCCGGTGCGCGCGCTCGCCAACGACGCATCGCGCCGCTTCGGCGAATTCCAGCACGAGGTCATAGCCCGGCACCGCGCCGGCGAACTCGACCTCAAGGCCGCGCAGCTCGAGATCGAGCATTTCTGGGCGGGCGCGCTGCGCCGGGCGGTCATAGAGGGCGATGTCGACAATGGCTCGGTGATGGCGGGACAGAGCGTCGGCATGGTGAAGCGTGTCGAGCCGGTCTCGGCCATTCTGGACGAGCTTTGCGGGCAGGCGCTGGCCATGCTGGCGCGGCGGAGGCGGGTGTGAGCCAGGCTGCCGGCCCGGACGCCTCGCGCCTGTTGCTGCAGCGCGTCCGCGAGGTGGCGGCGACGGTGGTGGACAAGCAGGACCGCCTCGACGGGATCACTGCCGAAATCGCCGAGGTGATGGGAGCGGAAGTATGCTCCGTCTATACCCGCCACGGCGACAACCGCCTGCTGCTGACGGCCACCGAAGGCCTCAATCCCCAGGCGGTCCACAACACCACCCTTGCGGTGGGCGAGGGCCTGGTCGGCCTGGTCGCCGAGAGCGCCCGGCCGGTGAACCTGCCCGAGGCGGCGGCGCACGGGAACTTCGCCTACCGGCCGGAGACCGGCGAGGAGGCGTTCCATTCCTTCGTCGGCGTGCCGCTGCTGCGCGGCGGCCTCGTCGTCGGCGTGCTGACCGTGCAGAACGTCCGGCCCCGGCTCTACGCCAGGGAGGAGGTCGATGCCCTGCAGACGGTGGCCATGCTCGTCGCGGAAGTCGCCGCGGCGCATGAGCCGCCGGGCGCCGACATCGCCGAGGACCTGCGCCCGGTGCGCCTGGAAGGCAGGGTGCTCAATGCCGGCGTCGCGCTGGGCACGGCCTATATGCACGAAGTCCGGCTGCCCGTGCAGAGCATGGTGTCCGGCGGGGACGAGGCGGCGGAGATCGCGCGCGTGGACCGGGCGCTGGAGGAGATGCACCGGGCGCTCGACGACCGTTTCCATGCGGCCGACCTTGCCGGCGAAGGCGAGCACCGGGAGGTGTTGCAGGCCTACCGGATGTTCGCCGAGGACCGGGGCTGGCTGTCGCGGATCCACGGGGCCGTGCGCGGCGGGCTGAGCGCCGAGGGCGCCGTGGTGCGAATCCAGGAGCAGATGCGGGCCCGGATGCGCCAGCTGCGCGATCCGTTCTTTCGCGAGCGCCTGCACGATCTCGACGACCTCAGCCACCGGCTGCTGGAGCATCTGGCCGGCGAGGCCGGCGGGATGCGGAAGGACGAGCTTCCCGTGGATGCGGTGCTGGTGGCCCGGAACATGGGGCCGGCCGAGCTGCTCGACTATCCGCGCGAAAGGCTGCGCGCCCTGCTGCTGGAGGAAGGCTCGCACACGGCGCATGTCGTCATCGTGGCGCGCGCGCTCGACATTCCGGTCCTGGGCGACCTCAAGGATGTTTCCGCGATGGCGGAGACCGGCGACCGCGTGGCGGTGGACGGCGAGAACGGCCAGGTGTTCGTCCGGCCGGGCATCCAGGTCGAACAGAATTTCGTCCACGCCATGCGCATGCGGGAGGAGCGCCGCGCCCATTTCGCCGTGCTGCGGGACAAGCCCGCGCGTTCGCTCGACGGCGTCGAGGTGTCCCTCAGCATCAATGCGGGGTTGCTGATCGACATTCAGCAGGTCGCCGCCGTCGGCGCCGAAGGCGTCGGGCTCTACCGGACGGAGATCCCCTTCATGGTCCGGTCGCGCTTTCCCGACGTGGAGGACCAGCAGCGCCTTTACAGCCGGGCCCTGGACCTGGCGGAAGGGCGGCCTCTGGTGTTCCGCACGCTCGATATCGGCGGAGACAAGGTGCTGCCCTACTGGCGCCTGGCGGAGGAGGAGAACCCGGCCATGGGCTGGCGGGCGCTCCGGCTTACTCTCGACCGCCCGCAAATGCTCCGCCAGCAGCTAAGGGCGATGGTGCGCGCCGCTGCAGGGCGCGATCTTCACGTCATGTTTCCGATGGTGGCCGAAATATCCGAATTCGAACGCGCCAAGGCGATCCTCGACGCCGAGATCGAGCGCGAGAAGGGCCGGGGACGGGACACCCCGGCTTCGGTCTTCGCGGGCGCCATGCTCGAGGTGCCGGCGCTGGTCTGGCAATTGCCCGCCCTGCTGCGGCTCACCGATTTCATATCGGTCGGAAGCAACGACCTGCTGCAGTTCTTTTTCGCCGCCGACCGCGCGAATCCGAGAGTGACGGCGCGCTATGACCTGCTGTCGCCCGCAGTGCTGGCGTTCTTCGCCTACATATTGGACAGCGCGGAAGGTACTAACCGGCCGATTGCGTTCTGCGGAGAAATGGCAGGCGGGGTGCTGGAGGCGATGACCCTGATCGGGTTGGGTTTCCGGAAGCTCTCCGTGGCGCCCGCCTCCGTCGGGCCGGTGAAGGCCATGCTGCGTGCGACGGAGGTCGCGCCCCTTGGCGATTATGTCCGCTCGCTCGCGGGCCGGCCGGATCATACCGTGCGCGATAAATTGCGCGCCTATGCGCTCGACCACGACATTCCGCTCTGATTGACGAATTGACGCTTGATTTGCGGCGACGCTCTCTGACATAATTTGCGGAAAGGAGAGGATGTTCGCGCGCCGATGCAAAGTTCAGTTGGATGGCATGCGCGTATTCGCGCAATTCGCATCCGGGCGAGAGGACGTCGTAGCTCGTCATCGGCAGTATATGAGCCTCGTAACGAGGAAACCGTAGGCGCCTTTTTGCGCCGCTGCCGGGAGATGCGGCACGAAACGCTGAGCCATGTCTCGCAGGCTTTGCGAATACGTGCGCCATACCTTAAAGCCATTGAAGAAGGCGAGTGGCGGGCGTTGCCTAATTCGGTTTATGCGCGCGCTTTTCTTCGCAGTTATGCCCGGCATGTCGAGGCGGACCCGGACCAGGTGTTGAAACTGGCCGAAGCGGCGCTTGAATCGAGGCCCGGGCCGGACACGCACCTGCCGCCGCTGCCGGCGCGGGACCGGTCCCTGCCCGGCGGCGCGCTCGTGGGAGCTTCCGTGCTGCTGGCGATCGCCGCTTATGCCGGCTGGTACTATTTCAGCGTGGAGCAGTTGCGCGACGAGCGGGTCGTTGCGGCCCTGCCGGACAGGTTGATGACGGAGCTTGCGCCTGCGGAGCGGGCGCTGGTGGCGCCGCGACGCGCCGGGTTGCGGGTGGAGAAGAGAGAACCGCAAGCGCCGGCGGAGAAGCCTTTGGCGGCGGACGGGAGCCGCGCGCCTGCAGGCGACGCCGACCGGACGGCCTCGCTCGATCCGGTGGAACTGGAAGGCAGGGCTGCCGACGATGTCCGCTCCGGCCTGCCCGCCGTCGCCGCGCCGGTTCCCGAAGAAACATCCCGGCGAGACCGCCTGCCCGGCGAACGCACGGGCGACAACATGTCCGCTGCCGACGGGATTGTATTCCACGCGGTCGAGCCGACCTATATCGAGGTGCGCTCCCTGGAGACGGACGAGGTGCTGGTCGGGCGGCTTCTGCGCACCGGCGAACAGTATCGGGCGCCCGACCGGCGGGGTCTTGTGCTGAGCGTCGGCAATGCCGGCGGTCTGGAGATCACGGTTGACGGTATTGCGATTCCGCGGCTCGGGGCGACGGGCGCCGTCTTGCGGCACATTCCCATCGACGGGGACCTGCTGCTGCAAGGCCGGGCCGGAGGCTGACGGGGACCGTTCCAGTTCCCGCCGCCGGCCCGCCAGGGACAGCTATCCGGAAGGTGCTTCATGAGCGTTCGTCCATATCGTGACATCTATCGCCGGACCTCCCGGAAAATACGGGTCGGCGCGGTGGAAGTCGGCGGAGACGCCCCGATCAGCGTCCAGACCATGACCAACACGCTGACCGGCGATGTCGCCGCGACGATCGCGCAGGTGCGCCGGGCCGCGCTGGCGGGCGCCGACATCGTCCGGGTGTCCTGTCCCGACGAGGAGAGCACCGCGGCGCTCGCGGAGATCGTGCCGGAGGCCGGCGTTCCCATCGTCGCCGATATCCACTTCCACTACCGCCGGGCCATCGAGGCGGCGAAGGCGGGCGCGGCCTGCCTGCGCATCAATCCCGGCAATATCGGCTCGGCGGAGCGTGTGCGCGAAGTGGTGCAGGCGGCGAAGGACCACGGATGCTCCATGCGGATCGGCGTCAACGCCGGCAGCCTCGAGCGGCACCTGCTGGAGAAATACGGCGAGCCGTGTCCGGAGGCGCTGGTCGAGAGCGCGCTGGAGCACGCCCGCATTCTCGAAGACAACGACTTCTTCGAGTTCAAGATCAGCGTCAAGGCTTCCGACATCTTCCTGGCCACCGCCGCCTATCACGGGCTTGCGGAAGCCTGCGACTATCCCCTGCATATCGGGATTACCGAGGCGGGCGGCCTGCGCACCGGCACCGTCAAGTCGGCCATCGGCCTCGGTTCGCTGCTCTGGGCGGGCATCGGGGATACCGTGCGCGTCTCGCTGTCGGCGGACCCGGACGAGGAGGTTCGCGCCGGCTTCGAAATCCTCAAGGCGCTCGGCCTGCGCCACCGCGGGGTCAACATCGTGTCCTGCCCCTCCTGCGCCCGGCAGCAGTTCGAGGTCATAGAGACCGTGTCGGTATTGGAACAACGGCTCGCCCATATCACGACGCCGATGACGGTTTCGGTGATCGGCTGCGTCGTCAACGGCCCGGGCGAGGCGCGCGAGACGGATATCGGCATCACCGGCGGCGGCAAGGGCACGCACATGGTCTATGTGGCCGGCCTGCCGCACCACCGCATCCAGAACACCGATGTCGTGGACCATCTCGTCGGGCTCATCGAGGAAAAGGCCCGGGAAATCGAAGCCGAGCGGGCGCAAGAGGCGGCCTGATGGCGAAGCTTCGTGCCGTTCGCGGCACCCAGGACCTGCTGCCCGAAGCTTGGGAGCGTCACCGCCATGTCGAGGAAACGGCGCGGCATGTAGCCGGGCGGTTCAACTATCGCAGCGTGGCGACGCCGATCTTCGAGTTCACGGAGGTCTTTGCCCGCACGCTCGGCGAGACGTCCGATGTCGTGACCAAGGAAATGTACACCTTCGCCGACAAGGGCGGCGACAGCCTGACGCTCCGCCCGGAGAACACGGCCGGCGTGGCGCGCGCGTTCATCTCCGGCAATCTCCAGCAGCAGCTGCCGCTCAAATATTTCTACAGCGGGCCGATGTTCCGCCATGAGCGTCCGCAGAAAGGGCGGCTGCGCCAATTCCACCAGATCGGCATCGAGGTGCTGGGAATTGCCGGTCCCGCCGCGGATATCGAGGTCATCCAGACCGGCGCGCATGTGCTCGACGCGCTGGGCATTCGGGGCCTGACCCGCCTGGAGCTGAATACGCTGGGCGACGCCGAGAGCCGGGCCGCCTACCGCGAGGCCCTGGTCGGCTATTTCACCCGTCGCGAAGCGGAGCTGTCGGAAGAGGGGCGAAGCCGCTTGCAGCGCAACCCGCTTCGCTTGCTCGATTCGAAGGACGAACGCGACAAGGCGGTCTCCGGGGACGCGCCCCGCTACGAAGACTATCTCAATCCGTTGTCCGTCGATTTTTTCGCCGGGGTCTGCGAAGGGCTGGATGTGCTGGGCATTCCCTACGTCCTCAATCCGCGCCTCGTGCGGGGGCTGGACTATTACGGGCACACGGCCTTCGAGTTCACCACCGACGCCCTTGGCGCCCAGGGCGCGGTCATCGCCGGCGGGCGCTATGACGGCCTGATCTCCACGATGGGAGGGCCCCGGACCCCGGGCATTGGCTGGGCCGGCGGCATCGAGCGGCTGGCCATGCTGACCACGGATTATCCGGAGGCCCCGCCGGTCGTCTCGCTGGTCCCTGTCGGGCCGGCGGCCGAGAAGCGGGCGCTGCCGCTCGCCGATGCGCTGCGAAGGTCCGGCGTCAATGTCGATCTCGGCTTTTCCGGCAACCTGAAGCGGCGCATGCAGCAGGCGAACCGGATCGGCGCCCGGACGGCGGTGTTGCTGGGCGACGATGAGATCGCCAAAGGGGTTGCGACCGTGCGCGACATGGCGAGCGGGGAGCAGCGGGAAGTCCCGATAGACCGTCTGGCGGCTGCGCTGGCTCCATGAGTCTCGACGACAAGCTCGACGCCATCCTTGCCCGCCACGAGGAGATCGGCGCGCGCCTCTCGACGGGCGAGGTGCCGTCGGGCGAACTCGCGGCCCTGTCGAAGGAATATTCCGACCTCTCGACCGTCGCGGCCGCCATCGGCGAGCGCCGGGAACTGGAGCGCGAGGCCGCCGATCTCGAAGCCATGCTGGAGGACGATGAGCTTGGCGAGCTCGCAGCGGCGGAATTGCCCGGGCTTCGGGACCGGCTGGCGGAGGCGGAGAGGGCGTTGCAGGTGCTGCTGCTGCCGCGCGACGAGGCGGACGCGCGCAGCGCCATCGTCGAGGTGCGCGCGGGCACGGGCGGCGACGAGGCGGCGCTCTTCGCCGGCGACCTGCTGGCGATGTACCGCCGCTATGCGGAGGTGCGGCGCTGGAAGGTGGAGATGCTGTCGCATTCGCTGACCCCGCTCGGCGGCTGCAAGGAAGCGGTGATGTCGGTCGCCGGCAAGGATGTGTTCGCGCGGCTGAAATACGAGTCCGGCACGCATCGCGTCCAGCGTGTGCCGGAGACGGAGAGCCAGGGCCGCATTCACACCTCCGCCGCCACGGTCGCCGTGCTGCCCGAAGCGGAAGAGGTCGATGTCCAGATCGACGAGAAGGATCTGAAGATCGACACCTACCGCGCGCAGGGCGCCGGCGGCCAGCATGTCAACACGACGGACTCGGCCGTGCGCGTCACCCATCTGCCGACCGGCATCGTCGTGCAGCAGCAGGACGAGAAGTCCCAGCACAAGAACCGCGCGCGGGCGATGAAGGTGTTGCGCGCCCGCCTCTACGAGCATGAGCGCGCCCAGGCCGAGGCCGAGCGCGCGGCGGAGCGGCGCAGCCAGGTCGGCACGGGCGACCGCTCGCAGCGCATCCGCACCTACAACTTTCCCCAGGGACGGGTCACCGACCACCGCATCAACCTGACGCTCTACAAGCTCGACCGGGTGATCCAGGGCGAGCTTGACGAGCTGATCGAAGCGCTTGCGGCCGAGGATGAAGCGGCCCGCATCGCGCAATTGTCGTGAGCGCCGCGCCCGCGCAAGGCCGCGCCCGGCTGGCGGCGCTGGCGGACCGGCTGGCGGCGGCCGGCATCGCCGAGCCCCGGCGCGAATTGCGGCTGCTGCAGATCGAGGCGGGCGGCGCGCGCTCTCTTGCGGACTGGCCCGACCGTCCGCATCCCGGCCTGGAAGCCCTGGCGAACCGCCGGGCGGCCCGCGAGCCGGTTTCCCGCATTGTCGGCAGGCGGGAGTTCTGGAGCCGCGACTTTCTGCTGACGGCGGACACTTTCGATCCCCGTCCGGACAGCGAAACGGTGGTCGAGGCGGCGCTTGCGGCCGTGCCGGCATTCGGCAATGTGCTGGACCTCGGCACTGGCAGCGGATGCCTGCTCGCGGCCTTGCTGGCCGAGCGGCCGGGGGCGTGGGGCCTCGGCATCGACCGCTCGCCGGGCGCCTGCCGGACAGCGCGCCGGAACCTGAAGGGCCTGCGGGCCTTCGTTGCGGCGGGGGACTGGGGGGCTGCGGTCGCGGGCCGGTTCGACCTCGTGGTCTCCAATCCGCCATACATACCGAGCGCGGAAATCGCCGCACTCATGCCGGAAGTGCGCGACCACGACCCCCGGCTCGCGCTCGACGGCGGGGCGGACGGGCTCGACGCCTACCGGGCAATTCTGGGCGGCCTTCCCCGCCTGCTGTCTCCCGCCGGGGCCGCCGTGCTGGAACTGGGCATCGGGCAGGCGGACGCCGTTGCCGCGCTTGCGGAAGCCAACGGTCTTCCCGTGCGGGACATCCGCGCCGACCTGGCCGGCATTCCCCGTGCCATGGTCCTCGGATCGCAGCTATGATCGGCTGACCATGGATTTCTCGCTTTCCGAAGACCAGCAGGCATTTCAGGACGCGGCCCGCCGCTTTGCGGAGGAGGTGTTCGCGCCCAATGCCGCGCGCTGGGATGCGGAGTGCATCTTCCCCAAGGCCGAACTCCGCGAAGCCGCCGCGCTCGGCTTCGGTGGCCTCTATGTGCGCGAGGATGTCGGCGGTTCGGGCCTGGCGCGAACGGATGCCGCCGTGGTGTTCGAGGAGCTTGCGGCCGGCTGCACCTCCACCGCGGCCTATATCTCCATCCACAACATGGCCGCCTGGATGATCGACCGCTTCGGCGACGGGGCGCTGCGGGAGCGGCTGCTGCCGGACCTCTGCTCGATGCGCAGCCTGGCGAGCTACGCCCTGACGGAGCCGGGCTCCGGATCGGACGCGGCGGCGCTGGCGACCCGCGCCGAGCGCGACGGCGACGACTACGTGCTGAACGGCTCCAAGGCGTTCATCTCCGGGGCGTCCGAGACCGATATCATCGTGTGCATGGTGCGCACGGGGGGCGAAGGGCCGCGCGGCATCACCTGCCTTGCCATAGAGGCGGGCTCGCCCGGCCTGTCCTACGGCGCGCAGGAGAAGAAGCTCGGCTGGAACTCGCAGCCGACGGCGATGGTGCTGTTCGACGACTGCCGCGTGCCCGCCGCGAACCGGGTCGGGAACGAGGGCGACGGCTTCCGGATCGCCATGGCGGGCCTGGATGGCGGGCGGATCAACATCGCCGCCTGCTCGATAGGCGCGGCGCGCGCCTCGATGGAGGCCGCCGCCGCCCATATGGCCGAGCGCAGGGCGTTCGGGCGGCGGCTGGCGGACTTCCAGGCGTTGCAGTTCAGGCTGGCCGACATGGCGACCGATCTGGACGCGGCGCGCCTGATGACCTGGCGCGCGGCGGCGGCGCTCGATGCCGGACACCCGGACGCAACCCGCCATTGCGCCATGGCGAAGCGCTTCGCCACCGATGCCGGCTTCGAGATCTGCAATGCGGCGCTGCAGCTCCACGGCGGCTACGGCTATCTCAAGGACTACCCCCTGGAGCGCTTCGTGCGCGACACGAGGGTTCACCAGATACTGGAAGGCGCCAACGAGATCATGCGCCTGATAATCGCGCGCGAGCTGCTGGAGCGATGAAGGACGACATTCTGTTCGACCGGACGGGCGGCCTCGGCCTCGTTCTGCTCAACCGTCCGCAGGCGTTGAATGCGCTCACGCTGGAAATGGTGGACGCCCTCGACCGGCAATTGCTGGCCTGGGCGGAGGATGGCGCGGTCCGCGCGGTGGTGGTGGAAGGAGAGGGCGAACGCGCCTTCGCCGCCGGTGGGGACATCCAGAGGCTTTGCGAGGCGGGCCGGACGGGCGACCCCTATACGAGCATCTTCTTCTGGGACGAATACATCCTGGACTGGCGGGTGTTCCACTATCCGAAACCGTATGTCGCGCTGCTTGACGGCATCGTCATGGGCGGCGGCGTCGGCGTTTCGGTGCTCGGGTCGCACCGCGTGGCGACGGAGCGGACGGTGTTCGCCATGCCGGAAACCGGCATCGGCTTCTTTCCCGATGTCGGCGCGACATGGTTCCTGCCGCGCCTGCCGGGGCGCCTCGGGCTCTATCTCGCCATGACCGGCGCCCGGCTGGGCGGGGCCGATAGCTACCATGCCGGCATCGCGACCCATTACGTGCCGAGCACGCGCCTGGACGATCTGAAGGCGGCGCTGGCGTCGGCCCCGCTGGACGGCGAGGATATCGAGGTCAACCACGCCGAGGTGAGCGCGGTGCTGGACCGTTTCTCGGAAAATCCCGGCCCGCCTCCGATAGCGCCTGTGCGGGCCGTCCTGGAGCGCTGTTTCGCCAAGGCCTCGGTGGAAGCGGTGCTGGAGGCGCTGGAAGGCGAGGGCGGCGAATGGGCGGAGAAGACGCGCAAGGCCATGCTGTCCAAGGCGCCGACCTCGCTCAAGGTGGCGTTCGAGCAATATCGGCGCGGCGGCGGCCTCGACTTCGACACGGCGCTTGCGCTGGAATACCGCATGTCGCAGGCATTCATGCGGGGCCACGATTTCTTCGAGGGCGTCCGCGCGCTCATCCTCGACAAGGACAACCGCCCCGCATGGCGCCCGGCGGCGCTTTCCGAGGTGACGGCGGCGGCGGTCGCAGGCTATTTCTCCCCGGCGGACGAGGAACTGGCATTCGACAATCCCGTCCGCCGCTTCGCCCGGACATGAGGAGCTGACGGAATGGCGCGGATCGCATTTATCGGGGTCGGCAATATGGGCGGGCCCATGGCCCGCAACCTGATGACGGCCCAGCATGCCGTGACCGCCTTCGACCCTGTGGAGGCGGCGCTGGCCGGCATTGTGGAGGCGGGCGCCGCGCGGGCGGCCTCGGCGGCGGCGGCCGTCGATGGCGCGGACGCGGTCGTCACCATGGTTCCGGCGGGGCCGGAAGTGCGCGATGTCTATCTGGGCGCCGGCGGAGTCCTGGACGCGGTGGCGCCGGGAACCCTGTTGATCGATTGCTCGACCATTGATGTCGCCACCGCCCGCGACGTTGCGGCGGAAGCGGCGGCGCGGGGCTTCGAGATGGTCGATGCGCCGGTTTCGGGCGGCACCGGCGGGGCCGTCGCCGGCACGCTGACCTTCATGGTCGGCGGGCCGGAGGCGGCGTTCGAGAAGGCGAAGCCCATCCTGGAGCATATGGGCGCGCGGATCGTCCATTGCGGCCCGGCCGGCAACGGCCAGGCGGCGAAGGTCTGCAACAACATGATGCTGGCGATCAGCATGCTGGGCGTCTGCGAGGGCTTCACGCTCGCCGACAATCTGGGCCTCGACCGCCAGACGCTCTTCGACGTGGTCGCCAATTCCTCCGGCCAGAGCTGGGCGGTCACCAGCTACTGCCCGGTGCCGGGCCCGGTTCCGGCCTCGCCGGCGAACAACGGCTTCCGGCCGGGCTTCACCGCCGACATGATGGTCAAGGACCTCAGGCTCGCCAGGGACGCCGCCATGAAGAGCGGCACCGGCACGCCGATGGGCGCGCTGGCCGAGGCGCTGATGGCGCTGCATGTGGCCGGGGGCAACGGCCCGCGCGACTTTTCCTCGATCATCGAGATGGTTCGCCGCTGACCGGCGGCGCCGCGCGGGGCGGCCCGCTTGATCCGCCGCAGCCCGGACAGTAAAGGGCGAGGGCGAAAGGATAATGTCCCCCATGACGTTTGACGGGTCGGCGGAACGGACGGTGCTCGTCACCGGCGGCAGCCGGGGTATCGGCGCGGCAATCGCCGAGCGGCTTGCATGCGACGGCTGGTCGGTCGCGCTGAACTATGCCGCCAGAGCGGCCGCGGCCGATGCGGTTGCCGACCGTATCCGGGAAGCCGGAGGCAGGGTTCGCACGATCCGGGCCGATGTTTCCGACGCGGCGGATGTGCGCGGCCTGTTCGCCGAGATCGACAGGGAAATGCCGCGCCTGGAAGGGCTGGTGAACAATGCCGGCATCGCCTCGCCGCTCGGCAACTTCACCGATATCGACGACGCGGCGATGGCGCGTGTCGTGTCGATCAATGTCACGGGCGCCATGCTGGTCGCGCGCGAGGCGGCCCGGCGGATGATGCGCTCGCGCGGCGGGGCGGGCGGCGTCATCGTAAATCTGGGCTCGCCGGCCTTCCGGCTCGGCAATCCCGGCGAACTCGTCGCTTACGCCACGACCAAGGGCGCGATTGCCTCGCTGACCATCGGGCTCGCGCGCGAACTCGGGGCGGAAGGCGTCCGGGTGAACACGCTGGCGCCGGGCCTCATTCCGACCGACATGGCCGAGGGGCGCGATATCGGGAAGCTGCTGGCGGGGGTGCCGATGGGACGGCTCGGCGCCGTCGAGGAAGTGGCCGAAGCGGCGTCGTGGCTGATGTCGGAGAAGGCCGGCTATGTGAGCGGCGCGACGCTCGACGTGACGGGCGGCAGATAACCGCCGCCGGAAGGGGAAAGACGGTGAAGACGGTCGTCAACAGCTGGAACGAGTGGGATCCGCTGCGCCATGTCGTCGTCGGGCGGGCGGACGGCTGCTGCATTCCGCCGGCCGAGCCGGCGAGCGATCCGAAAATCCCGCTGGACAGCGACATGCGCGGCGTTCACGGGCCCCGCTCGCAGGAGACCGTGGACCGGGCGAACGAGCAGCTGGACGCCTTCGCCGCCATGCTGGAGACGCGCGGCGTCCGGGTCGACCGTCCGGACCCGATAGACTTCAACCGGGCCATCGCGACCCCGGACTGGAGCCACGGCTCGATGTTCGGCTGCCAGCCGCCGCGCGACGTGCTGCTGACGGTCGGCTCGGAGATACTCGAGGCGACCATGTCCTACCGCTCGCGCTGGTTCGAGTATCTCTGCTACCGGCCCCTGCTGCGGCGCTTCTGGGACGAGGACCCGAACATGCGCCACGAGGCCGCGCCCAAGCCGCGCCTCACGGACGCCTCCTACAAGCCCGACTATCTCTCCGACGACATCACCATCGAGGAGCGCCTGGAGATGGTGGCGGCGAGGGACTTCGTCACCACCGAGGCGGAGCCGCTGTTCGACGCGGCCGACGTGCTGCGTTTCGGGCGCGACCTGTTCGTCCAGCACGGCTTCACGACCAACCTCACCGGCATCGAGTGGCTGCGCCGGCACTTCCCGGACCACCGCGTCCATGCGCTCAACTTTCCGGGCGACCCCTATCCGATCCATATCGACGCCAGCTTCACGCCGCTCCGGCCGGGCCTCGTCCTCAACAATCCGGAACGCCGCCTGCCGGACGAGCAGCGCGAAATCTTCAACCGCAATGGCTGGGAGATCGTCGATGCCGCCCGCCCGGCGCACAACAGCCCGCCGCCGCTCTGCTATTCCAGCGTGTGGCTGTCGATGAACGTGCTGGTGCTCGACCCGAAGACGGTCTGCGTGGAGGCGAGCGAGGTCCACCAGATGGACCAGATCGACCGGCTGGGCATGGAGGTGGTCCCGGTGCCGTTCCGAGACGCCTACGCCTTCGGCGGCGGCCTGCACTGCGCGACCACGGACGTCTATCGCGAAGGCGGTTGCGAGGACTATTTCCCGAAATACTGAGGCGGCCCTCCAACCGTCGCCCCCGCCCGCCGCCTGACCCTGCTGCCGGCGTTTCCTGAAAAACCGCCGGCAGTTTCATTTTTTGTTCCCGGCGAGGCTTGACATTTGGCGGTATGGTGTAGAATGAAAGTAGAGAGAGGCGGCTTCCGGGGCCGCCTTTCGGCGTTTCTGCGGAAAGCGACCGGCTGGGGCCGCGAAAAAGCCCCCGGCGGGAACGGACGGGCGAGGTGCGCCCTGCGTCTCGCGCGCGCAATCAGGTGCGCGAACCGCGCCGGCGCCGACACCCGCCCGCGCCCGCCCGCGATACGCGCGAAACAGGGACACCCCTGTCCCGCCC
>JAJDVH010000055.1 GCA_022826185.1 Alphaproteobacteria bacterium
CTCGAGCAGTTCGGCGCGGTCCCATTGCCGGTCGCCGTCGTTCAGCTCGGTGCGGAACAGCTCCATCATGCGCGTTTCCACCGCGTCCGGGAGCTTGCGCGTGACAATGACGAGCGGTTTCGGCGCGGTGGGCATGGACCCGGCGCCTAATACCAGCGGTCGTTGATCGGAACCGATGGCGACTGCCTCCGGGACTCTCCTCCCCCGCTTGCGGGGGAGGCCGGGTGGGGGCCCGCTTCCGCGCCAGCGGAAGCGGCGGGCGAAGCCCGGCAAAGACCCGTCACGCCGAGAGGCCCTCCCCCTACCCCTCCCGCCGAGCGGGAGGGGAGAAAGCCGAATACCCTCAACATGAGTCCTGCATTGAGCGCCTTGGCATAATGCCCGGTCGCGCAGGACGGCAAGGCGCCGCAGCCGGCAATGAAGGAGACAGGAACGGTTCCGTCCATGGCGAAACGCTCTAGCAAGCCGCGCGAAAGGAGTCCACCGGCCGTCACCCGGCGCGGGCGAGGAACTCCCCATAGACGCGATTGAACGCCTCGGCCCGGTCCCAGTTGGGGAAGTGGCCGGCGCCTTCGATCACCGCCATTTCCGCGCCCCGGATTTCGTCCCGGTAGAGCGCCATCCGGTCCGGCGGCGTCGGCACATCGTGCTCTCCGGCGACGACCAGCGCGGGCGTGTCGATCCCGCCGAGCCGTCCATCGTAATCCATGCCGCCGATCGCCTCGCCCGAATGCACATAGCCCGCAAGCGGGTTGGCGGAGGCAATCTCTATCAGACGGGCATGGCTCGCCGGATTTTCCCGGCGCCACGCCTCGGTCGTGTAGCGGGCCATGATCTCCTCGGCGGCCGGCGCCATATTGTCCCCGAGCGCGGCCAGGCGGGCGGCCGTCCGCCGGAGCCGTTCGCTGTTGGCGGCGGGGAGCACGCCCTGGGTCGCGAGGAAGGTTACGCTGGCAAGACGCGGGGCGTGCTCCAGCGCGAGCGCGAAGCCGACCATGCCGCCAAGCGAGGAGCCGAGGTAATGCGCCCGGTCGATGCCCTCCGCGTCCAGCAGGGCGACGACATCGAGCGCAAGGTCCTCCATCGCATAGGATGCGGGGCTGACGGGGCTCTCGCCGTGGCCCCGGAAATCCAGCGCGATCACGCGATAACGGCCCGCGAACGCCTCGACCTGCGGCGCATACTGGGCGCGCGAGAGGATTTGCGCATGGCCGAAGAGGAGCGCCGGCGCGCCCGCGTCGCCGTGGACCTCATAGACGGTTTGCGCCCCGTCCCGCTCGACCGTTCCGATCCGGCCCGTCGCCATCACGCCGTCTCCCTTTTGCGCCGCGCCGCCCGTTCCTCGAAGAAGGCGGCCGCGACGCGCTGCGGTTCGCCGTCGCTGTAGGCGGCATGCTGGTAGCGCATTGCGGCCTGCACGGTCTCGTCATACTCGGTCTGCGTGCGCTCCAGCAGGCGGCGCTTGGTCAGCCGGACGGCGAGCGGCGGCAGCGCCGCCAGCTCCCCGGCGAGCTCCATCGCGCGGGGCATGACCTGCTCGTGGGGCACGATCTCGTTGACCATGCCCCAGGCGAGGCAGGTCTCGGCATCCACCAGCCGCCCGGTGAGCGACAGCTCCACCGCGCGGGCATGGCCGACGACGCGCTCGATGATGAAGGGGCCGACCGTGCTCGGAATGCCGGCGCGCACCTCGGGCTGCCCCATGCGCACGCCCGGATGGGCGATGCGGATATCGGCGTGGAGCGCGGTCTGCAGGCCGAAGCCGGCGGCGAGCCCGTTCAGCGCCACGACGACCGGCTTCTCCAGCGCGCGCACGGACTGGTAGAGCGCGCCCAGATGCAGGAAATGCTCCTGCACGGTCTTCTCGTCGAAACTTGCCGAATCGTTCAGGTCCTGGCCCGCCGAGAAGGCGCGCTCGCCCGCCCCGGTCAGCACGACCGCGCGCACCGCTTCGTCGCCGTTCAGCCCGTTCAGCACGCGCGGCAGCAGGTCCCGCATTTCGATGTTGAGCGCATTCAGCGCCTCCGGGCGGTTCAGGGTCACCACGGCGACCGCGCCTTCGCGGCGCTCCAGAACGGGCGATTGGGTCATGGGCGGTGTTGTCCTCGCTCAGGCGGGCTCGACGAAGCTGTCGATCAGGGTCTTGTCGCCGGAGGTCTCGAAGGCGACGGTGAGTTTCTCCCGGTCGACGGCCCGCACGGCTCCGTAGCCGAACTTCTGGTGAAAGACGCGCTGGCCGACCTCGAATTGTCCGGTGCGGGGCGCGCGCGGTTTCACCTCCCATGCCGCGGCGTCGATCACGCGCCCGACGCCCGCGCCGTAGCGCCAGGCGGGGGCCTCGCCGAACGCATTCTCCGACTGCCGCTCCACATGCTCGTCGGGCAACTCGTCGATGAAGCGGGACGGGAGCGGGCTGAGCCACCGCCCCATGACCATGCGGCTCATGGCGGAGGAGATCGTGACATGGCGGCGCGCGCGGGTGATGCCGACATAGGCGAGGCGGCGCTCCTCCTCCAGTCCGGCAAGCCCGTTCTCGGCGAGCGCGCGCTGGTGGGGGAACAGGCCCTCCTCCCAGCCCGGCAGGAACACGATGTCGAATTCGAGCCCCTTGGCGCCGTGGAGCGTCATCAGGGAGACGCTTTCCGCCTCGCTGCCGCTTTCGGCCTCCATCACCAGGGCGACATGCTCCAGAAACTCTTCGAGGGTGTCGAACCGGGCGATCTGTTGCACGAGTTCGCCCAGATTCTCCAGCCGGCCGGGGGCGTCGAGGCCCTTGTCCTTCCGCCACATCTCGCGGTAGCCGCTCTCGTCGAGAATCGCGTCGGCAAGGTCTGCATGGGGCTCGCTGCCGAGCCGGGCGCGCCAGCCGTCGATGGCGCGGCAGAAGCCGGCGAGCGCGTTGCGGGCCCGGGCCTTCAATTCCTCCGTCTCGACCAGCCGGCGCGCCGCCTGGCCGAGCGGAATCCGCTCGGCGCGGGCGAGGCGATGCACCGGTTGCAGGGTGGCGTCGCCAATGCCGCGTTTCGGCAGGTTGACGATCCGCTCGAAGGCAAGATCGTCCTCGGGGAAGAGGACGGCGCGCAGATAGGCGATGGCGTCCCTCACCTCGCGGCGCTCGTAGAAGCGCGGACCGCCGATGACCCGGTAATTCAGCCCGAGCGCGACGAAGCGTTCCTCGAAGGCGCGCATCTGGAAGGACGCGCGCACCAGCACCGCCATCTGTCCGAGGCCGGTCCCGGCGCGCTGCAGCGCCTCGATCTCCGCGCCGGCGAGCCGCGCTTCCGCCTCCCCGTCGGGAACGGTGTGAACGGTGATCGGGCGGGAATCCTCGCGGTCCGTCCAGAGGGTCTTGCCGAGCCGGCCCCGATTATTGGCGATCAGCCCGGAGGCGGCGCCGAGAATATCGCCTGTCGAGCGGTAGTTCTGCTCCAGCCGGACGATCCTGGCCCCGTCGAAGTCGTTCTCGAAGCGCAGGATGTTGCCGACCTCCGCCCCGCGCCAGGCGTAGATCGACTGGTCGTCATCGCCGACGCAGCATATATTGCGGTGCTTCTGGGCGAGCAGGCGCAGCCAGAGATACTGCGCGACATTGGTGTCCTGATATTCGTCCACGAGAATGTAGCGGAACCGCTCCTGATATTGCGCCAGCACCGCCGCATCGCGCTGGAAGATCGTCAGGTTGTGGAGCAGCAGGTCGCCGAAATCGACGGCGTTGAGCTGTTCGAGCCGCTCCTGATAGGCCTCGTAAAGCGCCGGCGCGCGGCCGTTGGCGAAGTTTCCCGCCTCATCGGCCGGCACCTGCTCCGGGCGCCACCCCTTGTCCTTCCAGCGCTGGACGATGGCCGACAGCTGGCGCGCGGGCCAGTGTTTCGCATCCACATTCGCGTCCGCCAGCACCTGCTTGAGGAGCCGTTCCTGGTCGTCCGGGTCCAGGATCGAGAAGGAGGGCCTGAGGCCCACCAGTTCGGGATGGCGGCGCAATATGCGCAGGCCGAGCGCGTGGAAGGTGCCAAGCCATAGCCCGGCGCTCATCTCGCCGATCAGCGCGTTCACCCGCTCGCGCATTTCGTTCGCCGCCCGGTTGGTGAAGGTGACCGCCAGAATCTGGGAAGGCCAGGCGCGCTTCGCCGCCAGCAGCAGCGCCAGCCTTGCCGTCAACACCCGCGTCTTGCCGGTGCCCGCCCCGGAGAGCACGAGAAGCGGCCCATCCAGCGTTTCGACCGCCTCGCGTTGCGGGGGGTTCAGCCCGGCGAGCCAGGGCGGATCGTCAGCGGGCGCGTCGGTCAGGGCGTCGTGCATAGACCGAGGCTATAGCACGATTCCCTAGCCGCCCTGCGCCTCCGCGAGGAAGCCGCGCACGAGGCCGAGGAAATGCCCCAGCCGGTCGTGATGCACCCAGTGGCCGGCGCCCGCGACATCGACGAAGCGGGCATTGCCGAAATGGGCGGCGCGGCCGTCCGCCTCCGGGTCGCCGACCCAGCTTTCGAGGCCGCGCACCAATAGGGTCGGGCAGGAAATCCGCGACCAGAGCCGGAAGCTCTCCTCCGGATAGATGCCGACCGGGCGGTCGGCGCGGCTGTAATTGTCGAACTTCCAGCTATAGGTGCCGTCCTCGTTCTGGTTGGCGCCGTGGACGGTGAGGTGCCGGGCCTGGGCCTCGGTCAGGCGGGGATTGGCTTCCTGCATCCGCCGGTAGGCGTCCTCCAGCGAGGGGTAGCGGCGCGGCAGCCGGCCGGAAAGGCCGCGCTGCGTGTCGATCCACTCCCGGAGCCGGTCGTCGATGGTCCTGTCCCTGCGAGCCTCGATCTGCGCCGGCGAGGGGCCGAGCCCCTCGATGGCGACGAGCGCCTTCACGGTCTCGGGGTAGACGCCCGCATAGTGGAGCGCGATGGAGCCGCCCAGCGAGTGGCCGATGACGGTGACCGGGGCGAGTTGCTTCTGGTGGACGAGCTGCGCGATGTCATAGACATAGTCCGCCATCGCATAGGCGCCGCCGACGAACCAGGAGCTGTCGCCGTGGCCGCGCAGGTCCGGGGCGACGATGCGGTAGTCCTCCCGAAGCGCCTCCGCCACCCAGTCCCAGTTGCGGCAATGGTCGCGCCCGCCGTGGATCAGCAGCAGCGGCGGCGCGTCCGGATTGCCCCAGTCGACATAGTGCAGGCGCAGGCGCTGCGAGAAATAGGAATGGCTCTCAGGACCCTGCATGAGCGGCCTCCTCGGCGGTGAAGCGGCTATTCAAGGCTCGCGGTCGTAGCCCTGCAACCCTGTGTCCAGCGACCAGATGCGAACGCGGCGCAACGGTCGGCGTTGGCAAGCTGCTTCCCAAGCCTTGACCAAAGAGAAGTCGCCGAGGCTCAAGTCTCCCATTGCCGCGTCGGGGAAACCGGCGAGCCAATCGTCGAGTTGCGCTTCGTTCGGCAACGGTGTGAGCGTCCATGGAGATTCCGCCCTCAACGCTCTCCTGACCTGCCGACCAAACGTCTCGGCGAAACGCCGCCTGTCTCCGCCGTCCGAAAGCCGGGCGATATGATTGCCCGACTCGATGACCGCGGCGATGGGCAACTCGAAATCGGCTTCCGCCGCGGCAAAGTCTTCAAAACACTTCTGGACCGCATCGCTGTGCTGATTGAATGCGGGAACATTGAGCAGGTTCAGAAAAACGACCGTATCGACAATGACGATTCCGGCGTCCCCCGTCATCCCGTTTCGGCCCGGACTTCTTCGAGCCAGGCGAGCGCCTGCCGCCGCTTCTCGTCCGGCGTGCGCGGGTTCTTGACGAAGCGGTCCACGACCCCCTGCGTCATCAGCGTGCCGATTCCGCCTCGCGCGACCAGCCCCGAATAGTCGGTCAGGTCGGACAGGCGCGTGAGCTGGCTCGCGCCGGTTTCCGGGTGCCGGAAGCAGAACACCACATCGGGCACGGCTTCCTGCGGCAGCGCGTCCAGCAAGGCGGGATTGTGCGTGGTAAGCAACAGGCGCAGCTTGCGTTCTTTCGCAATGTCGGAAAGCCGCCGTAGCAATTCTTCCGCCCGGCTCGGATGGATGCCGTTGTCGATTTCCTCGATGACGACGAGACTGCCTTCCTTGGCGGAAAGCGCCGCTGCGGCGATAGCGAGAACCCGCAGGGTGCCGTCGGAAAGCAGGCTGGCGTCATATGTCGCTTCGCGTCCGCCGAAGGTTTCCGTCAAAGCCACCATCGCTTCGTTGCGCTGTGTTTCAATGAAGCCGATATCGACAATAGCCTGTTCCGGCAGAGCAGAGATTAATTCAAGAAGCTGCTGGCGATTTTCCTTATGCTGGCAGAGATTATACAAAACACCCGACAGGTTCTCTCCATTTTCTCCCAAAGATATTTCGGACTTGAAGCTGTAATGCCTCATAACATGCGGCCTCATATCAAGGAAAACCGTATCCGATAGGCAATGGGCATAGAACGCGGACACTTCACGAATTTCCTCTGTTACATGATCGTTTTCCATTCTTGGCAATGTTTTGATTCCCGGGAGAACCGAGATGCCGATATCGAGAAACATCCCCCCACCTGCCGAGAAATCGAACTTGTTGAGTTTAAAGTTTGGGGGTGCCGGAGCACCGTTCAACAATGGTGTACCGCTCTCCGATCCCGCTGCAGCGATACGTTCATGCACGATATGGAAATCCGTATCGTCGCTACTGCGCCGCAATGTAATTGAATAATCGCTCCATTTCCCGTCCGTCGTTCGACACGACAAGGTGAACCGGTCCTGGCCTTCGAACGCCAAGTCACGTGCCGTTCCTCGAATCGGGAAGCGCTCATGGCGCAGGACCTTGAATATCCTCGAAAGCTTGTTGCCTTCAGCGATTAATCGCAGAAGCCGCAGCGCCTCCACCAGGTTGCTCTTGCCCGACGCATTGGCGCCGGCGAGCATGGTAAGCGGCGCCAGCGGGAGGGTTGCCAGTTCGCGGAAGCTCTTGAAATTCTCGAGTGTGAAGCTGGTCAGCATATCCCGCGCCCTTCCGCCGCTACCGCTCCAAGGGTGCCCGTGCGACTATAGCAGACCGCCCGCAGGAGGAATGCGCGTCCATGCTGACAGTCTATGGCCTGAAGAACTGCGATGCCTGCCGCAAGGCGCGGAAGGCGCTGGGGGACCGCGAGCACCGCTTCCACGACCTGCGCGAGGACGGGCTGGACGGCGCGATGCTGGACCGCTGGATCGGTGCGGTCGGCTGGGAGGCGCTGCTCAACCGGCGCAGCACCACATGGCGGGCGCTCGACGAGGCCGAGAAGGCCGGGCTCGACGCCGGCCGGGCGCGGGGCCTGATGCTGGCGCATCCGGCCCTGGTGAAGCGCCCGGTGATCGACGACGGCGGGAGGGTGACGGTCGGCCTCTGACCTATTCCCTGCTGCCGAACAGGCTCAGCAGCAGCAGGAACATGTTGATGAAGCTCAGATAGAGCATCAGGGCGTCCATCACCGACTTCTTCGCCATCACGGCGGCGTCGTAGCCGTGATAGTACTCGCTCTTGATGCGCTGGGTGTCGTAGGCGGTGAAGCCTGCGAACACCAGAACGCCGATCACCGACACGGCGAAGTGGAGCGCGCTCGAGGCGAGGAAGATGTTGACCAGCGAGGCAATGATGACGCCGATCAGCCCCATGACCAGGAAGGAGCGCATGCCCGAGAGGTCGCGCTTCGTGGTGTAGCCATAGAGGCTGAGGCCGGCGAAAGCGGCGGCGGTGATGAAGAACACGCGCGCGATGCTGGTGCCGGTATATTGCAGGAAGATCGAGCTGATGCTCGCCCCCATGAGCGCGCAGAACACCCAGAACAGCGCCTGCGTCGCGGGCGTGCTCAGGCGCTGGACGCCGAAACTCAGCACGAGGATGAAGGCGAGCGGCGAGAGCATCAGCACCCATTTGAGCGGCGAGAGGTAGATCGCCTGCCCGAAGGCGGTCAGCGCCATCTGGCCGTCGGGCGTCTGCGCCACCGCCATGGTGAACACCAGATAGGCGACGATGCCGGTGAGCAGAACGCCCGACGCCATGTAGTTGTAGATGCCGAGCATGTGCTTGCGCAGGCCGGCATCGAGCTCCGCCGTGCGGGTCGTGCTGCGGCCGGCAGCGCGCGCCGTCGTCCTCAGATTGTCGAAGGCCATTTGCGGTCTCCGTTAGCGTTGTCGGTACCGGCCGCCAATATCGGCGCTGCGCCCGCCCGGTTCAAGTCCCGGCGGCAAGCCGTCGCGCAGGCCCCGCGCCTTTCTTTCGATCGCCGCGCCGCCCCCTCCACAACTCGAACATTCTGTGCAGTTACGGCGCATCGTGACATTCTCGACAGTCTCTCCGCCTCCGGGCGGCCTGAACCCGCCTGTGCAAGCTGAGGAGCGCGCATGAGCCCGCCTGCGGAATTCGTCCATGCCTTCGCCGATCTGGGCGAGGTGACGATCCACCACGTCTCGGCGGGCGCGGACCCGCATTCCTCGCCGCCGGTGGTGCTGCTGCACGGCTGGCCGGAGACCTGGTTCGAATGGCGCCATGTCATGGCCGTGCTTGCCGAACGCCATCCGGTCATCGCGCCGGACCTGCGGGGCCTCGGCGATTCCTCGCGGCCCGGGGGCGGCTACGACAAGCGCACCGTCGCGGACGACGTCTTCCGCCTGCTGTCCGGCCATCTCGGTCTCGACCGCTGGCACCTTGTCGGCCATGACTGGGGCGGACCGACGGCTTTCGCGCTCGCCGCGGCGCATCCCGAGGCCGCGCTCAGCCTGACCGTCATCGACGTGGTGATCCCGGGCGACGGCGGTGAGTTCTCGCAGGGCGGGCGGCGCTGGCACCACGCCTTCCACCGCACGCCGGACCTGCCGGAAGCGCTGGTGGGCGGGCGCGAGCGCACCTATCTCGGCTGGTTCTACCGGGCCTATTCGGCGCGGCCGGACGCCATCGACGGTGAGGCCGTCGACGAATATCTGCGCACCTACAGCCAGCCGGAGGCGCTCCGTGCAGGCTTCGCCTACTACCGGAACCTGCCGCGGGACATGGCCGACAACGAAGCCCTGCTGGCGACCGGCTTCCGCCTGCCCATGCCGGTGCTCGCCATCGGCGGCGGCAGGACGGACGCTTTCGGCCGGGCCGGCGAGGTCGAGGCCTCGATGCGCCGGGTGGCGTACGACGTGCGGGGCCTGATCGCGGAGAATTGCGGGCATTTCGTGCCGGAGGAAGACCCGGAACTCACCGCCCGCGCCATTCTCGACCATGTCGGGCGCTGCGGATGAGCGCGGAGGCGGACGGTGTGTGGGTGTTCGGTTATGGCTCGCTGATCTGGCGGCCGGACATCCCGTATCGCGAAAAGCGGGTCGCCTGGGTGCGCGGCTGGACGCGCCGCTTCTGGCAGGGCTCGCACGACCATCGCGGGGTGGCGCACGCGCCGGGCCGGGTGGTGACGATGGTTCCGGAGCCGGGCGCGTCCTGCGGCGGCATGGCCTATTTTGTGGGTGCGGCCGAGATGGGCGGGACCTGGGACGAACTCGACTATCGCGAGAAGAACGGCTACCGGCGCGAGGCGGTGCGGCTGGAATTCCGCGAGGGCGCGGCGGACGGCGCGGTCTATGTCGCGCCGGTCGGCAACCGCGCCTGGCTCGGCCCCGCGCCCTTCCCGGACATGGCGGCGCAGATCGTGCGCTCCGCCGGCCCGAGCGGCGCCAATATCGACTATATGCGGCAGCTCGCGGGCGAGTTGCGCCGCCTCGGAATCGAGGACGATCACGTGTTCCACTTGGAACGGCATGTAGAAACGCTCGCCCGGCGGGATGGACCCGGCTGCAGGGCAGACCGCGGGAAGACAGGAGGCGATCATGTGCGATGAGAAAACGATCCGTGACGCGGAGGCCTGGCTGCGCCGTTCGGGACGGCTGACGCGGCGGAAATTCGGGGCGCTGTCGGCCGGGGCGGGGCTGGCCATGCTGCTGCCCCGGGCCGCGAACGCGCGGGAGGTGACGGCCGCGAATGTCGAGGTGCAAACGCCCGACGGCACGGCGGACTGCCACTTCGTGCATCCTTCGAGCGGCGCCTGGCCGGGCGTGCTGGTCTGGCCGGATGCGCTCGGCCTCAGGCCCGCCTTCGAGCAGATGGCGCGGCGGCTGGCCGAATCCGGCTATGCGGTGCTGACCGTCAATCCCTACTACCGCTCGGAGAGGGCGCCGGTCCTGCCGGAGGGCGCTTCGTTCCGGGACGAGGCGGTGCGCAAGAAGGTCTTCCCCCTGATGCGCTCCCTGACCCCCGAGAGGACGGTGACGGACGCAAAGGCCTTTATCGGCTTCCTCGACGGCCGGAAGGCGGTGGCGGCCAACCGAAAGATGGGCACGACGGGATATTGCATGGGCGGCTCCATGACCATGCGCACCGCGGCGGCGTTTCCCGACCGCATCGGCGCCGGGGCCTCCTTTCACGGCGGCAGGCTCGTGACCGACAGGCCCGACAGCCCCCATCTGCTCGTCGACCGGATTCGCGCGCACTACCTGTTCGCGATCGCCGAGAACGACGACGCGAAAGACCCGGAGGCCAAGACCGCGCTCAGGCAGGCTTTCGACGCGGCGGGGCTGCCGGCGGAGATCGAGGTCTATGCGGGCGCGCTACACGGCTGGTGCCCGCCGGACTCCGCCGTCTACAACGAAGCGCAGGCGGAGCGCGCCTGGAGCCGGCTGCTGGCCCTGTTCGAAACCGCGCTCGCCTAACCCGGACCCTTCGCCGGGACCGCGGCCTGCGCGGCGAGGCCCGCAAGCAGCGCCGCCAGCACGGCCCAGCCCTGCCACGCGCCCATGGTGAACAGGGTCAACGCCGATGCAGCGAGCCAGAGGGCCGGCGGGAGGCAGAGGAGCGCCGTCCAGCGGTCGCGTCCGGCAAGCGCCAGCAAGCCGAGCGTGGCGATCGCCGTCGGGTCGGGCGCAATCGCGGCGGCCTCCGCCTCGCTCCAGGGCCGCCCGTCGAGCCGTGAGAGCAGCGGCCAGACGAACAGCGCACTTGCTATGAGGCCGATGCCGATCCGGTCTCGCCTGCCTCGCCGCGCGAAGGAAAGCCGGCCCGTGGGGCCAAGCGCCGCCAAGAGAACACCTTCAGCGTAGAAGGCCCAGGCGAGCGTCGGCGCGGCCCAATTGAGCGTGCCGTAGCGCAGCGCGACGAACTGCCAGCCGGTCCAGAGCCAGACCGCGCCGAGCGCCGGGCCGAGCCAGCGTCCCGACGGCCGCCGCCCGCCCAGGAGACAGAAAAGCAGCGCCGCGCCCGCCGCCAGCAGCGCCAATTGCGCAGGCCAGAGCGCCTCGTTCTCCAGCGCGAACAGCCGCCAGTAGGCGCGCGGCTCGAACGGCAGCAGGTCCTCCAGCGCCCACGCCCCGTTCACGGCGGCTTCTGTCCGGCTCCGGGCGGGCTAGAGATCGCGCACATGCGCCGCCATGCGCCGGCGCAGCGCCGCATCCGGCATCGGGCCGAAGGCGGCGGACTTGTTCTCGACCAGGTGGTCCACGCGCCGGGTCGCGGGGATGGCGGCTGTGACCGCGGGATGGGAGAGGATGAATTTGAGCAGGAATTGCGGCCAGGTGGACACTTCGATCCCGCTCGCCCAACCGGGGAGCGGACGCCCTGCAAGCCGGTCCGGCAGCCGGCCGCGCCGGAAGGGCCGGTTGCAGATGACGGCGATGCCGCGTTCCCGCGCAAGCGGCAGCAGGCGCCGTTCCGCCTCGCGGTCCACGATGTTGTAGGTGAGCTGGACGAAGTCCGGCGGGCGGCGGCGCATGATCTCTTCCAGTTCGCCATGCCGGCGGCCGTGGGAGGTCGTGACGCCGGTATAGCGGAGCCTTCCCGCCTCCTTCATGGCTTCGAGCGTGTCGAGGTTCGCCTCCCAGTCGACCAGATTGTGGACCTGCAGCAGGTCGAAGCGCCCGAGCCCCCAGCGCCGGGCCGTTTCCGCGATCTGCGCCGGGCCGTTGGCGGCGCGGGTCCAGACCTTGTCGGCGGAAAACAGGCCCGCCGGACGGCCGAGCTTCGCGAACGCATCGCCGATCACCGCCTGCGAGGACCCGTACATGGGCGAGGAATCGATCATGCCGCCGCCCGCCTCGAAAAAGGCGGCCATGACGGCGCGGCATTCGGCGCGGAGCAGCGGGTCGCCGCCGACATTGAAGGTGATCCAGCTGCCGAGCCCGACCGCCGGCACAGGCTCGCCGGTCGCCGGAATGCGCTTCGAGAGCGCCCCGCCGGCCGCCGCGCCGAAAGCCGGCGCCGCCAGCGCCGCGCCGGCGCCCGCCAGGACCGTCCGCCGGGTCGCGCGCATGGAAGATGCCTCCCGTCCCGCCTGCCGCGAGAGTAGCGCCGCCGCCGGGACCGGCCAAGCGGGTGGCAAGGCGGAGGGCTTTCGTGGCAGGGTTCGGGCGTTCCGGAAACCGAGGCGAAGGGGCGTCTGCCATGGCGGTGCTCAGGATTTTCTCCTACCTGCCCAATCCGCGCGTCTGGAAGGCGACGATCGCCGCGCGGCTGCTCGGCGTCGAGGTCGAGGTCGTGGGCGACCGCCCGAAGGCGCTGCCGGGCTGGCTCTGGGATTTCGACGCGAGGCCGCTGGAGGAGGCGGAGAAGACGCCGGACAGTCCGCATGCGCGGGCGAGCAGGCGCGGCTTCAGCGCCGCCATGCTCTACAAGACCGACGCCTTCCTCGCCGCCCACCCCTTCGGCACCGTGCCGGCGGCCTTCGACCCCGAGGGCGCAACGGGCGTGTTCGAATCGAACAGCATCCTGCGCGCCGTCGCCCGCGCAGCGGACGGCCTCTATGGCGAGGGACCGTATGAAGCGGCGCGGATCGACAGCTTCCTCGATGCGGGGCTCATCTTCGCGCGCGAGGCGCAGGCCTATCTGCTGGCGCTCGTGCCCCGCAAGGCCTCGCGGGAACTCTCGGACCGCATGCGCGAGGCCTATGCCTTCTACATGGACGGCATCGACAATGCCGCGCGCCTGGGCGGCGACGGCCTGGCGGGCCCGTTCTCGATCGCCGACATCGCCTTCGTCTGCGATTTCGCACAATTCCGCCGCGAGGAGCGCATGGCCGACCGGCTGGCGGATTGCGGCATCGAGCCCATCTACCGGCCCGGCGACCACGCTCATGCGCATGCCCATTTCGACCGCCTGCGCCGCCTGCCCGCCTTCGCCGCGGACCTCGGCGGCGGCTATGTGCTCGAAACGCAGACGGAAGAGAGGAAAAGCGCATGAGCCAGCCGGTCGCGCTCGTCACCGGCGTCGGCCCCGACGGGGGCACGGGCGCCGAAATCGCCAGGCGTTTCGCCGACGGCGGCTACCTGACCGCCATGCTCGCCCGCGACGCGGAGCGGCTGGCCGCGCTCGAAGCCGATATCGAGAACGCCACGGCCTTTCCCTGCGATGTCGGCGATCTCGATGCGCTCCGGCAGACCGTGGCGGCCGTGCGCGAGCGGCTCGGCCCGCCGACGGTCGTGGTGCACAACGCGCTCAGGAGCACGCGCGGGCCCTTGCTGGATCAGGACCCGGAAGACCTCGAGCGCAATTTCCGCGTGAACGCGACGGCGCTGCTGCATCTCGCCCGCGAGACGATTCCGGGCATGCTGGATGCGGGCGGCGGCGCGCTACTCGTCACCGGCAACACCTCGGCCACGCGCGGCAAGGCGCATTGGGGCTTCTTCGCCTCCACCAAGGCGGCGCAGCGCATCCTGGCGGAGTCGATCGCGCGCGAATTCGGGCCGCAGGGCATCCATGTCGCCTATTTCATCATCGACGCCGCCATCGATACGCCGCGCACGCGGCCCTTCATCGCGCCGGATGCGCCGGACGAGTTCTTCGCGAGACCCGTCGCCATCGCCGAGGAGATGTATCGCGTCGCCCATCAGGACCGCTCCGCCTGGTCCTTCCGCGTCGAGCTCCGCCCCTTCGGCGAGACCTGGTAATACCAGCGGCATCGACTTCAGACTCATGTCTTCTTCTCGTCATGCCCGGACTTGTTCCGGGTATCCATGCGGCCGTCCGGGGTAAGCGGCGAAAGTGGATGCCCGGAACAAGTCCGGGCATGACGGAACAGCCTGTCGAAGGAAGGCGGTCCGGCGGCAGGCGTCGAATCCGCCATCGGTTCCGGTCAGCGACCGTTGGTATAAGCCTATGCGGCCCGGATGTCGGTCTGCGGGAAGTCGCCGCCCTTGAACAGCAGCGGCTCGCCCGTAACGCTGGCAAGCGCATAGGCGAAGCAGTCGCCGAAATTCAGCCCGGCCGGATGGTTGCCCCTGCCGAAGCGCCGCCAGGCCTGCCGGGCGGCCTCCATCTGCTCCACCGTCACCGGCTCGGGCTCGATCCCGGCGCGCGCCAGGACAATATCGAGCTCATGCCCGGCCGCCGCGCCGCCGCGGCCCTCCACCACCATGGATGCCTCAAGGATGTTGGCGACCGACATGCGGCAGTTCGGGGCGGTGAGCATCGCTTCCTCATAGCGCTCGGCATCGCTCTCGCGGTTCACAACCGCAATCAGGGCCGAGCTATCGACGATCACCTCGGCAGTCCCCGCTCGTCATAAAGGAAATCGCCAAGCTCGACTGCCGAAGGACCGGGACCCATCAGCTTCGCACAGCGCTCCGCTGCGGCGCGCAGATCCCGACGCCGCTCTTCGATGTCGCGCGTCCGCCTTTCCCGCTCCAGCCGCTCCCGCAGCGCCGCGGTTATCGCGCCGGTCTTGGTCTCGCCGGTAAGGCAGGCCAGCTCGGCGGCGAGCCGGCAGGTCTCCTCGTTCTTGATGTTGAGGCTCATGGCAGCCGCCCAGGGTAGAATACCGATTGTCCTTTCTACCCTACCCGCCGCCCAGCTCCTCGCGCAAGAGGCGTTTCAGGACCTTGCCGGAGGGGTTGCGCGGCAGTTCGGCCCTGAGGTGGAGCTCCTTCGGCACCTTGAAGCCGGCGAGCCGGGCGCGGCAATGGCGCTGAAGCTCCTCCAGGGTCAATGAGGCGCCGGGCCGGAGCGCCACGACCGCGGCCGGCCGCTCGCCCCAGCGCTCGTCCGCGAGGCCGATTGCGGCCGCCTCATGCACGGCGTCGTGCTCGTAGAGCACCCGCTCGATCTCCGAGGAGGCGATGTTCTCGCCGCCGGAGAGGATCATGTCCTTGCGCCGGTCGGTGAGGTAGAGGAAGCTCTCCCCGTCCAGCCGGCCGACATCGCCGGTCCGGAGCCGGTCGCCGAAAAAGGCCTCGGCCGTGCGCTCCGGGTCGCGCCAGTAGCCGCGCGTGATCTTCGGGCCCCTCAGACAGATTTCGCCCTCTTCCCCCGGCAGTAGCGCGCGGCCCGCCTCGTCGCGCACCGTCACCTCGACATGGGCGATCGCGCGGCCGACCGAGCCGATCTTCTCCAGTTCGCGCCCCGCTTCCATCAGCGTGTCGCCGCCCACGCTCTCCGTCAGCCCGTAGGCGTCGATATAGCGCGCGGTCGGGAAGGCGGCGGCGAATTCCCGGATGCGCGTTTCCGGCGTGCGCTCGCCGCCGCCGATCACCCATGCGAGCGCGCTCGTGTCGAAGCGGCCGAGGTCCGGCTCCGCCAGCACGCCGTTGGTGACCGTGGGCGCAAGCCAGGCGCCGGTGACGCGCTCGGCCTCCAGCGCCTCCAGGATCGCGCGCGGCCGGGCCTCCCGGTGCAGCACGATGCAGCCGCCCCGCCGCCAGACGTCGATCCCCGGCAGGTCGAAGCCGCCGACATGGTAGAGCGGGCCCACGACCAGCAGCCGGTCGTCGGGCATGGCGCCGAGCGCCGCCGTCTGGTCCATGCACTTCCAGTAGAAGTTCGCGTAGCTGTGCGTCACGCCCTTCGGCCGGTCGGTGGTGCCGGAGGTGTACATCAGCCGGAAGACGTCGTCGGGCGCCGCTTCGGCCGCCGGCGGAGCCTCCGCACCGGCGCTCAGCCGCCGGCTGTCGCGCGCCGTCTCCGGGTCGAGCGCCGTGAACGGAGTGCCGGCCGCATCGGCAGCCTCGGCGGCGGCGTTGAGATCGCCGTCCGCGAACAGGTGGCGCGCGCCCGCATGGTCGAGGATCCAGGCGATTTCGTCGGCCGCGAGGCGGTAGTTGAGCGGCAGGAAGACGGCGCCGACATGGCTGGCGGCGAAGGCGAGGTCGTAGAAGGCGGGGCTGTTCTTCAGGCAGGCGGCGACGACATCGCCGGGGCCGAGGCCGAGCGCCGCAAGCCGGCCGGCCATCGCGGTCATGTTGCGCCATAGCGCGCCGTAGCCGAGCCGCAGGTCCCCATAGACGAGCGCGTCCCGCTCCGGCGTGCGCCGGGCGTGGAAGGCGATGAAGCTCGTGAGCGCGATCATGTCCCGGCCGAGCTTCGCCGCCCCGCCGGGCCGATGCAAGTTCGCCGGGCGACGCAAAAGGACGGCCGGCATGGACGGGGGGAGTCCATGCCGGCCGCAAGGCACAGGGAGAAGTATAGGGACATGAAGGCGCCGGGGCTGCGGAGGCCCCGCCGCCGGATGCCACCATCGCCTCCAATTGGGGCGCGAATAGGGCGGAAACAGGGCGCGGGTGCGGCGTCAGGCGTAATAGTGGATTTCGAGCAGCATGCAGCCGCCGTCGGAGCGGAACGGCCCGTGATACGCGCCCGGCGGGCGGCAGGCATAGGTGTTGGGCGCGAAGGCCTCGGCCTCCGCCCCCGCGCCGACGACAAGGTCGCCCGAGAGCAGGTAAACCTCCTCCCAGTAGTCGTGCACGAACGGCTCGGTGGTGAAGGCGCCCGGCGCGAAACGCAGCAGGCGCGAGCGGTTGCCCCGGCCCGCCGCCTCGTCCAGCCCGCCGGCCAGTATCTTCTGCTCGATACCGGCCGGATAGCCTTCCGGCACCTCCCAGCCCGTGTCGAGATCGACGCTGTGGAACTCCAGATGCCCCTTGTCGAACATCGTCCCGGCCCTCCCTGCCGCTGTCGCCCGCGCGGCGCCCACTCTGCCACACCGGGCCCGCCGACGGAATGCACGGACAGGGGTGGAGGACTTGCCGAATTCACGCATCTGTTTCCGGCGGCTTCGCAACGCACGGCCCATCGTCGCCCCGGTCCCCGCCTGCCGGCATCTCATGAAAAATATCCGACGCTTTCATTTTTTGTTCCGAATGGGGCTTGACATTTGGCGGTATGGTGTAGAATGAAAGTAGAGAGAGGCGGCTTCCGGGGCCGCCTTTCGGCGTTTCTGCACAAAGCGACCGGCTGGGGGCCGAAAAAAACCCCGGCGTGAGCACGCGTGAGAGGTGCGTGCGCCGTCTCGCGCGCGCAATCAGGTGCGCGAACCGCGCCGGCGCCGACACCCGCCCGCGCCCGCACGCGAAACGCGCGCAAAACAGGGACACCCCTGTCCCGCCCTTTGCCTGAAAGGAGGCACGCATGACCGAAACCGACACCCGCCCCGCCCTGGCGGCGATGCTGGCCGCAAGGCTGGCGCCCGCCGCCGGAGCCCTGGCCGCACAGCCCGGCGGAGGCGGCCCCCGCATGACGAAACATGACATCTCATGACATCCCCACAGGGATCCTCGATACGCGGCTGGCGCGCGGTTCGGAACGCGATGGGCGCATGCGGCAGGGCCGAAAGGACAGCGCCATGCCGAAACAGGCTAACGAATATGACCCGCGTGCATGCGGATCATGACAAAACATGACATCCCATGACGCCAGCCGACACGCCCGACGCCGGGAAGGCGGTTCATCGGGACCGGACGGCGGTCCCGACCGGCTCGAGCGGCGGAGGCGGCGGCGGGTCGGCGAAAAGCGCCTGCGCCCCGACAATGTCGAGGTCCTGCCCCGGAGAGCGCGCAATCGTGGCATGGACGGTGCCCGCGGCAAGCGCCATGGCTTCCGCCCAGCCCCGCCGCCACCGGGCGGCGAACAGCGCGGCGAACAGGTCGCCCGCCCCGTAACCGGGATGCGCCACGCGCGGCACGACGGCCTGCCGGGCCTCGCCCCCGGATACGCCGACGCAGGCGATGCGTCCCTCCCCCGCCGGCACGCTTGTCGCCACGACGAGTTCAGGCCCGAGCGTCCCGGCAATCCCGGCGGCGCTCGCCGCTCCGTCGACTTCGCCGCCCGCAAGCAGGGAAAGCTCGAAACGGTTGGGGGTCGCAATTGCGGCTCTCGGCAGCAGCTCCCGCCGGATGGTGTCGGGCAGGTCGGGCGCCACGAACAGCCCGCCCGGATCGTCGCCCATGACCGGGTCGAGCAGATAGGGCGCGCCGACCCGGTCCACGGTGCGGGCCACCGCTTCGGCATTCGCGGCCGAGCCCAGATAGCCGGACATGACGAGGTCGATGTCCTTCAGGAAGCCGCGCTCCTCGAGGCCGCTTGCGATGGCGTCGATGCTGTGCGCCGGATGCACCTCGCCCCGGAACCCGCCATGCGCAGGATGGTTCGAGAAGGCGACGGTATCGATGCAGGTCACGGCATGGCCGAGGCGCTGGAGCACGAAGACGGCCGTGCGGTTGCCGACGAAACCGCGCGCCACCGAGGACTGTATCGACAGAATGTGCATATTACCGCCCGCCAACCGACGAATCGCCCGCACAAGGAATCCGCCTTCATGCCCCAAGCCGTCAAGCCGCGCCGCAGCGCCCTCTACATGCCCGCCTCGCGCGCCGGTGCGCTGGAGAAGGCGAAAACGCTGCCGGCCGACGTGCTTATCTTCGATCTCGAAGACGCCGTCAGCCCCGATGCGAAGGAGGCCGCCCGCGCCCAGGCGGTCGCCGCCGCAAGCTCGGGCGCCTACGGACCGCGCGAAATCGTCATCCGCGCCAACGGGCTCGACACGCCCTGGGGGCATGACGACCTCGCGGCCATCGCAGGCTCGGGCGCGGACGCAGCGCTGCTTCCCAAGGTCGAGAGCGACGCCACGATCCGCCAGTCGGCCACCCTGCTCGACCGGCATGGCGCGCCTGACGCAATGGCAATCTGGGCGATGATGGAGACGCCGCTGGCCATGCTGCGGGCGGACGCCATCGCCGGGTCCGCGCACCGTCTGGCGGCGCTGGTCATGGGCACCTCGGACCTCGCCAAGGAGCTGGGCGCCGCCCACACGCGCGACCGGCTGCCCTTCGTCACCGGGCTCGGCCTTTGCCTGCTGGCGGCGCGCGCCCACGGCCTCGAGATCCTCGACGGGGTCCATCTGGACCTTGGGGACGATGAAGGCTTCGCCGCCGCCTGCCGCCAGGGCGCGGAGCTCGGTTTCGACGGCAAGACGCTGATCCACCCGAGGCAGGTCGATCCCTGCAACGCCGCCTTCTCGCCCGATCCGGACGCCGTGGCCGAAGCGCGGCGGATCATCGCTGCCCATGCGGAAGCCGAAGCGGCAGGCCAGGGCGTCACCGTGGTGGACGGAAGGCTGATCGAAAACCTGCATGTCGACATGGCGAAGCGCACCGTCGCGCTTGCCGGGGCCGTCGCGGCCCGCCAGGGCTGAGCGGGCGCTCGGGTCACAATGGCGCCGATGTCCGCTACCATTCCCCAACCGGCCAAGGGACGCCTTTCCGCATGACCTACCGCACCCTCCGTTCCTGGCTCGACCGGCTGCAGGCCACCGACCGGCTCGCCGTCGCCCGGCCCGGCGTCTCGCTGGACTTCACCCTCGCCGCGCTCGCAAAGCGGTGGGACGCGCGCAAGGCCGTGCTCTTCCCCGAGCCGCTGGGTCTCGACGGCCGCCGCCACGAGATACCGGTGGTTTCGGGCCTCGTTTCGGACCGGGACTGGATTGCCGAGGCAATGGGCGTCGAGCCCGGCGCGGTGCTCGACCGCTTCCGCGCCGCGGCCGAGCAGCCGCTTCCCTGGCGGGAGGTGGCCGACGGCGCGTGCCAGGAACGCATCGACCGCAGCCCCGACCTCACCGCCGCGCTTCCGATCCCGAAGCACAATGCGCTCGACGCCGGGGCCTATATCTCGGCGGGGCTGGTGATTGCGCGCAACCCGGGGACCGGCATCCAGAACGTCTCGATCAACCGCCTGCAGATCACGGGGCCGGGGCGTATGGGCATCCTGATCCTGCCCCGCGACCTGCACCACTTCTTCGCCGCCGCCGAGGCGGCCGGCGAGGCGCTCGACATCGCCGTCGCGGTCGGCGTCGATCCGCTCACCCTGCTCGCCAGCCAGGCCATCCTGCCCATCGACCATGACGAGCTGGAGGTGGCGGGCGCCTTGCACGGCGCGCCGCTTGAGGTGGTGAAATGCGCGACGAACGAAGTGCGTGTGCCCGCCGGCGCCGAGATCGTCATCGAGGGGCGCCTGCTGCCAGGCGTCCGGGAGACGGAAGGACCGTTCGGCGAGTTCCCGCAATATTACGGGCCGGCCGGCGAGAATCCGGCGATCGAGGTGCAGGCGGTCACGACGCGCGCGAGGCCCGTCTTCCACACCATCGTGCCGGCGGCGATGGAGCACCTGCTGCTGGGCGCCATTCCGCGCGAGGCCACCATCGCCGCGCATCTGCAGCGCACCTGCCCGACCGTGCTCGACGTGCATCTCTCTCGCGGCGGCGTCTGCCGCTACCACCTCCATGTGAAGCTGCGGAAGACGCAGGAGGGCCAGGGGCGCAATGTCATCATGGCCGCCTTCGCCGCCCATGCCGATGTGAAGCAGGTGACGGTGGTGGACGAGGATGTCGATGTCCACGACCCGACGGCGGTGGAATGGGCGGTGGCGACCCGTTTCCAGGCCGCCCGCGACCTGTTCGTCATCCCCCGCGCGCAGGGCTCGAAGCTCGATCCTTCGGCGGATGAAGGCGTGTCCGACAAGCTCGGCCTCGACGCCACCATGCCGCTCGACCGCGACGATTTCACCTACACCGTGGTCCACGTCCCCGGCGAGGACGACCCGAGCCTCGACGCGCTGCTCACCGACGAGCGCTACGAATTCTGAGCCGGCGGACCGATAGCCGACAGGAGACGACCGACCCGTGACCGACATCTTCCTGGCCGATGCGCCTGACGCCGTGCCTGTGCTGATCGTGGACAAGGAAAGCCTGCAAGGCTGGCTGGAGAGCGCCGATCCGGCCTCGCGCAACTGGGTGGCCGCCAACGGCTTCGAGGCGGAGGCCGGCAGCGCGCTGGCCCTTCCCGGTCCGGACGGAAAAGCTGTGCGTGTTCTGGCGGGAGCCGAGTGTCCCGGCGACATGTGGGCCTGCGGAAGTCTGCCGCGCCGCCTGAAAAGCGGCGCCTTCCTGATCGAGAACGATCTCGACGCTGCGGCAGCGACGCGGGCGGCGACCGCCTGGGGACTCGGCTGCTACGCCTTCGACGCATATTCCGGCAGCAAGAGCCGCAACCATGCGAGTCTTCTCTGGCCGGCGAACGCGGACCGGAACGCGGCGCAGGCGACGGTCGAGGCGCACGCGCTGGCGCGAGACCTCATCAATACGCCCGCCAACGATATGGGGCCGGAACGGCTGGAAGCCGCCGTTCGGGAACTCGGCGAGCGTCACGGCGCGCAGGTCTCCTCCATCGTCGGCGATGAGCTGCTCGCCCGGAATTACCCGACCGTCCACGCCGTCGGCCGC
>JAJDVH010000014.1 GCA_022826185.1 Alphaproteobacteria bacterium
CGCGGCTACCACACCCGCGAGGTCGAGACTTTCGGCGCGCCGATGCAGGACCAGACCGCCAACCGGGACCTGTTCGAGGAGCAGGTCGAGATCATGTTCAAGGCGTTCAACGAGGAGAGCTTCCGCCACGAGGGCAGGCACTACACCCTGCCGCCGCGCGTGCCCTATCGCGGCTACGAGCTGGAGGAGATCACGCTCGTGCCGCGCCCGGTCAACCTGCCGGTGGAATGCTGGCAGCCGGTGGTGAGCGCCAATCCGCGCGGGCTGGATTTCATGGTCCGGCACGGCATCAAGGGCGCGGTCGGCGGCGGCGCGGCGACCATGGCGGAGGGGCCGATCCAGGGCTACCGGGACGCGGCGGCGCGCGCCGGGATGGACCTTGCGCTCGGCGAGAACCTGACGATCGGGATCTTCTTCTATCTCGCCGACACGAAGGAACAGGCGGTCCGCGAGATGACGCCGCTCTATGAGGAGCATGTGAAGATATTCGCGCCGCTGGGTTTCGTGCCGGGCATTTCGCCCGACGGCGTGAAGGCGGCGTCGCGCCGGGGCGGCTGGTACGAAAACGGCGTGCCGAGGCTGGAGCATTTCATGGACCTCGGCGCCTGGTTCGCCGGCACCGCGGAGGAGCTGGTCGAGCGCCTGAAGCAGCTTGAAGAGCGCTATCCCGGCATGGAGCACATCAACCTCTCCACCAGCATGGGCACGCCGACCGCCCAGATGCTGGAGCAGTTCGACCGCGTGGCGAAGGACGTGATGCCGGCTTTCGGGCACTAAACGGGCGCAATAGAGCAGCAGAAGCGCCGTTTGGGCTTGAAATTTGTAGAAATTCTGCAAATTTCAATGTGAAGGACATTGTGTCCTGCGTTCGGAAGCCTGTCCAATGCTGCTGCGTTTCAGAGTCTCCAACCACCTGTCATTCCGGGAGCCGCGGGAACTCTCGCTTGTCACCTCGTCCCTGAAGGACCGGGAGGAAGGACTCATCGCCTGCCCGCCTGCGCCGCGCGGCAGCGTTCTGCCGGCCGCCGTGGTCTACGGACCCAATGCCTCCGGGAAGACCAATCTGCTTCATGCCCTGATATTCATGAAGCAGGCGGTCACGGAATCGCATATCCACGCCGCGCCGGGCGGCGGCGTGCCGCGCGCAGCTTTCCTCCTCGACCCCGCCAGCGCAGCGAAGCCGTCGCGGTTCGAGATCGACTTCGTGCTGGACGGCGTGCCGTACAATTACGGCTTCGAGGCGTCGGACGAGGCTTTCCTGTCCGAATGGCTCTACGACTTTCCCAACGCTCGCGCGCGACTGTTGTTCGAACGTGGCGGCGGCGATTTCCGATTCGGGCGTTCGTTGCAGGGGCGCAACAGGATTGTTTCCGAACTGACAAAATCGAACAGCTTGTTCCTGTCGGTCTCTGCACAGATGGATCACAAGCAGCTTACAAGGGTATTCGAGTATTTTGCTTCTATTCGGGATATACCGAATTTGGGAAGTCAGGCCGATCTTTTTTCAGTTATTTCTCACGGAGAGATAATCACGGACAAATTAATTGAATTCCTCAAATCCATCGATCGGAATGTGATGAATTTCCGGTTGCAAGATGCTGAAATTCCTGAAGATGAATTCCGGAAAGTATTTGGCGGGTTATACGATGCAGTAAAGGGAGAGGTAACTCCGGAAATCGGGAAGCCCTTCATGCGAATTTTTGACCGCATCGAGAGTGGCAAACCTGTGCAGGTCGTGCAACTTGGCCACAAGAGTCGAGATGGCGATCCCGTATATCTCGATCCGGGGCTGGAAAGCGCAGGCACGCTGCGTTTGATGGCCGCGCTCGGGCTTGTATTTCGCGACCTGGATCGAGGCTCGCTATTTCTCATCGACGAACTCGACGCCAGCCTGCACACCCATGCGGCGGAAGCGGTGCTGGCCCTGTTCTGTTCGCCGGAAACCAACCCGAAGGGCGCGCAACTCATTGCGACGACGCACGATACCAATCTGCTGAACTCGCCGTTGCTGCGACGGGACCAGATATGGTTCACGGAGAAGGACCGGGACGGCGCGACGCGGCTCTATCCACTGACCGATATACGCACCCGCAAGGGCGACGACATCGAGCGGGCCTATCTGCAAGGCCGCTACGGCGCTGTTCCTTCCGACGACTTGGTCGCCGATCTTGGCTAGAGGGGAAGGCCTTCGCGAAAGGGCGAAACGACGCGGACCGCAGCGCAGGGCCAAACCTCGTATCGATCTGTTTTGCGAAGGCGAACAAACGGAGCCCGATTACTTTCGGGCGTTCAGGGCAGCCCTCGGTAATCGCGGGTTTGTTATGAAAATCCATGGGATCGGGGGCGTTCCCGGCGAGGTTGCCGCAAGGGCGGTTAGGGCCGCCCGAGGAGCCAGAGAGCGACAAGATCAGGTTTGGGCGGTGTTCGACCGCGACGACCATCCCGGTTTCGATGAGGCCGTAGCACTGTGCGAAAGGCGCGGGGTGCGGGTTGCCCGTTCCAACCCCTGTTTCGAACTTTGGTTGATCTTGCATCATACGGATTACGACAGGCCGGCAGACAGCCGGAATTTGAAGGCGGAATTCGCTGCACTGGATGTGACATGCGACGACCCGGTCGGCTCGGTCGAGGACGCGGAACGGCGCGCGGCGGAGCAGTTGTACCGGCGCAGTGAAGAGGGCGCGCCATACGGAAACCCTTCCACCACGGTGGGAACACTCACACGGGCATTGCGGGAGGGGACGGTGCCGGCAGGCGGGCGGCCGCGATAAGCGAATTGCCCGCCGCGCCGCGTCCGCTATGGTCGCCTGGAATGCAATGACCCGACAGAGGAATGTCCCTATGGCTTTTCAGCATCTGATCTTCGATGTGGCCGACGAGATCGCGACGATTACGCTCAACCGTCCGGAGGCGCGCAATGCGCTCTCGGAGCCCATGCGGAGCGAGCTCGACACGGTGCTCGCCGAACTCAAGCGCGAGGCCGGCCACAGCGTGAAGGCCGTCATCCTGACAGGGGCGGGCCGGGCTTTCTGCGCCGGGGGCGACGTGAAGGCGATGCAGTCGCGCCAGAAGGGCGCCGAATTCAACCGCCGGCGGATGCGCGAGGGCCACAACCGCTTCTACGACATTCTGAATCTCGAATTGCCGGTGATCGCCGCGGTCAACGGCGCGGCCGCCGGGGCCGGCTGCAATCTGGCGCTCGCCTGCGACTTCATCCTGGCCACGCCGCGCTCGATCTTCATGCAGGCTTTCGGGCGTATCGGGCTGGTGCCGGACTGGTCGGGCTTCTACCTGCTGCCGCGCATCGTCGGGCTGCAACGGGCGAAGGAGCTGATCTTCAGCGCCCGCAAGCTCGGCGCGGCCGAGGCCAGGGACTACGGCATCGTCTTCGAGCTGCACGAGGAAGACGCGCTGATGGACGCGGCGCGGGCCCTGGCGGGGCGCTTCACAAAGGCTTCGACGACCGCCATCGGCCTTTCCAAGACCATCCTCAACCAGTCCTTCAACCTCGACCACCGCACCATGCTGGAGATGGAGGCGTTCGCCCAGTCGGTCGCATCCGGCTCCGAATACCACGCGGCCGCCGTCGCCCGCTTCGTCGAGAAGCAGCCGGCGCTGTTCGACTGGGAAGCGATGGACCGCGCGCAAACGGATGCGCTGGCGGCGGAGTAGGGGAATGATGCGGGCCGGCGCGGCCCCCTCCGTCGGGCGCCGGCCTTGCGGAGTCGAAAGCGGGGCGGCTATTCGGCCGCTTCGTCGAACGCTTCGCCCTCGTCGTAGACCGTGTTGTATTCCCGGTCCATGGTGATCGGCATCTCGTACATCTCGATCTGCGGCGGATGGTCGTATTTCGCCGTCATGTAGGCGGTCCACTCGGCGCTGTAGCCCTTTTCCGCCGCCTCCCGGGACTCCCAGAGGTAAATGCCGCCGCCGAGGCCGTCCCGGTAAAGCACGTTCTTGCGGATCAGGCCCTCGGTCGCCATGTAGCGCGGGATCGAATCGCGGAACATCTGCACGGCGGTTTCCCGGTCGGTTCCCTCAGGCAGCCCGTAGGTTACTACGGCGATCACCCTCGTCATGGCTCGTCTCCCGTCAATTGCGGCGCGAGGGTAGCAGAACGCCGGCTGTTTCGCGACGGCCGCTCAGGCAGCGCTCAGGCGGCGTCGCGGGCCTCGAACAGCGGGCGCGCCGTCTTGGCGTAGGTGTGCTTGGCGACGATCCTGCCGCCCTCGACATGCAGCAGGTCCAGGCCGCGCCAGGCGCTCGACCGCTCCGGCGTGGCGATCACGCAGGACCAGGAAATCATCGCCTTGCCGTCCTCCGGGTCGAGGAACAGGTCCTCCTCCTCGAAGCGCACCTTGCCGAACTTGCCCGCGAACATCGGCTCGAACGCCGCGCGGATCGCCTCCTTGCCCTCGTGCCGGGCGCCGTGGAACTCGTCATAGACCGCGTCCTCGGCGAACCAGGCCATGACGCCGTCGAGGTCATCGCGGTTGAAGGCGTCGGTGAACTGGAGCGTGATTTGCTTGAGCTCGTCGCGGGTCATCGGGGTCCTCCGGGGCAGGGTTTGCGGTTTCACTATAGCCTTTCGGCCGGGCTGAAGGGACGGCGCTGGCCGGCGGCTTCCATCAGCGGCATCACCTCCTCGATCCACTGGCGGCACTCGCCGAGATAGTCCACCCAGGAAAGCAGCAGCCCGTCGACGCCCATGTCCGAGAGGCGCTCAAGCTCCTCCACAATGTCCTCCGGCGTCCCGACCAGCGGATAGCCGCCATGGCCCGCCTTGAAGTGGAAGCGGAAGGCGTCCATCACCGCCGGCTCCAGCGTGCCGGACTGCACACCGAATATCTCCAGCATGTTGGCGACCGCCACATCGTCGCCGCGCTCGACGACATAGTGGTGGAGATAGTCCTCGGCCTCCCGCCGGGTCGCCCGGCAGACGACATAGCCGTGGATCCAGCATTGCGAGGAGCGCCCGAGATCGGCGGCCATGGCCTTGAGGCGGGCGATCTGCGCGCGGTCGCTGCCTTCGTCCTTCTGGCGCAGCATGACGAAATTCATGTCGGCATGGGCGGCGGAGAATGCCTGTCCGGCGGAAGAACTGCCGGCGTTCATGATCGGCGGCCTCGGACGCTGCAGGGGCTTCGGCTCGCTCCAGAGCGCCCTGCCGCTGAAGAAGCGCCCGTCGAGGTCGAAGGGTTCCCGCTCGCTCCAGAGGCGCTTCACCAGCGAAAGCCATTCCTCGGCATAGGCGTAGCGGTCGTCATGGGCGCGCATTTCGAGGCCGAACATGTCGAACTCGTTCTTGAACCAGCCGGCGACGAGGTTGAGCGCGAAGCGCCCGCCCGAGATATGGTCCACCGTCGCGCCCATCTTGGCCGCCGCGACCGGGTGGACCAGCGGCGCGTGGACGGTCGAGAACACCGTGGCGTGCGCGGTCTCGGCCGCGATGCCGGCCGCCCAGGTCAGGCTCTCGAAGGTCCGGTTGTTGAAATCGGTCTCGCCGCCATAGCCCTTCCAGCGCCCGACCGGCAGCAGCGCCTCGAAGCCGGCGGCGTCCGCCATGCGGGCGAGCGCGCGGTTGTCCTCCCAGGTCATCGGCCACGCGCCGTCCGCCGTCGTCACGGTGGAGCCGTGCGAGCAGTTGAACGCCATCACGCCGAGCTTGATGCGGTTGTCGTTGAATAGCGGGCTCCGGGGAGCGTCGTTCATTGCGGCGCTGCCGTTGCGCTAACGCCTGTGTCGATCAGTGCCTGTATCTCGGATTGGTCCAGTCCGGCTTCTTGGAGCACTTCCTCGCTGTGCTGACCCGCTTGCGGGGCTTGCAGCCGGATCGAGCCCGGCGTCTTCGAGAAGGAGACGGGAGGCCGCATATGCACGAGCCGGCCTTCGGAGGGATGGTCGAAGGTCGTGAAGAAATCCACGGCCTGCAGATGCGGGTCGTCGAACAGCGTCTCGGGGGAGTGCATCGGCATGCAGGGAATGTCGGCGCCCTCCAGCTTGGCCAGCCAGTCCGCCGTCGTCCGGCCCCGCATGATGTCCGCGAGGATCCGGTAGAGCGCCTCGATGTTCCGCGAGCGGGCGGTCATGGTCGCGAACCGCTCGTCCTCCGCGAGCTCCGGGCGCCCCGCGATCTCGAAGAAGCGGCGCCAGTGGCGGTCGTTGTAGGGCAGCACGCAGAGATGCCCGTCGGCGGTTTCGTGCGGCCGGCGCCAGGGCGTCAGCAGGCGCTCGTAGCCGGCGGGCCCGAGCGGCGGGTCGAAGGTGCGCCCCTGCTGGTGCTCGTTCATCACGAAGGAGGCGAAACACTCGAACATGCCGCAGTGGATTTCCTGCCCCTCGCCGGTCCGGGCGCGGTGGTGGAGCGCCATCAGGATCGAGAAAAGCGCGAACAGGCCGCTGGTCTTGTCAGCCAGCACCGAAGGGGCGTAGCGCGGCGCGCCGCCGGTTTGCGCGCCTTCCAGCCAGGCGAGCCCGGAGACGCCCTGGATCAGGTCGTCATAGGCGGGCTTGTCGGCATAGGGGCCGTCCTTGCCGAAGCCGACGGCGGTGCAATAGACGATATCGGGCCGGTGCCCGGCGATGGCGGCATAGTCGATGCCGAGCCGGGCAGCGGGCTTCGGGCGCATATTGTGGATGAACACGTCGGCCGTCCGGGCCAGCCGGTAGAGCGCGCCGCGCCCGGCGGCCTGCTTGAGGTCGAGCACGAGGCTGCGCTTGTTGCGCGCCTTGGTGAGGATGCCGGCCGCCATGCCCGCGTTGCGGCGCGGCCCCACCTGGCGGCTGATATCGCCTCCCGGCGGCTCGACCTTCACCACATCGGCGCCGTAGTCGCCCATCAACTGGGTGCAGTAAGGGCCGTACATCACCGTGGTGAGGTCGAGCACGCGCAATCCGGCAAGCGGTCCGGACATCCTGATCCTCCGGCTGTTTCGTCCATTCTGGCCCGCAGGCCGGAAGCGGGGAAGTGCCGGCGTCAGCCTGTCTGGGCGCGGTGCCGGAGCAGGTGGTCCGCGAGCACCAGCGCCATCATCGCTTCGCCGACCGGCACGGCGCGGATTCCGACGCAGGGGTCGTGGCGGCCCGTGGTGGTGATCTCGACGGCTTCGCCCGCCTCGGTGACGCCCCAGCGCGGAATGAGGATCGAGCTGGTCGGCTTGACCGCAAAACGCGCAACCACGGGCTGGCCCGAGGAAATGCCGCCCAGCACGCCGCCGGCATTGTTGGAGAGGAAGGCGACGTTGCCGTCGCCGTCCGGGGCCATTTCGTCATGGGCGGCCTCGCCCCGTTTCGCCGCCGCGGCGAAACCGTCGCCCATCTCGACGCCCTTGACCGCGTTTATGCTCATCATCGCGGCCGTGAGGTCGCCGTCGAGCTTGCCATAGACCGGCTCGCCGAGGCCGGCCGGCACGCCCTCCGCGACGACCTCGATGACCGCGCCGACCGACGATCCGGCCTTGCGGACCGAATCGAGATAGTCCGCCCATTCCTCGGCTGCGGCGGCGTCCGGGCAGAAGAAGGGATTGTTCCCGACGGCGTTCCAGTCCCAGCGGGCGCGGTCCACGGTCTTCTCGCCCATCCGGACCAGCGCGCCGCGAATCGAGACGCCGTCGCCCAGCACCTTGCGCGCGATGCCTCCGGCCGCCACCCGCATGGCGGTTTCGCGGGCTGACGACCGCCCGCCGCCGCGATAGTCGCGGATGCCGTATTTCCGCCAGTAGGTGTAGTCGGCATGGCCGGGGCGGAAGCGGTCGGCGATCTTCGAGTAATCCCGGGAGCGTTGGTCGACGTTCTCGATCACGAGGCCGATGGGAGTGCCCGTCGTCCGCCCCTCGAACACGCCGGAGAGGATGCGCACGCTGTCCGGCTCCCGGCGCTGGGTGGTGAAGCGGGACTGGCCGGGCCGGCGCTTGTCGAGCCAGACCTGGAGGTCGTCCTCGGCGAGCGGAATGCCGGGCGGGCAGCCGTCCACGACGCAACCTATGGCCGGCCCGTGGCTCTCTCCCCAGGTGGTGAAGCGAAAGGCCTGTCCGAACCCGTTGGAGGCCATCAGCCGTATTTCGGCTTGAAGCTCGCCAGCAGGTCCGACGTGTCCCCCGCCCGGTGCGGGTTCATCATGCCGACGGTGTGGTAGCCGCAATCCACATGATGCACCTCGCCGGTGACGCCGGCGCTCATCGGGCTGAGCAGGTAGAGGGCGGACTGGCCGATCTGTTCCAGCGTCACATTGGCCTGCAGCGGCGAGTTCAGCTCGTTCCACCTCAGGATGAAACGGAAATCGCCGATCCCGGATGCTGCGAGGGTCTTGACCGGCCCGGCCGATATGGCGTTGACACGGATGCCGTCATTGCCGAAATCGGCCGCCATGTAGCGCACGCTCGCCTCCAGCGCGGCCTTGGCGACGCCCATGACATTGTAGTGCGGCATCACCTGCTCGGCGCCGTAATAGGTGAGCGTCAGCATCGCCGCTCCCGGCTCCATCAGCGCCGACGCCCTGCGGGCGAGGTCCGTGAAGGAGAAGCAGGAGATGTCGAGCGACATGCGGAAGTTCTCGCGCGTCGTATCGACATAGCGGCCCTTGAGCTGGTCCTTGTCGGAAAAGGCGATGGCGTGGACGACGAAATCGAGCCGGCCCCATTCGGCCGCCAGCGT
>JAJDVH010000144.1 GCA_022826185.1 Alphaproteobacteria bacterium
GGCCCGCGACCGCGCCGAGCCAGGTCAGCGCCGCCCCCGCCTCGCGCCGCCCGGCCGCCTGGGCGAGCGGCGACGCGAGCCGGAGCCCGGCCTCGCGCCCGTCCAGCGCAAAGGCCCGCACCTCGCCGCGCCGGGCGAGTATGGCGAGCGCGCGCTCGATCAGCGGCGTCAGCAGCTCGGCCTCCAGCCGCCCGTAGGTCGCGCCGAGCAGCCTTGCCGTCTCCGCCGCGCGCTCCAGCACCTCGGTCGCGGTCATGGCCGGGCTCGCGGGCTCGGCCAGCCGGTCGGCGAGCAGCGCGTGGCGGATGCGCTTGCGCAAATCCTCCAGCACGAGCTGCGAGACGTCGAAGCGCCCCGGCGCGGCGAGCGGCGTCAGCCCCGCCGAGCCCACCGCCTTGGGCATGACCGCGCCCGGCACCAGCTCGACCGCAGAGGGGTCGAGCACGCCGTCATCGTCGGCCTGCCAGATGCCGGTCGCGGCGATGGAGGCGTTCTTCAGGATGAGCTCCACCACCTTGTCGGCCGTCTTGATGTCGGGCAGCGCCTTCATCACCGGCGAGCGTCCGTAGGTCTCGCCCGGCGCCTTCAGCCAGCGGAAGCAGACAAAGGGCGAGACGGCGAAGCGGCCTTCGGCCAGCATGTGCGCCGCCTTGCCGCCGCCGCCTTCCAGCACGGCCGTGTAGCGGTAGCCGCCGCCGGCCTCGGGCGCCACGCATTCCACGACGCCGAACGGTCCGTCGCCGGCGGCGTCCGGCGCCCGGGGAAAGCGGGCGCGGAGCGCGGAAAGTCCGAGCTCGCGCCGCCGCCAGACCCGGTCGAGCCGGCCTTCGGGCCCTTCCTGCAGCACCGCCTCCCTGAGCGGCACGGCGGCGAACCGGAAGGCCGATGCGGAGCCGAGCGCGCTTTCCTCGAACAGCAGGCAGCCCGTGCCGAACACCACGAGGTCGAGCAGCGCCTGGTGCATCTCGACCGCGAAGCCGGAGCGGTCCAGATGGCCCTGCACCGTCGCCGCCGTCTCCTCCAGCATCTCGACCGTTCCGGAACCGGCCCCGGTTCCCGGCTCGAACCCGACCCAGCGCTGGAAGGGCGGCGTGAGCTCCGCCAGCAGGCTCGCGGCAAGCTGCTCGGCGGCATCGGCCGCGGTCGCGTCATAGATGCGCGCCGCCCCGTCCGTTCCGTGCGGCAGGGCGAAGGCCGCGCAGTCGCGCCACAGCGCCTCCCAGGGGCGCCGCGCGGCGTCGGCGCGGCGATAGCCTTCGAGCAGGGCCTCCGGATCCGGGGCGGATGTTTCGGAAATCATCTGAGTTCCCTCTTTGTTCAATTGCATACTACACCCTGTTCCGGGTTTGTCAAGTAGAAGCAGGAACCGTTACCCACTTCGGAGCAGAAAATCGTGCAGCTGGCGCGGCGTCAGCACCCGCCAGGAGGCGATTCCGAGCACCCGCTTGGCCGTTTCGACGCAGGTGGCGGGCAGCAGCGGGGCCGGGCGGATGCGCCGCCGCCTCCGCGTCTCGACCACGGTGAAGCCCTGCTCGCGGTAGAAGCCCGCGAGGTCGAAGGCCGCGGGCACCGGCTGCACGGCGACATCGGTATAGCCGGCCAGAGGATCGACCGTGATCCAGCGCCCGGCCTCCTCCAGCGCGACGAAGCAATGGCGAAAGCCGGGCCGGAGCAGCCGCAGCCAGCCGAGGTCCGCCTTGCCGGAAAACACCGCGAGCGCCCGGCCGCCGCCGGAGCCGCAATCCCCCGAACCGCCGCTCATGCCGGGGATTCCGGGCTCGCGGCGCCCTTCGGGGCCAGGATTCCCTTGGCGCGGAAGAGTTCTTCGAGCCGCGCCATGCCTTCATCCCACAGCCGGGCGAACGGCTGGTGGACCGGGGTTTCCAGGCGGCGGCCGAACCCGGCCAGCACCTGCAATTGCCGGCGGGTGAGCCGGCCGGGCTTTACGAGGCGGCGCAGACAGGCCAGCATGTCGAGCGGCATGCAGGGTCGGCCCCGGCCTTCGAAGGAGGGCGTGCCGCCATCTTCGACGATCAGGCGCCAGGACATGAACCAGAACCAGGCTTCTTCGGCATTGTCGAACGGCAGTTCGTCGGCGGGCGGCATTTCGCGGAGCGGCGGCGCAAGATTGGAGTCAGGCATGAATTCCCCTGTGTGTTTGCTGAATGTTCCGAATGGCACTATGTGCTCATATTCCTAGTGCATGTCAAGGGGAGTTGTGGCTATCATGATGCCCATGCTGACCCATTCCGATGTCTGGGCCGCGATCGACGCGCTGGCGGACCGTCACGGCCTTTCCGCGTCCGGCCTCGCCAAGCGCTCCGGGCTGGACCCGACAACCTTCAACCGCAGCAAGCGCACCACCAGGGGCGGGCGGCCGCGCTGGCCCAGCACGGAGAGCATCTCCAAGGCGATGGCGGCGACGGGCTCCGGCGTCTCGGGCCTCTTCGCGGACCATCTGCGCCGCGAGGGCGCGCCGTCCGCCACCATTCCGGTGATCGGCCATGCCCAGGCGGGCGGCAACGGCTTTTTCGACGATGCCGGCTACCCGGTGGGCGCGGGCTGGGACGAGGTCGCCTTCCCGGACCTCGGCGATCCGAACGCCTATGCGCTGGAGATCGCCGGCGACAGCATGGAGCCGGTCTATCGCGACGGGGACGTCATCGTGGTGTCGCCGGCGGCGAGCCTCCGGCGCGGGGACCGCGTGGTGGCGCGCACGCGCGAAGGCGAGGTGCTGGCCAAGTGGCTCGGGCGCCTCAGCGCGCGCCGCGTCGAGCTGCGCTCGTTCAACGCCGAGCATGAAGACCGCACGGTCGCCCGCGAGGAGCTCGACTGGATCGCCCGCATCATCTGGGCCAGCCAGTAATACCAGGGATCATTGATTGGAACCCACGCCGCCAGCTGCGGGAAACCTCCTCCCCCGCTTGCGGGGGAGGCCGGGTGGGGGTCCGCTTTCGCGGCAGCGGAAGCGGCGGGCGAAGCCCGGCAAAGGCCCGTTACGCCGAGAGGGCCCTCCCCCGACCCCTCCCGCAAGCGGGAGGGGAGAAAACCGGACGGCCTCGACATGAGTCCTGAATTACGCTCCCCGGTATCATGGGAAGATTGCGGCCCATATCGTCGCCCCGGCCCCCGAGCCGGGGCCCATCCCTGACTCGCGCCACCGCCGCAGTTGGTGAAGAACGGGATCGACCGCTGAAGCTACCGCCAGGACCGAGGCTGGCCCCCGGCTTCTCCGCTCGGGGGCGAGGACAGGCGGGGGCCGGGGCGACGGTATGAGGAACGCCTGCCGCAACACCGCCGTCACCCCCGCGAAAGCGGGGGGCCATCTCTGACTCGCGCCACCGTCGCAGCCGGTGGAGAGCAGGCCCAACCGCTGAAGCTGCCGCGCCGTCCGGGGTGACGGTTGGGCGTCGATGCGGACTTCGTTTCCGCCGGCATTTCGTGAAAAATCTCCGGCATTTTCATTTTTTGTTCCCGGAGAGGCTTGACATTTGGCGGTATGGTGTATGATGAAAGTAGAGAGAGGCGGCTTCCGGGGCCGCCTTTCGGCGTTTCTGCAGAAAGCGACCGGCTGGGGCCGCGAAAAAGACCCCGGCGGGAACGGACGGGCGAGGTGCGTGCGCCGTCTCGCGCGCGCAATCAGGCGCGCGAACCGCGCCGGCGCCGACACCCGCCCGCGCCCGCCCGCGCGCCCACGCGAAACGCGCGCAAAACAGGGACGCCCGTCCCGCCCTTAGCCCCGAAGGAGGCATCAATGACTGCAACCGACCCCCGCCGCCGAAGCCCTCGCCGCAGCCCGGCGGAAACGGCCCCGCATGACAAAACATGACATCTCCGCAGGCTTCCCGGCCGGCGCCCCGGACCCCGACCCTCTTCCCGTCATGCCTCCTCCTCGTCATGCCCGGACTTGTTCCGGGCATCCATGCGGCCGTGCAGCGGAAGCGGTGGAAGGGGATGCCCGGAACAAGTCCGGGCATGACGGAGGGGGGCGTTCGGGCAAGACAGAGGGGGCAATCAGGCGCCCGCAATACGCGCGAGAACAGGGACCCGCTTCGGGCCGGCGATATGCCGGACCGGCCTATCGCCCATGCGCCCGGCGCATGCAAAACATGACGAAACATGACATCCCGTGACATGTCCCGGTCCTCTGCGCGCCTGCGCTCTTTCGCGCGCCGCCGGCAGATAGGGTAAGCTCGTGGAACGGGCGGGGACCGGGAGGGGCAGCAGGATGGGCTGGCGGATCGGGGTCGATATCGGCGGGACGTTCACCGACGTCGCCGTGCTCGACGAGGAGAGCGGGCGCGCGGGCATCGCCAAGGTCCCGACGACCCCCGGCGATTTCGGCGCGGCGGTCATAGAAGGCATCCGGACGGCGATGGCCGATTTCGCCATAGACCCGGGCTCGGTCTCGCTCGTCTCGCACGCCACCACGGTGGTCACCAACGCCCTGCTCGAAGGCAAGGGCGCCAATGTCGCGCTGGTCACCACGGCGGGCTTCCGGGACGTGCTCGAACTCCGCCGTTCGGCCCGCGCGGACCTTTACGACCTGTTCCAGAACGCCCCCGCGGTGCTGGTGCCGCGCCGCCAGCGTTTCGAGGTCGCCGAGCGGATCGACGCCCAGGGCGAGGTCGTCGCTCCCCTCGACGAGGCCGGGCTGGATGCGGTGGTGGCGCAGGTGCGCCGCCTCGGCGTGGATGCGGTCGCCGTCTGCCTCATGTTCTCATTCCTGAACGACGCGCATGAGCGCCGCGTCGGCGAGCGGCTCCGCGCGGCGCTGCCCGGCGTGCCGGTGTTCCTTTCGAGCGAGGTGCTGCCGGAAATCCGCGAATTCGAGCGCACCAGCACGACGGCGGTCTGCGCCTATGTGGGGCCGGTGCTCGCCTCCTATCTGGAACGGCTGGAGGCGGCGCTGGACGAACTCCGCCTGCCGCCGCTCTATGTCATGGGCTCGAACGGCGGCGTGTTCGACGTGCCGGAGGCGCTCAAGATGCCGGCGGGCGCCGTCGAATCCGGGCCCGCCGCCGGGGTGATCGCCGCGCAGCGCATGGGCCGCCAGCTCGGGCGCGCGAACCTGATCTCTTTCGACATGGGCGGAACCACGGCCAAGGCGAGCCTGATCGAGGACGGCCGGATCGAGACGACCTCGGAATATGAGGTCGGCGGCGAAGGGAATGTCGGCCGCTGGCTCCACGGCACGGGGCACCCCATCCGGGTGCCGGTGATCGACCTGGCGGAGGTGAGCGCCGGCGGCGGCAGCATCGCCTGGCTCGATCCGGGCGGCGCGCTCCGGGTCGGCCCGCAAAGCGCGGGCGCGGAGCCGGGCCCCGCCTGCTACGGACAGGGCGGTACGCTGCCGACCGTGACGGACGCGAATGTCGTGCTGGGCTATCTGAGCCGCACGCACCTGCTGGGCGGCAGGCTGCCGATCGACGCTGCGGCATCGGAAGCGGCGATCCGCGAGCATGTCGCCGCCCCGCTGGGTCTGGATGTGGCCGAAGCCGCGGCCGGCATCGTCCGGGTGGTCAACAACAGCATGGCGGAGGCGCTGCGCATCGTCTCGGTGGAGCGCGGCCACGACGCGCGGGAGTTCGGCCTGGCCGCCTTCGGGGGCGCCGGGCCGGTCCACGCGGCGGCGCTGGCGGAGGAGCTCGGCATAGGGGAAGTGATCGTGCCGCCGATACCGGGCGGCTTTTCGGCGCTGGGGCTGGTCGCCACAGACCTTCGCCGCGACTATGCCCATACCTTCTACGCCCGGATCGACGAAGCGGACCTGGATGCGTTGAACCGGCGGCTCGCCGAGCTGGAGGCCGCCGCCCGGACCATGCTGGAAAACGCCGGACTGCCGGAGGCCGACCGCGCCATCGAGCGCTCCGCCGACTGCCGCTACACGAGGCAGGCCTATGAGCTGACCGTGCCGCTCGGCGAAGGCCCCGTGACCCGCGCGCTCCTGGATGGGCTCGCCGGCGAGTTCCACGACCGGCATCTGCGCACCTACGGGCACAAGAACCCCGACGAGGCGGTGCAGATGGTCAATGTCCGCGTCACGGCGACGGGCCGGCTGCCCGGCGTCGAGTTCCATGCGGACGCGGCGGCGTCCGGCGCCCCCGGAGAACGGGAGCGCGAGGTGCTGTTCGGCGAGCGGGTGCGCTGCCCGGTCGTCGCCCGCGGCGGGGTTCCCGCCGATGCGGAGGGCCGTCCGGGCCCGTTTATCGTGGAGGAGATGGACTGCACCATCGCCGTGCCGCCCGGCTGGCGGGCCCGGCGCGACGGGCGCGGATTCATCCTGATGACGAGGAGTGCGTGACATGGCCGCCCATCCGTCCGTGGTGAAGACCGACGCCGCCACCTTCGAGGTGGTCAAGAACAGCCTCTATGCGGTCGCCGAAGAGATGAAGGTGGTGCTCGCCAAGACCGCCTATTCGCCCATCCTCAAGGTGGCGGGCGACTATTCCTGCGGCGTCTTCGACGACCGGGGCAACATGGTGGCCCAGGGGCCCGACCTGCCGATCCACCTGGGCTCGATGCCCGACGCCGTGCGGGCGGTGGTGCGCGCCTGGGACGAGATCGGGCCCGGCGACGTGTTCGTCCACAACGACCCCTATTTCGGCGGCTCGCACCTGCCGGATGTGAATGTCGTCTCGCCCGCCTTCGTGGACGGCAAACTGCTCGGCTTCTGCTGCGTGCGCGCGCACTGGCCGGATATCGGCAGCGCCACGCCCGGAAGCTACGGCGCGGTAACGGACGTCTATGGCGAGGGGCTGCGCCTGCCGCCGGTGCGCATCCACCGGGGCGGGGCGGTCAACCGCGATGTCGAGGACATGATCTTCGCCAATGTGCGCACCCCGGCCGAGCGCCGCGGCGACCTGCGCGCCCAGATCGCGGCCAACCGCCGGGCCTGCGAACGGCTGGCGGCGCTCGCCGGCAAATACGGGACCGGCAACCTCAAGCGCATCATGCAGGAGGTGATGGACTATTCCGAGGCGATGATGCGCGCGCTGCTCCGCGACATCCCGGACGGGGAAGGCTCGTTCGAGGATTTCTGCGACGGCGACGGGATCGTCGCCGAGGGCTCGAACCGGGACGAGACCTTCGACATCCGGATGCGCGTCATCAAGCGCGGAGACGGGGTGACGGTGGATTTCGAGGGCTCCGACCCGCAGGTCGCCGGCCCGATGAACGCGCCGCTCTCGGTCACCTCCTCGGGCGTGTTCGCCGGGTTGAAGATGGCGGTCGATTCGGCGGGCGTGGTGCCGCCCAACTCCGGGGCGTGGCGCGCCGTCCGGGTGCTCGCGCCGGAAGGCTCCGTGGTGAACGCGCAATATCCCTCCCCGGTCGTCTATGCCAACCATGAGATGTCGCACCGCATCTGCGACATGGTGTTCGGCGCGCTTGCCGCGATCATCCCGGATCGGGTGATGGCCTGCTCGCAAGGCACTTCGGCCGTGCTGACGCTCGGCGGCACGGACTACCGGACGGACGAGCACTATGTCAGCTACGAGACGGTCAAGGGCGGCTTCGGCGCGCGGCCCGACCGGGACGGCATCAGCGCGGTCGCGAGCGGCATTTCCAACACCATGAACACGCCGGTGGAGGTCATCGAGATGAGCTTCCCGGTGCGGGTCGAGTCCTACGAATTGCTGCCCGACTCGGGCGGCGCGGGGCGCTGGCGGGGCGGGCTCGGCGCGCGCCGGACCTGGCGCATCCTGGAGCGCGACTCGCGCGCGACCGTCTGCTGCGAGCGCACCAAGTCCGCGCCCTTCGGCATCGAAGGCGGGGCGGCGGGCGCGCCGGCGCGCATCTCGGTCGTCGATCCGGGCGGCGCCGAGCGGGTGCTGAACAGCAAGGGCTCGTTCGACGCGCCGGCCGGCGCGCTCGTCGTCTTCGACGTGCCCGGCTCGGGCGGCTACGGCCCGCCGGCCGAGCGCGACCCGGCAAGGCTCGGCGAGGACCTCGTGGACGGCTATGTCACGCCGGAGGGCGCGCGCCGCGACTATGGCGTGTCCGACCCGGAGGCCCTGCTCGCCGCCGCGGGCGGCAGGGCCGCGCCCGGCTAGGAAACCGGGGCGAAGCGCGTGATGACGGTGGTGTGCGTCTCGACGAAATAGAGCGTCCCGTCCGCGGCCCCGGCGACGCCGTGCGGCATGACCGCCACCGGCTTGCAGCTTCCGACGATGGTTCCGTCGGGGTCGAGCGCGCTCACGCGCGGCACCTGGTCCGAGACATAGATCCGCTGGGCGTCGTCGATATGGATGTCCATCGGCTTGTAGAACGGGCCGAAATCGGCGAGGTGGCCGCCGTCCGGCGAAAAGACCTGGACGCGGTTGTTCTCCCGGTCGCCCACCAGCACCCGCCCGTCGCCGAGCACGCCGATGCCGTGCGGCGTCGTGAACTCGCCGGGGCCGCTGCCGCGCCCGCCCCAGCTCGCAAGGTGCGCGCCGTCGGGACCGAAGCGGTGGACCATCGTGTTGCCGTAGCCGTCGGAGACGAAGAGGTCGCCGCCGGGTCCGACCGCGACATCGGTCGGGTGGTTGAAGGGCGCCTGGGTCCGCGGCCGGTGCCGTTCGCCGAGCGCCAGCAGCAGCTTGCCTTCGCCGTCGAAGACGAGCACCTGGTGCGCGTCCCGGTCCACCACCAGGACGCGGCCGTCCGGGGCGGTGGCGATGCCGTGCGGGTCCGCGATCTCGCCTTCGCCCCAGCTTCTGACGAAGTTCCCCTCGGCATTGAACACCAGCACCGGGGTCGAGCGCCGCTGGCAGATATGGAGGTTGCCGCCGGCATCGACCGCGCATTTGCTGATGATCCCGACCGGAATATGCTCCGGCCAGCGGCCCCAGGGCCGGTCGATCCGGTAACGCTGCTCGCCCAGCACGGCGAACAGATTGCCGTTTTCCGTCTCCATCTTCGCCTCCTTTCCGCCCGAGGGCGCGTGGTTCAGGCCTCCGGTTCCACCCAGCCGGTCCAGCTCCGGCGGATCGCCTCGCATTCCGCCGTGCGTACGCCGGTGACGACCTCCATCGAGCGCCGGGTCAGCTCCAGCAGCGCCTCGACGCTGTAGCGGCCATAGTCCACCCGGCGCATTTCCGCATGGCGCGCGCCCAGCACGAGGCGCGCGACCCGCGCTTCCTGCAGCGCCCAGCAGCACATCGGGCAGGGCTCCATCGTGGTGTAGCAGGCGGCGCCCGAAAGGTCGGGGCTGTCGAGGTTGCGGCAGGCGTCCCGGAGCGCGTCCACCTCGGCATGGCAGGTCGGGTCGCGGTCCGAGGCGACGCGGTTGCGCCCGCGCCCGATGACCTCGCCGCCGCGCACGATGACGGAGCCGACCGGGACATTGCCCTCGGCCTGTCCCCGTTCCGCTTCCTCGAGCGCGAGGCCCATGAAACGATCATGGTCTTCCGGCATGGCGAAACTCCTCTTCCTGCGCCGCCGGACCCGCGCCGGCCGTCACTCGAAATAGAGGATCGGCTGGTCGGCGGCGAGATTGTCGCCGGCGGCAGTCGGGATCGACTTGACCCGCCCCGGCCGCTCGGCGCGCAGCACATTCTCCATCTTCATCGCCTCGACCACGGCGAGCGTCTGCCCGGCCTCGACCTCCTCGCCCTCCACGACCGCCAGCGAGACCAGCAGGCCGGGCATGGGCGAGAGCAGCACCTTCGAGGTGTCCGGCGGCGCCTTCTTCGGCATGAGGCGCGCGAACGCCGCGACGCGCGGCGGAACGGCCCGCACCTTCGCCTGCGCGCCCCGGAAGGAGAGCAGCCAGCCCGCGCCGTCCTCCTCCACCCGCACCGCAACCGCTTCGCCGTCGAACCGGCCCGCGAAATGTGTCCCCCCGGGGGCGCGCACGCCCTCCAGCCGCGCCGGCCCGCCGTCGATCTCAAGGCAGAGGCCGTCTCCGTCCGGTTCGGCTTCGACCGACGCCGTGTCCTCGTCGAACAGCACGGCCCAGCCGCGGCGCTCCCCGCCGCCTGCCGCCCGCGATTCTGCCTGCGCGAGCGCCGTCGCGACGGCGGCGAACAGCCCGCGATGTGCGGCGGCGGCGCTGCCGGGGTCGTAGCCCTCCGGGAACTCCTCGTCGATGAAGGCGGTGCTGAGACGGCCTTCGGCGAAGCGCGGGCGGTCGGCGATCGCGGCGAGGAAGTCGATATTGTGCCCGACGCCGCCGATGGCGAAGCCGCCAAGCGCGCCCGCGAGCCTCAGGCGGGCTTCCTCGCGCGTCGCGCCGTGGGCCGCCAGCTTGGCGATCATCGGGTCGTAGAACATGGTGATTTCGGAGCCCTCGACCACGCCCGTGTCGATGCGCACGCCGCCTTCCTCCGCAGGCGGACGGAAGGTCTCCAGCCGCCCGATGGAGGGCGCGAAATTGCGCTCCGGCCGCTCCGCATAGACCCGCGCCTCGATGGCCCAGCCGTCGAGGCGGACATCCTCCTGGCCGAAGGCGAGCGGTTCGCCCGCCGCCACGCGCAGCATCTGCTCCACGAGGTCGAGGCCGGTCACCATCTCGGTCACCGGATGTTCGACCTGGAGGCGGGTGTTCATCTCCAGGAAGTAGAAATTGCGCTCCCGGTCCACGATGAACTCGACCGTGCCGGCCGAGCGGTAATCGACGGCGCGGGCGAGCGCGACCGCCCGCGCGCCCATTTCCGCGCGGAGCGCCTCATCGACGAACGGGCTCGGGCATTCCTCGATCACCTTCTGGTGGCGGCGCTGGATCGAACATTCCCGCTCGCCGAGATGCACGGCGTTGCCATGCGCATCCGCCAGCACCTGGACCTCGATATGGCGCGGCTCCTCCACATATTTCTCGACGAAGACGCGGCCGTCGCCGAAGGCGTTTTCGGCCTCGTTCACGGTCGAGCCGAAGACCTGCCGGAGCTCCTCGTCGGAGCCGGCGATGCGCATGCCCTTGCCGCCGCCGCCGGCCGAGGCCTTGACCATGACCGGGTAGCCGATCCGGCCCGCGCTCGCCACGGCCGCCTCGGCATCCGCGATTTCGCCCGCCTCGCCCGGCACGACGGGCACGCCCGCGCGCTCCGCGAGGCGCTTGCTCTCGATCTTGTCGCCCATGGCGGCGATGGCGGCGGCGCCCGGCCCGATGAAGACCAGCCCCGCCGCCTCCACGGCCTCGACGAAGCCCGCATTCTCCGAGAGGAAGCCGAAGCCCGGATGGACCGCCTCCGCGCCCGTGTCGAGCGCCGCCTGGATGATGCGCGCGCCGACGAGATAGCTCTCCGGCGGCGCGGAACCGCCGATCGCCACCGCCTCGTCCGCCATGCGCACATGCAGGGCGCCGGCGTCGGCCTCGGAATAGACGGCCACCGTGCCGATCCCGAGGCGCCTGGCGGTCCGCGCGATCCGGCAGGCGATCTCGCCGCGATTGGCGATCAGGATCTTGGCGAAGGGAGGCGTCCCGGCGGGCATGGCCGCGGCCGCCTCAGGCCTCGATGACGGCGACTTCCTGGCCTTCCTCGACCGGCTCGCCCTCCTCGACCAGAATCTCGGCGACCCGGCCCGCCGAGGGCGCGCCCACCGGAATCTCCATCTTCATCGACTCCAGGATGATGACCGGATCGTCCTCGGTAACCTCATCGCCCACGTCCACCTCGATCTTGAACACCGTCCCCGGTATCTCGGACAGCACAGGCACCGCCGCCATGAACCCCACCCCCTCGCTCTCGCTCCTCCCTGTTAGGCGGAAGGGCGGAAAAGCGCAAGAAGGCGAGGACGGCCTTGTGTCCGAACCGACCAATGTTGTAAGCTAATACTTGACAAATGAGCCGCTTGCCGGCAACCTGCCCCGATGATCGGAAGTATCCGGCACAAGGCGCTGCGGAACTACTGGACCAAAGGCGAAACGAGGGGGTTGAATGCGGAGTGGAGGCGGAAGCTGCGTCGAATCCTCTTTGCGTTGGAAGCAGCCGACAGACCGGAGCAAATGAACTATCCCGGTTCCTACTTCCATTCCCTGAAAGGCGACCGCGCAGGCCGATACTCCGTTCGTCTTACGGCCAACTTCAGGGTTACATTCGGGTGGAACGACGACGGCGCGACAGACGTGGACATAGAGGACTACCACCGATGATAGACAGGCACCCCTCCATAGAACCCGTGCATCCCGGGGAAATCCTGCGCGAAGACATCCTGCCCGCGCTTTCCATGAGCAAGACGGCCATTGCGGCGGCGTTGGGGATTTCCCGTCAGACCCTCTACGACATCCTCAATGAGAAGCAGCCGGTTACCGCTGAAATGGCGGTTCGTTTCGGCAAGCTGTTCGGCAACGGCGCCGGGTTCTGGATCAATCTGCAACGTATCTACGATCTGGCGCTTGCAGAGCGGAGAGTGGACGTTTCCGGGATACCGACTATCGTGGCAGCCGCCGGCTAACCCGGTCCGGCAGACGAATAGCGCAAGAAGGCGAGGACGGCGCGGCCGTAGCGGCGGCGGTCGATGAGGCCGGGCAGATCGGGCGCGTCGTCATGCGCCGTCTCGACGACGACCAGCGCGCCGGGCCGGAGCCAGCCCCCACGCCCGAGCGCGGCGAGCGCCGGCGCGGCCAGCCCGGAGCGCCAGGGCGGGTCCAGCCAGGCGATGTCGTAGGCGGCGGGCGCGGGGCCGGGCGCGGCCGCGTCGCGGACATGGATTGCCCCCTCCTCGCCGACATTGCCGCGGAGCAGGGCGAGCACCGCCGGATCGCGTTCGATGAAGCCTGCGCGGGCCGCGCCGCGCGAGAGCGCCTCCAGCCCGACCGCGCCCGTGCCGGCGAAGACATCAAGGAAGGCCGCGCCTTCGAGCGGCGGGTCGAACCCGGCATGGAGCAGGCGGTTGAACGCCGCCTCGCGCACCCGCTCGGCCGTCGGGCGCACGGAGCGGTCGGCCGGCACGGCAAGCCGCCGCCCGCGCCAGCGCCCGCCGGTGATACGGATCAAGGCCCGGTTCGAACCATGCGTACAGTCCGCCTCCTCAATTGCGGGGCGCACCCCGATAATCTAGACTGAAAACAGGCATTCGGGCGGGCCGTTCGCGCCGCCCGGCTTCTTTCAAGGGAGGACGTCATGCGCAGATTCCTCATCGCCCTTTCCGCCCTGTTTGCGATGGCGGCGACCGCGGAGGCCGCTGAAATCAAGATCGGGGTGATGGTGGGCTTTACCGGGCCGATCGAATCGCTGGCGCCGGATATCGCGGCCGGAGCGGAACTCGCGATCAAGGAGGTCAATGACAGCAAGGGCCTGCTCGGCGGCGCGGCGGTGACGCCGGTGCGCGGCGACACGACCTGCGTCGATGCCGCGGCCGCGACTGCGGCGGCGGAGCGGCTGATTACCGCCGACCGGGTCAACGCCATCGTCGGCGGGGACTGCTCGGGCGTGACCACGGCCATGCTGCAGAATGTGGCGATGCCGAACGGCACCGTCATGATCTCGCCCTCCGCCACCTCGCCGGCGCTCTCCACCCTGGAGGATAACGGCCTGTTCTTCCGCACCGCGCCCTCGGACGCCCGCCAGGGGCAGGTGATTTCCGAGGTGCTGAAGGAGCGCGGCGTCGGGACCATCGCGATTACCTACACCAACAACGACTACGGCAAGGGCCTCGCCGACAGCGTCGCCACCAATTTCAAGGCGATGGGCGGCACGGTGACCATCGAGGCCGCGCATGAGGACGGCAAGGGCGACTATGCGGCCGAAGTCGCCGCGCTCGCCGCCGCCGGCGGGGACGTGCTCGTGGTCGCGGGCTATCTCGACCAGGGCGGCAAGGGCATCATCCAGGGCGCGCTCGACACCGGCGCCTTCGAGACCTTCCTGCTGCCGGACGGCATGATCGGCGACAGCCTCGTCGAGGCCATCGGCGCGGACCTGAACGGCTCCTTCGGGACGGTTCCGGGCACGGACAGCACCGGGGCGGCGACCTTCGCCGACATGGCCGGCGCGGCGGGCTTCAAGGCCGGCCCGTTCACGGGCGAGGCCTACGACGCCGCGGCCCTCATCATGCTGGCCATGCAGGCCGCCGGCTCCGCCGACAGCGGCAAGCTCAAGGACCATGTGATGGCGGTCGCCAACGCGCCCGGCGAGAAGATCCATCCGGGCGAGCTCGGCAAGGCGCTGGAGATCATCGCCGGCGGCGGCGATGTGGACTATGTCGGCGCGTCCGCGGTCGAACTGATCGGCCAGGGCGAGAGCGCCGGCAACTACCGCGAGATCGCGATCGACGGCGGCAAGATCACCACCGTCCGGTATCGCTGACCGGGGGCGGGCGGCGCGGCGCCGATGCCCGCCGCCCGGCCCTCGCGCCGCAAGACGGCGCTGCTGCGATGATCCGCGTCGCCGATGTCTCCAAGCGCTTCGGCGGCGTGACGGCCGTTGACGGCGCGAGCCTGGAGATCGCCGAGGGCGCGATCACAGGCCTGATCGGCCCCAACGGCGCCGGCAAGACCACGCTGTTCAACCTGATTGCGGGCGTGCTTGCGCCCGACGCGGGGCAGGTCTTTCTCGGCGGCGAGGACGTCACCGGCCTCAAGCCCCACCAATTGTTCCATCGGGGCCTGCTCCGGACCTTCCAGATCGCGCATGAGTTCCCGACGCTGACCGTGCGCCAGAACCTGATGACCGTGCCGGCGGGGCAGACCGGGGAGAGGCTTCTCGGGGCTTGGCTGCAACCCGGAACGGTGCGGGAGGAGGAGCGCGCGAACCGGGAGAAAGCCGACGATGTGATCGACTTTCTCGGCCTCGGCCGCGTCGCCGACGAGCCCGCAGGCAACCTCTCGGGCGGCCAGAAGAAGCTGCTGGAGCTCGGCCGCACGATGATGGTCGATGCCCGCATCGTGCTGCTGGACGAAGTCGGCGCCGGGGTCAACCGCACGCTGTTGCGCGTCATCGGCGACTCGATTCAGCGGCTCAACCGCGAGCGCGGCTACACCTTCTGCATGATCGAGCACGACATGGAGTTCATCTCCCGGCTCTGCGACCCGGTGATCGTGATGGTGGAGGGCGCGGTGCTGACCCAGGGCCCCGCCGGCCGGATCATGGCCGACGAAGCCGTGATCGAGGCCTATCTCGGCCGGGGCGCGGCGACGGACCGGCCATGAGCTACCTCGAGGGCGACGCCATGACCGGCGGCTATGGCGGAGCCGACATCATCCACGGCTGCTCGATTTCCGTCGACCGGGGCGAGATCGCCGTCATCGTCGGCCCGAACGGGGCGGGGAAATCGACGGCGATGAAGGCGCTGCTCGGCATGGTGCGGCTCCGGTCCGGCCGGGTCCGGCTGGGCGGCGAGGACATCACCGGCCTCTCGCCGCAGGACCGGGTGGGGCGCGGCATGGCCTTCGTGCCGCAGACGGACAATGTGTTCACCACCATGACGGTGCGCGAGAACCTGGAGATGGGCGCCTTCCTCCGGCGCGACGACATTTCCGGCGCCATGGAGCGGGTGTTCGAGCTCTTCCCGGCGCTCCGGGACAAGCAGGACCGCCCGGCGGGCGAACTCTCCGGCGGCCAGCGCCAGCAGGTCGCCGTGGGCCGCGCGCTGATGACCGGGCCCGCCCTGCTGATGCTCGACGAGCCGACCGCCGGCGTCTCGCCCATCGTGATGGACGACCTGTTCGAGCGGATGCTGGAAATCCGCAGCGCCGGCATCGCGATCCTGATGGCCGAGCAGAACGCCCGCCAGGCGCTCGCCGTCGCCGACCGGGGCTATGTGCTCGTCACCGGCGAAAACCGCTTCACCGACAGCGGCCGCGCGCTCCTCGCCGATCCGGAAGTGCGCCGGTCCTTCCTCGGAGGCTGAGGCATGCCGCCCGACCTCCTGAACGCAGTGGTCCTGCTCGGCAACTATGTCATCGTGCCGGGCCTTGCCTATGCCGCCCAGCTTGCGCTCGGCGCGCTCGGCATCACGCTCGTCTTCGGCATATTGCGCTTCGCCAATCTCGCCCACGGCGACCTGATGGCCTTCGGGACCATGGCGGCGATCCTCGCGACCTGGCAGCTCCAGGCCTGGGGCGTCGGCCTCGGGCCGCTGCCGACGGCCCTGCTCGCGCTGCCGTTCGGCATGGCCGCCGCCATCGCCGCCGCGCTCGCCGCCGACCGGCTGGTGTTCCGCTTCTACCGCCGCCGGCGCAGCGCGCCCATCGTGATGGTCATGGCCTCGCTCGGCGTGATGTTCGTGTTGAACGGGGCGGTGCGCTTCGTCATAGGCCCGGACGACCGGCAATTCTCCGACGGCGGGCGCTTCATCGTGAAGGCGCGCGAGTTCAAGCAGGCGACCGGGCTCGCGGAGGGCCTCTCGATCAAGACGACGCAGTGCCTGACGGTCGTCGTCGCGGTCATCGTGGTCTTCCTGCTCTTCCGCTTCCTGCAGCGCACCCGGACGGGCAAGTCCATGCGCGCCTATTCCGACAATGAGGACCTGGCGCGGCTTTCCGGCATCAACCCGGAGCGCGTCGTGCTGATCGCCTGGGCCATCGCCGCCGCGCTCGCCGCCATTGCGGGCGCGCTCTACGGGCTCGACAAGAGCTTCAAGCCCTTCACCTATTTCCAGTTGCTGCTGCCCATGTTCGCGGCCGCCATACTGGGCGGCATCGGCCAGCCGGTCGGCGCCATCGTCGGCGCGGTGATCGTCGCCTTCTCGGAGGTGACCGTCACCTACGCCTGGAAGAAGTTCCTGCATTACCTGCTGCCCGGCCCCTGGCAGCCCGACGGCCTCGCCCAGCTTCTCTCGACCGACTACAAGTTCGCCGTCTCCTTCATGATCCTCGTCCTCGTCCTGCTGCTGCGCCCGTCGGGCATTTTCCGGGGGCGGGTGCTGTGACGCCGGCGTTCAGGAACTGCCTGGCCATCGCGGCGGTCGGAACGGCGCTGGCGGCGGTCGGCTTCGGCCAGTCCTGGCCGCTGGCGCTCGCGGTGCTGAACCTCTGCCTCATCTCCGCGCTCATGTCGCTCGCGGTCAACATCCAGTGGGGTTATGCGGGCCTCTTCAATATCGGCATCATGGGCTTCGCGGCGCTGGGCGGGCTTGCGGGCGTGCTGGTCTCGCGCCCGCCCGTGCCGGCGGCCTGGGCGGCGGGCGGCGGGGGCCTGTTCATCGCGTTCCTCATCCTGATGGCGGCGGCAGGCCTCGCGCTGGCTCTCGCCCGCTACATGCCCCGCAACCGCTCCCGCACGGCAGCGCTGGCCGTCGTCATCCTCGCCGGCTTCTTCGGCGCGAGCGCCTTCTTCGATCCCGCGGTCGATGCCATCGAGGCGGTGGAGCCCGCCAAGACCGGCTATCTGGGCGGCCTCGGCCTGCCGATCATCCTCTCCTGGTTCGCGGGCGGGCTGTTCGCCGCCGGCGCCGCCTGGGTCATCGGCCGGATCGCGCTCGGGCTGCGCTCGGACTATTTCGCCATCGCCACGCTCGGCATTTCCGAGATCGTGATCGCCGTGCTCAAGAACGAGGACTGGCTGACGCGCGGGGTCAAGAACGTGTCCGGCCTCGACCGCCCGGTGCCCTACGAGGTGGACCTGCAGCAGGACCCGTGGTTCGTCGATCTGGTGGCCGTGCTGCACAGCCGGAGCCTGGAGGCGCTGACCGGCGCGGCGCATGAGGACGCGCTCCGGGAGTTCGCGGTCCAGTCCTCCAGCCTGTTCGTCAAGCTCTGCTATGCGGGCCTCTTCCTCGCCGTGCTGGCGGTGGTGTTCTGGCTCTCGGAGCGCGCGCTGCACTCGCCCTGGGGCCGGATGATGCGGGCGATCCGCGACAATGAGACCGCCGCCGGCGCCATCGGCAAGGACGTGACCCGCCGCCACCGGCAGGTCTTCATCCTGGGCTCGGCCGTGGTGGGCGTCGCGGGCGCGATGCTGACCACGCTCGACGGCCAGTTCACGCCGGCGGGCTACCAGCCGCTGCGGTTCACCTTCCTCATCTGGGTGATGGTGGTGGTGGGCGGCTCCGGCAACAATCTGGGCGCGGTGCTGGGCGGCTTCCTCGTCTGGTTCGTCTGGATCGAGGCGGAGCCTGCGGGCCTCTGGGCGATGCAGGCGCTGACCTCGGGCCTGCCCGCCGGCAGCGCCGTCCGCGAGCACCTGCTGGACGCCGCCCCGCACATGCGCCCGCTGGTCATGGGCCTCATCCTGCTGCTCGTCATGCGCTTCCGCCCCCGCGGCCTCATCCCCGCCGGCCGGTGAGCCGCGCGGACGGGCCGGCGCCGGCTCCCGCGACGCCCTGCAGGGACGTGTCAATGGAATGTCATGGAGTGTCATGTTTTGTCATGAGGCGCGCCCGGCCTCCCTCGCGATGTGTCATGTTTTGTCATGTTCCGCATGCGCATGGGGCATATTGCGTGGCCGGTTCGGGCATATGGCGGTTCGCTCCCTGACCGCCTCCCCCGCCTGCCGGCTTCAGGCATCTGTCTTCGGTGGTTTCGCAACGCCTGCCCCCCAACCGTCGCCCCGGCCCCCGAGCCGGGGCCCGGACTCGGTCCTGGCGGCAGCCCCGGATCGGGGTCCGGGCCGGCGTTCATGTCCTCCTGCCGGTCCATGACGGGGGTTTCGGCGGCGGGGGCCGGTTTCGGTCATGCGTGCCTCCTTTCGGGCAAAGCAAAGGGCGGGACGAGGGGTGTCCCTGTTTTGCGCGCGTTTCGCGGGCGGGCGCGGGCGGGCGCAGGCGGGTGTCGGCGCCGGCGCGGTTCGCGCGCCTGATTGCGCGCGCGAGACGGCGCACGCACCTCTCGCGCTTGCTCACGCCGGGGGCTTTTTCGGCCCCCAGCCGGTCGCTTTCTGCAGAAACGCCGAAAGGCGGCCCCG
>JAJDVH010000006.1 GCA_022826185.1 Alphaproteobacteria bacterium
CAACTGCGCCGCATCGAAATCCTCCCTCAAGGGGATCCCTGCCCTCATACCGACCCTCCAATCGCTCGAGCGGCATTGAGTCAGAAGTCGCCCTCCCTGGGAATCCCCTCAATGAGTCTCAACCCTCAACCGCTGGTATAAATCGGCAATGGAGGCTGTGTTTCGAGTGGCCCGACGGTCAACCGGGACCGCACAATGTCGAGGTCGTCGATTACCACGAATGAAGGGACGGTCGACCATGTTCACGCAGGCAGTCCACCCCGGCGAGGTGCTTCGGGACGAATTGGACGAACTGGCCATCACCCCGACCGAACTGGCACGGCAGATCGGAGTGCCGCCCAACCGGGTCAGCCAGATTATCGCCGGCAAGCGGTCGATTACCGGCGATACCGCCCTGCGCCTGGGTCACTGGTTCGGTGCGGAGCCCCAGTTCTGGCTCAACCTCCAGGCGCAGTACGACCTCGCCCAGGCCCATAAGGCTGTTGGGACGGCGATCCGGGACCTCCCTACCCGGGCTACGATGGCCGGTTAGCCGCGCCGCCGCCGGGTTGGCGGCGCTCAGGCGTCGAGCGTGCGCTTCAGGTTGCGGTCCACGGCGTCGAGGAAGCCGGTGGTGCTGAGCCAGCCCTGGTCCGGGCCGGCCAGAAGCGCCAGATCCTTGGTCATCTCGCCGCCTTCCACCGTCTCGATGCAGACGCGCTCCAGGGTGCGGGCGAACTCGGAAACCTCGGGCGTCCCGTCGAACTGGCCGCGATAGTCGAGGCCGCGCGTCCAGGCGAAGATCGAGGCGATGGAGTTGGTCGAGGTCTCGTTGCCCTGCTGGTGCTGGCGGTAGTGGCGGGTCACGGTGCCGTGCGCCGCCTCGGCCTCGATGGTCTTGCCGTCGGGCGTCATCAGCACCGAGGTCATGAGGCCCAGCGAGCCGAAGCCCTGGGCGACCGTGTCGGACTGCACGTCGCCGTCATAGTTCTTGCAGGCCCAGACATAGCCGCCTTCGAGCTTCATCGCCTGCGCCACCATGTCGTCGATCAGCCGGTGCTCGTACCAGAGCCCGGCAGCCTCGAAACGGTCCTTGAACTCGTTCTCGAACACCTCGGCGAACAGGTCCCGGAAGCGCCCGTCATAGGCTTTCAGGATCGTGTTCTTGGTGGACATGAAGCAGGGATAATTGCGCATCAGCGCGTAGTTGAAGCAGGAGCGCGCAAAGCCCCGGATCGACTCGTCGAGATTGTACATCGACATGGCGATGCCGCCGCCGGGGAAGTCGAACACCTCGCGCTCGATGGCCTCGCCGCCGTCCTCCGGCTCGAAGCGGATGGTGAGCTTGCCCTTGCCCGGCACCACGAAATCGGTCGCGCGATACTGGTCGCCATAGGCGTGGCGGCCGATGATGATCGGCTTCGCCCAGCCCGGCACAAGGCGCGGCACGTTCGCGCAGATGATCGGCTCGCGGAAGACGGTGCCGTTGATGATGTTCCGGATCGTGCCGTTGGGCGAGCGCCACATGGCCTTCAGGCCGAATTCCTCGACCCGGTCCTCGTCCGGCGTGATCGTCGCGCATTTCACGCCGACGCCGTATTTCTTGATCGCGTTGGCCGAATCGACGGTGATCTGGTCGTCGGTCTCGTCCCGCTTCTGGATCGACAGGTCGTAATATTTCAGGTCCACATCGAGATAGGGCAGAATCAGCTTTTCCTTGATGAACTCCCAGATGATCCGCGTCATCTCGTCGCCGTCGAGCTCGACGACAGGGGTTGCAACCTTGATCTTGCTCATATGCGTGCCGCTCCCGGCGTGCTTGTCGGCCGCCGAAGGCTTGGCCGTACCGTGTTGAAAGGAAGGGCGGCAACATAGGCCCGCACCGGAAACCGCGCAAGCAGCGCAGCGGCCGTTGGTCCCACCCTACGGCGCCGCGTCGGGGCGGAAGCGGATGGGCATGGAGACCGTGCCGCGCAGGCTGACGCCGTCGCGCCAGTCGAGCCGGTCCGCCGTGATCCCGATATCCCGCATCGCCGCCAGCAGGCGCGGGAAGGCCAGCGCCGCCTCCAGCCTTGCGAGCGGCGCGCCGACGCAGAAATGGATGCCGAATCCGAAGGCGATCTGCCGGCCCTCCCGGCGCGCGATGTCGAAGCGCTCCGGGTCCGCGAACGCCTCCGGGTCGCGGTTGGCGGCGTTCAGCATCAGGAAGACGCGCTCGCCGGCCCGGATGCGCCGGCCGCGAATCTCCATGTCCTCGGCCGCGACCCGCGAGACGGCCGGGGCGGGCGAGTCGAAGCGCAGCATTTCCTCCACCGCCGCCTCCGCGCGCGCCGGCTCCCGGCGCAGCAGGTCCTGCTGGCCGGGATGGTCGATCAGGCGCATCAGGCCGTTGGCGAGCAGGCCGGTGGTCGTCTCGTGGCCGGCGAAGAGCAGCAGGATGCAGTTCGCCACAAGGTCGTCGTCGGAGAGGCCGGGGCTCGCGGCAAGCTCGGAGATGAGATCGCCGGCCGGACGGCGGCGGCGGTCGTTCAGCAGGCCGCGGAAGGTCGCATCGAGGCCGGCGACGGCGGCCTCCGCGCGGAGATGCTTGTCGGGCGCGGTCTGCGAGGAGCCGACGAAGAGCGCAAGGTCGTGGCTCCAGCGCTGGAAGTCGTCGAGGCGGTCCAGCGGCGCGCCCAGGATTTCCATGATGACGCCGGCCGGCAGCGGATAGGCGAAATCGGCGACGAAATCCATCGACCCGCCGTCCAGCGCCGGCCCGAGCAGGGCGTCGATCCGCCGCGCGATCCGGGGCGCCATCGCGCCGAGCGCGGCGGTGGTGAAGCGGCCGTTCAGATGGCCGCGAATGCGGGTGTGCTCCGGCGGGTCGAGGAAGACGGCCCAGCGTCCGAGCGCGCCTTCGCTCTGCTGCAACTGCCGCCGGCGCGCGGGATCGAGCCCCTGGAAATAGGCCGCCATGCGCTCGGCCGAGAGCCGCCGGTCGCGCTGCGCGGCGAGGCAGTCGTCATAGCGGGTCAGCAGCCAGGCCTTCAGCCGTTCGCTCCAGGCGACGGGGGCCTCGGCGCGCAGCCGCGCGAGCGCAGGGTAGGGATCGGCGATGGTCGCCGGGTCGGTCGGGTCGTAGATCTCGTCGATAGCCGCCATCGGCCCGTCACTGGCTCCGGTTGGCCCGAGCATGGCCCCGGGTCCCGCCGGCTGCAAGCGGAGGCGCCGGTGCGGAGTCCTTCCTCCTTCGACTGCGGGCTGCCGCATGCGCACATCTCGTTCGCCTTGCATCCAGCGCGCCCGCCAGCCCGGCTACGCCGCTCTCCGCGCCCCTTTCGTCATCCCGGACTTGTTCCGGGCATGACGAGAGGAGGGCCGAGGCGGCGGCATGGACCCCTTCGGGGATGTCATGAATTGTCATGTTTTTGTCGTAGCCGTCCTCCCGCGGCCGGAGATTCGCGCGCCTCTTGCGCTTCCCCCTTTCCGTCATGCCCGGACTTGTTCCGGGCATCCGTTTCCGCCGCCGCAATGGCCCCGATGGAGATGCCCGGAACAAGTCCGGGCATGACGAGAGGAGGGCCGGGACGGCGGAGGGGACCCCTGCGGGGATGTCATGAATTGTCATGTTTTTGCCCGGCGGCCCTCCGGAAGTGTCATGGGATGTCATGCGATGTCATGGGCGCGCGCGGCGGTCTCCTGCTTTTCGCGCTCTTCGCGGCGCCTCTGGCGTTCGCGCCATGCCCCGAACCCGGGCGTGTCCGGCGGGCCTATGAACATCCGCCCGCCGACATTGCATTCGATCAGCCTGCCCTCCTCGCCCTCCTTCATCGGGATCAGCCCGACGCGGCGCTCCAGGTCTCCCAGCCATTCCCGGAACCCGGGCGCGGCGATGCTGCCTTTCCACACCTCGCCGGCATAGTGGAACTCGTCCTCGCGGCCGTCATAGCCGGTCTCCGGATCCGGCGGCCCGGCAACCGGCTGGTCGGGAGCGTCCATCTGCGTCTCGGCCGGCTCCGGTTCGGGCATGCGCTCGGCGCTCCAGTCGATCAGGGCGAGGAGCTGTCGCAGATGGGCGAGTTGGGCGCGCCCGGCGCGGTGGTGGTCAGCGCACGCGCGGCGGTCCTGCGGCGGCGGCGCTGCGTCCATGTCCTGCGCATAGGCTTCGGCAAGGGCCGTGGCGGCGGGCGCCAGCCTTGCGGCCGGCATCGCCGCCAGTTCGGGACGGGGTTCGTTCACAGTCATGCGTGCCTCCTTCCAGGCAAAGCAAAGGGCGGGACGGGGCGTCCCTGTTTTGCGCGCGTTTCGCGTGCGGGCGCGGGCGGGTGTCGGCGCCGGCGCGGTTCGCGCGCCTGATTGCGCGCGCGAGACGGCGCACGCACCTCTCGCGCTTGCTCACGCCGGGGGCTTTTTCGGCCCCCAGCCGGTCGCTTTCTGCAGAAACGCCGAAAGGCGGCCCCG
>JAJDVH010000137.1 GCA_022826185.1 Alphaproteobacteria bacterium
TCCCTGTTCCGGCTGGCGCAGGGCCTGCCCGCCGATCTCGCCGTGAGCTTCGAAAACCTCTCCGAGGAATGCTGGCGGCACATGGGCGAGGCCCTCGGGCGGCGCCAGCAGCTCACAAGGGGGCACGGCCTCTCATACTGACGCGCAAGCGCCGCCGGGCGTGAGCAATCCGATAAATGGGCACCGGCGCGCGAAGCCCGGTCATTTGGCGCGCACCACGATCTCGCACTTCACACGGCCCGCCTCCTCCTTCCGGGCCCGGTCGTAGCAATTCGTGATCGCCTCTCCGTAATGCTCCCATATGTGGTCCCGCCAGCCCAGGCTGGGGTCCTCCTGGGGCAGGACCGACATCTGGGACTGCACCACCGCCCCGCCGGCGAACCCCGCCGCCGCCACGAATGCGAGCCCCAGAACCGCCCTGGCCAGACGCCACCGCCCGCGATCCGCTGCATCCGCCGACAGCCGCTCCACCTGCGGCCCCGTCCTCGCGCTCCACGCCTCAATCCTGTCCACGGCGCCGCGAATGCCGGCCAGCGCCGTCGCCAGACCGGCCGCCGGGTCCTCCTCTTCCGCCTCCGGGCCGCTGGGCGCCGGCGTGCGGTCCCCGGCGCCCCGGTCCTCCATGTCTGCGGCCGGCGCGCCCGCCACGGCAGGAGCCGCGACCCCCAGATGTTTTCGCGCCTCCGTCCTTGCCTCCTCCAGGCTCATCTCCCCGCACCGGCCGAGCGTGATCCGCCGGCTGCGGACCCTCCCGTCCGCTCCCCTCACGGTGGCGTTGACGATCCACGACTTGCCCCCGGACGGCCGGATGCGGACCCCGAACCCCTTCAGGGCCTCGTCCCAGGCGCGCCACTCCCGCTCCTCGGGCTCCAGGGCCTCGACACCGGCCTCATCGAACGCGAACCGCCTCGGCATGCCTGCCTCCCACCATGACCTGCCGGCCGATCCTGACACAACCTCCCCATCCACCGTCATATCCATGGGCGCCACGCGCGGCACCACCGGTCGCTGGCCGTGGTGCCGGCGCCCCAGCATGGCGCCCGGCGTAGCGCCCCACGAAATCCACGGCCGCTCACATGGAGCGCGGCCGGCACCGTGGGCGTCAGAAGCGGGATCGGCGGGCGCCGGGTGCAGAGCCGGAAACCAGTGTGTGTCGCGCGGGCAATGCTCCGTGGGCGCCGGGCATGGCGCTCCCGTGGCGCTGGCGCCCCGCTTGGCGCCCAGCCCGGAGCCCCCGAGGCGCTGAACGCGGGACCACGGGGCGCCACAAGCACCCCGCTATGGCGTGCGCGGGCGCTGGACGCGCGCCCGTGCCGAGTCCCGCATTACCCGCCTCCCGGGCTGGTCCCCGGGCGCCGCGGCGCCCACAGCTTCCCCGGATCCAATCTCCCGGCGCCGAGCCTGAGAGCCTCATGCTCTAGGCGGGAACTTCCCGGCCGCAAATGTGGAGTGGAACTTTTCGGCCGCAATTGACAGGCGGTCGTCGAGAAACCGGCCCCCCCGATCCCGGGCCTCCCGAACCGCGATCCCGGTCCGGATCCATGCGGTCCTCATCTGCGCGGCCGCGCCGCCGGCCGTCTCCCGACGACCGCCGCGGCCCGTCCTGTCCGGCCGGCAAGGCGGGGAAAGGGTTGTCGGGGCGATTTCCGCGGGGGCTGCCGTCCGACCGGCTCCCGCGTCCGTTCCGTCAGCAGGAGATGGCACCCATGCCGGATTCCGCCCCCGTTCATATCCATCCGCCTGCCGAAGCGGCGGGCTGCCGTTGCTGCAGCGCCGGCGCTTCCACGGAGACGGCGCCCGCCCGGCGGTCCAACGCCTCCCGTGCCCGGGACCGGCTAGCCGCGCGCGGACTCTGTTTGAACTGTGGTCGCGTTCAACCGCCCGACGGGGAGAAATACTGCCCGGAATGCAAAGAGCGCCGCCGCGCCAGCGATCGGAAGGCGGCCCGCAAACGCCGCCTGCTTCGGAGCAACCGGGGCCTCTGCCAGCAATGCGGCGCCAGGCCCGAGAAGCCCCGCCGGCGGCTCTGCGGGGCCTGCAACGAAAAGCATCTCGCCATCAGCCGCCGGCGCCTGCAGGAGCGCAAGGAGGAACGGAAACAGGCCGGCCTCTGCGTGCAGTGCGGCAACAGGGCGCCCGCCGAAGGCAATGCGTGCTGCGACGACTGCCTCGCCGCGCGCCGGCGGACATACCGCGCCCGCATCGACCGCCGCCGCCGGCAGGCCGACCGCTCGCTCTGCATCGAGTGCGGCGAGGCCCCGCCGGTTCCCGGCAGCCGCCGCTGCCCGGATTGCCAGCCGCTTCCCGCCAAACGGGACAAGGAGGCCGCCAAGGGCCGCCGCGCGGACCGTCGCGCCCTCGGCCTGTGCGTCATCTGCGGACGGCGCTCCGCCGCTCGCGGTCGCCTGGCCTGCGAAGCCTGTCTGGCCGTCGAACTGGACCGATACAATCGCAGGACCCTCGCCCGGGTCTCCCAAGGGCTTTGCATCCGCTGCGGCGAAGCTTCCCCCTCCGAGGGGTCGACCGTATGTGCGCCTTGCAGGGAAGAGCGCCGCGCCGCGGAGCGGGCGCGGTGGCGGCGCAGAGTGGCCGACGCCCGCGCCCGCGGCGTCTGTGTCCACTGCGCGAAACGGCCTCCCGACCCCGGGTCCGTTTCCTGCCCGGACTGCCGCGAGGCGCGCCTCGCCACTCACCGCCGCCGCTATCATAAGGTGACCCGCGAGCGCATATCTGCCGGGCTCTGCCCCCGCTGTGGCACCCGCCCCCCGGAGCCGTTCATGCGGGAATGCGGCCCCTGCCGCGACCGGCAGCGCTCCTACTCCTGGCGCGGCATGCCAGACCTGCCGACGCAATACACCGTGATCGAAATCGCCGACGGTACTGACCATGGCACCTGGCAGACGCCAATGGAGGTCGCGGCGGCGCTGGCCTTTGCGAAGCTCACGCTCGACGATGTCGAAATCCTGACCGACGCCGGTCCCGCCGTATTCGCCAGCCGCTGATGGTGCCGGACCCCGCCCCTTCTCCGCCGCAAGGTGGGGAAGGGGTTTTCGGTGCGATCCCTGCGGGTTGCCGACCGGCTCCCGCTTCCCTTCCTCCAACAGGAGAATATCGACATGTCCGCCACCGATGCGTCCGCCTTTCGCCCCGATGCGAACACGTTCCTCACGCACGTCTTCGGCCGCGGCCTGCAGGACGAGCACTATGTGGTCGAGCGCTACCGCACGACGATCGACGGCGCGATCCGCCGGCTGCCGGGCGGCAAGGGCCACCCCCTGACCCTGTCGCTGGAGACCGTGCGCGAGCTCCGCCCCGCGCGCAACGAGATTCTGATCTGCAAGGGCGAGAAGACCGCCGACTCCGGCATCCAGTACTATGGCGACCTGGCGACCGGGCTCTTCGCGGAAGGCCGGCGCAAGCGGTTCTGAGCCGCGCCCGCCGGGTGAGTTCCGGGTCGGCCGGCATCCCGATCTTCGCTTCCCCTTCCCGGCCTCTGGCGGCATCGACGCCGCAAGGTCGGGAAGGGGTTGTTCGGGGTGAGTTGTAAAGGCTCACGATCAACCTCTGCAAGGAGCAGCAATCATGAACGGCCTGAATCGCGTCGACCTGATCGGCAATCTGGGCGCAGACCCCGAGTTCCGCAGCCTCCCCGGCGGCGGCGAAGTCGCCAATTTCTCCATCGCCACCAACGAAGGCTACCGTGATCGCCAGACCGGCGAATACAGGCAGCAGACGGAGTGGCACCGCGTCACCGTCTTCCAGGACGGCCTCGTGGCCATGCTGCGCAAGCACGCCGCCAAGGGCCGCCAGGCGCACGTCACCGGCAAGCTGCGCACCCGCAAGTGGAAGGACCGCGACGGCAACGACCGCTATACCACCGAGATCGTGGTCGGCCCGCGCGGCTCCATCAACTTCCTCGA
>JAJDVH010000098.1 GCA_022826185.1 Alphaproteobacteria bacterium
CGGGGCCATCGCGGCGGCGGAAGTGGATGCCCGGAACAAGTCCGGGCATGACGGAAGAGCCTGTCCTGAAGCCTGTCGAATACACCTGCAAGGTGACGGGCGTCGAAGCCGTCATGGGTTCCTGTCAACGACCGCTGGTATTAGCCGCGCGGCGATGGCGGCCGGTTTTGACAAGCCGGGGGCAAGTGCGTTTCATGGCTCGCATGACCATGCTTCAGCGACCCGGCTATGCCCTCCACATGGAAACGGTGGACCTCGTGCCGCCCTGGAACGCGCCCGGGGAGGCCGTGCTGTTCTGCCACGGCGTCGCGGTGGACTGCGACATCTGGTCCGGCTGGCTGCCCGGCCTGATCGACCGGTTCCGCGTCGCCCGCTTCGACCTTTGCGGCTTCGGGCGCTCGACCCTGCCGGGGCCGGACCACCGCTGGTCCTTCGACGGGCTGGCGGACGACATCATGGCGGTCGCGGATGCGGCGGGCTTCGAGCGCTTCCACCTTGTCGGCGAATCGCTCGGCGGCACGGCCTGCCTGTTCACCGCGGCCAGGGAGCCGGAGCGGATCGCAAGCGTCTGCGCCTGCTCCACCGGCCATTACGGGCCCGCAATCCGGAACGTGGCCGCCTGGCGGGCGGCGGTGGAGGCCGACGGCATGGAGCGCTGGTCGGAGGAGATGGTCGCGCGCCGCTTCGCCGACGGCAAGGTCGGGGCCGGCGAACGGCAGTGGATGCACGAGGTCCAGAGCCGCACGGCCGCCTCGTCGCTGCTCGACGCCGCGGACCTGCTGATGGGGGCGGAGCTGTCCGGCGCCTTCCGGCAAATCGCCTGTCCGGTGCTGCTGCTGCATCCCGATTCGAGCCCGTTCCTGCCGATGAGCGTGGCCGCGGACCTGCTGGAAGTCCTGCCCGACGCCCGCCTCCAGGTGTTCCCCGGCGCCCGCCACGGCATTGCGCTCAGCCATGCAGAGGAAGGCGCGCGGGCCTTCCGGGCGTTCGCCGCCGCCTGAGCGCCGCCCCCGGGCGCCGTTTCCGCCGCGCCGCGAACCGCGGGAGCGCTGTTGCCATCGGGCGCGCCGGTTGGTAACATGAACACGGAGGTTGCGTTCGGTAGTTGGGGGTACATTTACCGAGCGGTAAAGCAGCACAATTCCGCACAATTGTGCGGAACACTCGAACGGGAGAACGAAAGCCCATGAGACTCAAAACCACATTGGTTGCCGCTGCTGCGGCCGCGGCGTTCTCCGTCGGGGCCCACGGAGCGACGCTGGATGACGTGAAAGCCAAGGGCTTCATCCAGTGCGGCGTTTCCACCGGCCTCGCCGGTTTCGCGTTTACGGACTCCGACGGCAACTGGGACGGCTTCGACGTCGTCTTCTGCCGCGCGACGGCGGCGGCCGTGTTCGGCGACCCGAATGCGATCAAGTTCACGCCGACGACCGGCAAGACCCGCTTCACGGCGCTCGCTTCGGGCGAAATCGACGTCCTCTACCGGAACACGACCTGGACGCTGAGCCGGGACGTCGACCTGAAATTCTCCTTCCTGGGCGTGAACTACTATGACGGCCAGGGCTTCATGATCCGCAAGGACATGGGCGTTTCGTCGGCTTCCGAGCTCGACGGCGCGACCGTCTGCATCCAGACCGGCACCACCACGGAGCTCAACCTGGCCGACTTCTTCCGCGCCAACAATATGAGCTACGAGCCGGTGCCGATCGAGACCAACGCCGAGGCGCAGCAGAAATATCTGGCGAACGCCTGCGACGTGTACACCACGGACGCATCCGGCCTAGCCGCGACCCGCGCCACCTTCGAGAACCCGGCGGACCATATCATCCTGCCGGAGATCATCTCCAAGGAGCCGCTCGGCCCGCTGGTCCGCCACGGCGACAATGCCTGGGGCGACATCGTGCGCTGGGTGCTGAACGCGCTCATCATCGCCGAGGAGAAGGGCATCACGGCGGCGAATGTGGACAGCATGGCCTCGGCCGACACCAAGGACCCGGAGATCAAGCGCCTGCTGGGCGTCGAGGGCAATTACGGCGAGATGCTGGGCCTTTCCTCCGACTGGGCCGTCCACGCCATCAAGACCGGCGGCAATTACGGCGAGATCTTCGAGAAGCATATCGGCGAGAACACCGCCATCGGCCTCGCCCGAGGCCTGAACCAGCTCTGGACCAAGGGCGGCATCCTCTACGCCCCGCCGTTCCGGTAAGCACTAGAACTCAAAGGGCGCTTCCCCGGGAAGCGCCCTTTCTTTGTCCGGGCCGGGGCCTTCCGACGGCAAGGTCCCGGGCCGCGTTCGACGGGGAGCCGTGACGCATGTCCAGCACGGGACAGCCGCCTCCGGAACCGTTCCGCGTCAGCCAGCTTCTTTACGACACCCGATACCGTTCCTACACGATTCAGATCTTTGCGCTGGCCGTCATCATGCTGGCCTTCGCATGGGCGATAGACAACGCCGTCAGGAACCTGGAGGCGCTCGGCAAGGACATCGATTTCGGCTTCATCTTCGAGACCTCCGCCTACGACATCAACCAGCACCTGCTCGATTACGATTCGACCTCCACGCACGGGCGCGCCGCCCTGGTCGGCATCATCAACACCATCCTCGTCGCGGTCATGGGCTGCATCACCGCCACGGTCATCGGCGTGCTCGCGGGCGTGCTCCGGCTTTCCCGGAACTGGGTCGTCGCGCGGCTGATGACGGTCTATATCGAGACGGTCCGCAACATTCCGGTCCTTATCTGGATCCTGTTCACGGTCGCCATCGTCAACGAAGTCCTGCCGGGCGTCAGGTCCTTCCGGGGCGAGGATGCGATGAGCGGCCTCCTCTTCGACAGCGTCTTCATTACCAACAGGGGCTTCTACATCCCGGCTCCGGTCTTCGAGGCCGGTTCGTCCGTGATCGGCATTGTGTTGCTGCTGTCGGTCGGCGCGGCGTGGTATTTCGGCCGCTGGGCCCGGGCCCGGCAGGCGGCGACCGGGCAGATCCTGCCGGTATTCTGGGTGCGGCTCGCCATTCTCGCCGTCCCGGTCCTGCTCGCGTTCTTCGCGATGGGCTCCCCGGTCTCGCTGGAAGTTCCCGCCTTGAAGGGCTTCAACTTCAAGGGCGGCATCTACATGCGCGACAGCCTGATCGGCCTGTGGCTGGCGCTCTCTGTCTATACCGGCGCGTTCATCGCCGAGATCGTGCGCGCCGGCATCCTCGCCATCAGCAAGGGCCAGACGGAAGCGGCCTATGCGCTCGGCCTCAGGCCCGGGCGAACCATGAGCCTCGTCGTGCTGCCGCAGGCGCTCCGGGTCATCGTGCCGCCGCTCATCAGCCAGTTCCTCAACCTGACGAAGAACTCCTCGCTCGCCATCGCCGTGGGATACATGGACGCCACCGGCACGCTCGGCGGCATCACGCTGAACCAGACCGGCCGGGAGATGGAGTGCATCCTGCTCCTGATGGCGTTCTACCTGGTCGCCTCCCTGACCATTTCCGGGGCCATGAACGCCTATAACAGAAGCGTCAGGCTGAAGGAGCGCTGAGATGGCCGGCGAGAAATCCGTCGCATTCGTCGCCGAGCGGCAGATCCCGCCGTCGCCGCCGCCGGTCAAGACGGGCGGCGCTCTCGGCTGGGCGCGGGACAACCTGTTCTCCGGCGTCTTCAACACCGTCGCGACCCTGCTGTCGCTCGCCTTCGTCGCCTACATCCTGGCGATGGTCGTGCCCTGGCTGTTCCTCGACTCGGTCTGGAACGCCTCCTCCCTGCAGGGATGCCGCGAAGTGGACGACGGCGCCTGCCTCGCGGTCATCAACGAACGCTTCCTGCAATTCGTGTTCGGGTTCTATCCGGAAGAGCTGCGCTGGCGGCCGATCCTGGCCTTCGTGCTGCTGTTCGTCGCGATCTGGCCCGCGCTGTTCAGTTCCGCGCCGCGCAAGCTGCTCATCTTCAGCGCGCTCTACCCGCTTCTCGCCTACTGGCTCATCTGGGGCGGCTCGCTCTGGGGGCCCGTAGGCGCCGTCGTCGGCCTCGCCATCGGCTGGGCCTGCATCCGCTTCCTGCCGCCGCTTGTGCGGGGAAGGCTGGACGAGGGGCTCGCCTTCCTGGCGGCCGTCGGCGCGGGAATCCTCGCGACGGCGCTCTGGTGGCTGTTCTGCGTCACCGCCTTCGAGGACGCGCTGGGCGCCGTGCTGGCAATCGGCCTGGAGCCGGTGGAGTCCGCCAGGCTCGGCGGTTTCCTGCTGTCCACCATCATCGGCGTCTCCGGCATCGCCGGCTCGCTTCCCATCGGCATCGTGCTCGCGCTCGGGCGGCAGTCCAACCTCATCCTCATCAAGGCGGTCTGCGTCGGGTTCATCGAGTTCATCCGCGGCGTGCCGCTGATTACGCTGCTGTTCGTCGCCTGGCTGCTGCTCTCCTACTTCCTGCCGCCCGGCACGGAATTCGACCTGATCCTGCGCGTGGTCATCATGGTGACCGCCTTCGCCTCGGCCTATATGGCGGAGGTCATCCGCGGCGGGCTCGCAGGGTTGCCCAGAGGTCAGTACGAGGCCGCCGACTCGCTCGGGCTGGACTACTGGAAGTCGATGCGCCTCATCATCCTGCCGCAGGCGCTCAAGATTTCCATTCCGGGGATCGTCAACACCTTCATCGGCCTGTTCAAGGACACCACGCTGGTCATCATCATCGGGCTGCTGGACCCGGTGGGCCTGCTGCAGCCGATCCGCGCCGACCAGAACTGGAACGGCATCGTGTGGGAGCTCTACGGCTTCATCGCGTTGTTCTTCTTCATCTTCTGTTTCGCCATGTCGCGCTATTCCATGTATCTGGAACGCAACCTCGATGTCGGGCACCGATAGGGAGGCGCCATGACCGCCGCCGCCACCGAACGGGACGAAGAACGCCGCGCCATGACGGCCTCCGGCGAGGTCGCGATCGACATCGCCGGCATGAACAAGTGGTTCGGCGAGTTCCACGTCCTCCGGGACATAAACCTCACCGTCTATCGCGGCGAGCGGATCGTCGTTTGCGGGCCGTCCGGTTCCGGCAAGTCCACGCTTATCCGCTGCATCAACGCGCTGGAGGGCCACCAGACGGGCAGGATCACCGTCGAGGGCACGGAGCTGTCTTCCGACATCAAGAACATCGACCGCATCCGGTCCGAAGTCGGCATGTGCTTCCAGCACTTCAACCTCTTCCCCCACCTCTCGGTCATCGAGAACTGCACGCTCGCGCCGATCTGGGTCCGGCGCGAGCCGAAGAAGGAGGCCGAGGACCGGGCGCGCTATTTCCTCGAGCGCGTGAAGATCGGCGACCAGGCGCTGAAATATCCGGGGCAGCTCTCCGGCGGCCAGCAGCAGCGGGTGGCTATCGCGCGCTCGCTGTGCATGCAGCCGCGCATCATGCTGTTCGACGAGCCGACCTCGGCCCTCGACCCGGAAATGATAAAGGAAGTGCTGGACGTGATGGTCGATCTGGCCGAGAGCGGCATGACCATGCTGGTCGTCTCGCACGAAATGGGCTTCGCGCGCCAGGTCGCCCACCGCATCATCTTCATGGACGAAGGCCAGATCGTGGAGCAGAACGAGCCGGAGGCCTTCTTCAACAATCCGCAGTCCGAGCGCACGAAACTGTTCCTCAGCCAGATCCTGTCCCATTGACCGGGGCCGGCGGCGAGCCGGGCGGGCGCGCCTATGTCCTCTATGGCGTGGAGGCCTCGCCCTACACGGTGAAGCTCCGCGCCGCGTTGCGCTACCGCCGGCTGCCCTATCGCTGGGTCTGCCGCTCCGTGCGGATGTATGAGCCGCTCGCGCATGTGCGCCCGCAATTGATGCCGGTGCTCCGGTTTCCCGACGGCGAACTCCGGACCGACAGCACGCCCATCCTGGAGGCGCTGGAAGAGCGCCACGGGGCCTGCCGCTCGCTGCTGCCGGAGCGCCCGCGCGACCGCTTCCTCGCCCGGCTGATCGAGGACATGGCCGACGAGTGGCTGACCAAATGCCTGTTCTTCTACCGCTTCAACACGCCGGAAGACGGCGAATTCGCGGCGCGCTGGGTGATGGACGATGCGCAGGAGGACCTCTCCGCGGAGCAATACGCCGCCGCCGTCGCGCCCTTCGTGGAGCGCCAGACGGGGCGCATGGGCCTGGTCGGCGCCACACCGGACGCCGCGCCGCTCCTCGAAGCGAGCTATCTGCGCGTTCTCGATGCGCTGGAAGGCGCGGTCGCCAACGGGCGTTTCCTGTTCGGCACGCGCCCCTCGGTCGCCGATCTCGCGCTGTTCGGGCAGCTGAAGACGCTCGGCATCGACCCGACGCCGATGAGCATCATGCGCGCCCGCGCGCCGCGCACCGACGCCTGGGTGCGCCGCGCGGACGACCTCTCCGGCGTGGACGGCGAATGGGAGGAGCCGGGGCCGGCCGTCGCCGCGCTGCTGGGGATGGCCCGCGAACTCTACTGGCCGTTCCTCAAGGCCAATGCGGCGGGCGATGTCGATATGGCGCTGGCGGGACACCGCTTCCGTCAGCCGCATTTCCGCTACCAGGCCAGGTGCTACGATCGGCTGGCGAAGCTCCATGCGGCGCTGGAGCCGGGGGAGAGAGAGGAGATCGGACTGGAATGACCGCAAATTCCGTCGAAACGCGGATGACCGCGATAGACGATGCCTGGCTCGCCACGACCGGGGAGGAAATCCTGGAGCCGGACCTGCCGATCGTCGATCCGCACCATCACCTCTGGGATTTCTCCTTCCACCGCTACCTGCTGCACGAGCTGCTGGAGGACACCGGCAGCGGCCACAATGTGCGCGCGACCGTGTTCGTCGAGTGCGGCTCGATGTACCGGGCGAGCGGCCCGGAAGCGGAAGCGCCGATCGGCGAGGTCGAGTTCGTCAACGGCACGGCCGCGATGAGCGCCTCCGGACGCTATGGCGGGACGCAGGCCTGCGCCGGCATCGTCGGCTTCGCGGACCTCACCCTCGGCGCGGCGGTCGAAGATGTGCTGCAGGCCGAGATCGCCGCCGGCAACGGGCGCTTCCGCGGCATCCGCCACGCCGCCGGATACGACCCGAGCCCGGATGTGCGCAACAGCCACACCAACCCGCCGCCGGGCCTGTTCAACGATGCGACCTTCCGCGAGGGCTTCGCCCGGCTCGCCGCGCTCGATCTCACCTTCGAGGCGTGGCTCTACCACACGCAACTCGCGGATGTGGTCGGCCTCGCCGGCGCCTTCCCGGAGGCGCGCATCGTGCTGGACCATGTCGGCGGGCCGCTCGGCATCGGCCCCTATACCGGACGCCATGACGAGATCTTCCCCGGCTGGCGGGACAGCATCCGCGCCATCGCCGCCTGCGAGAACGTCCATGTCAAGCTCGGCGGCCTCGGCATGAAGGTTTACGGGTTCGACTTCCACAAGCAGGACCGGGCGCCCGGTTCCGACACGCTCGCAGCCGTCTGGCGGCCCTATATCGAGACCTGCATCGAGGCGTTCGGCCCCTCGCGCTGCATGTTCGAGAGCAACTTCCCGGTGGACAAGGCGTCCTGCAGCTATGCTGTAATGTGGAACGCCTTCAAGAAGCTTGCCTCCGGCGCGTCCGACGACGAAAAGGCCGACCTGTTCGCCGGCACCGCGCGGCGCTTCTACCAACTCGACGGAGAGTGACACTCATGCCCGAAGCCCCGCTCAGCAATTCCGGCATCCTGGCCGCCTACCGGGACAAGACCCCGACCAGCGCGAAGCTGTTCGAGGAGGCCTGCCGCACTTTCCCTTCCGGCATCACCCATGACAGCCGCCGGATCGAGCCCTACGGCATCTATGTCGAGCGCGCCCAGGGCCCGCGCAAATGGGACGTCGACGGCAACGAATATATCGACTATTTCGGCGGCCACGGCGCGCTGATCCTCGGCCACAACGACCCCGATGTGGGCGCGGCGATCTCCGACGCGCTCGCCTGCGGCACGCATTTCGGCGCCAGCCATGCGGGCGAGCTGCGCTGGGCGCAGAAGATCCAGGACCTTGTGCCCTCGGCGGAGAAGGTGCGCTTCACCTCCTCCGGCACGGAAGCGACCTTGCTGGCGCTCCGCCTCGCGCGGACCGCGACCGGGCGCGCGAAGATCATGCGTGTGCGCACCCACTTCCACGGCTGGCACGATCATATGGCGTCCGGCCAGAACTCGCATTTCGACGGCTCCTCGGCCGTGGGCCTCGTGCCCGGCATCGCCGAGAGCACGGTGCTGGTCGATCCCGAGGACCTGGACGGGGCGCGCGCCGCGCTGGCCGGGGGCGACATCGCCGCCGTCATCCTTGAGCCGACCGGGTCCTCGACGGGCATGGTGCCGACCTCCCCGGCCTTCCTCGAAGGGCTGCGCGAGGCGACGGCGGAGAACGGCACGGCGCTCATCTTCGACGAGGTGGTGACCGGCTTCCGCGTCTCGCCGGGCGGCGCGCAGGGCCATTACGGCATCCGGCCGGACCTGACCGCGTTCGCCAAGATCGTCTCGGGCGGCATGCCGGGCGGGGCGCTGGCCGGCCGCGCGGATTTCTTCGAGCGCCTCGACTTCGACATCACCCGCGAGAAGGGCATCGAGAAGGTCGGCCACCAGGGCACCTACAACGCCAATCCGGTGGCCGCGGCCGCCGGCCTTGCGGCGCTGACCAAGCTGGAGGCGACGGACGCCTGCGCACGCGCCAACGCGACGGGCGAGCGGCTGCGCGCCGGCCTGAACGACGCCATCCGGGAAGCCGGCATTCCCTGGGCGGCCTACGGCACCTTCTCGGTGTTCCACATCTTCACCAACCCCGCCGGGCGCGCGGACGTCTCGCCGGACAGTTTCGACCCGTTCGCCTGCGGCTATGAGGAGCTCCGGGGCAATGCGCCGGGCGCGGCGCACAAGCTCAGGCTGGCGATGAATGTGAACGGCGTGGACCTCACCGGCTGGCCGGGCGGCACCATCTCCGCCACCCACGGCGAAGCCGAGATCGACGCCACCGTGGACGCCTTCGCCCGCTCCCTCGACATGCTGAAGGCCGACGGCGAGCTGTAGCGGGGCGGATCGTTCTGAATTGGGCAGGCGAATTGCCCTCGCGGCTGCATCTGACAGGAATACGGAAAGCCTTATGCCGGCAGACTCACGTGATGGACCTCTTGCAGGCCCTGAGCTCGTCATCGGACTTGTCGCGGCAATCGGCACGCCGATAGAACGGGCGGTTACGCTCGTTGAAGATGTTATGAAGAAGCATGGTTATAATGCCAAGACACTTCGCCTGAGTGGATACACCGACTATTTTGACCTACAGAGCGCACCCGCTGGCGGCAGCTCGGAGCCCGAAAGGGTGAAAAATGCCATAAGCCGCGGATCGGAAGTGCGAAGAACCACCGGTCGCAACGATATTTTGGCACTGGCTGCCATGGCCGAGATTCGCAGCGCATCGGTGCGGGGGAATGGTAAAGCTCATATTCTTCGCCAATTGAAGCACCCGGAAGAGGTGCATCTTCTTCGTCGGGTTTACAACGACAGGTTTTTGGCAATCGGATTTTATATGCCACGCTCAGAGAGAATAGATCATCTTGTTGGCAGCGGGTATCGAAAAGATCAAGCGGAAGAAATGATTGAGACCGATTACTTTGAAGGATTAAAGTCCGGACAAAGGTTTCGAGATACTTTTCATCTCTCGGATGTTTTTATCAGAATAAAATCTAAAGACGGAGACGATTGCCGGTTGGAATTAGACCGTTTCTTTTCATTGCTGATGGGGACAAGTATCATTACTCCGAGAATCGAGGAATTTGGTATGTTTCAGGCTTATGGAGCTGCGTTACGCTCAGGACAAATGGGTAGACAGGTGGGCGCATCGATTCTCTCGGATATTGGCGATATCATTTCAGTAGGAACCAATGAGGTTCCACGAGCCTTTGGAGGAGGGTATTGGGAGGCGGGAGCGCGAGATGAACCAGACGAACGAGATCACAAGAAGGGGTACGATAGTAATGACAAAGTGAAGAAAGAGATTACAAAAGACATCGTTGAAAAATTACAAAATCAAAACCTGCTTCCAACGCCTGTTAGCGATCCAGAAGCGGAACAGAAGACGTATGAAATATTGGAAGAATCCATGTTGGGTTCCTTGATCGAATTTGGGCGAGCGGTTCACGCTGAAGCCGACGCTTTGGCGGCGGCAGCAAGAATGGGTAAATCGACAAGGCATGCGGATTTGTTTTGCACAACATTCCCATGTCATTTATGTGCAAAGCAAATTATTTCATCGGGAATTAGAACAGTAACATTTATTGAGCCATATCCAAAAAGTAGAGCAGCGGAGCTGCATGCAGACGCAATTGTGATAGAAGAGGATGATACGAAGAGAGTGTTTTTCAAGCCGTTTGTCGGGATAGCTCCTCGACGCTATGAGCAGTTATTCTCGATGGTGGATCGGGAGGGGAAGATTATTGAGAGAAAGGATGCCGATGGATATGTGGAGAAAAATTTGTTCTACCCTAGGATACAAAAGCTGGAAGATGATGTTATATATCGAAGAGAGCGAGAAGAGGTGGACGAGCTGTCGAACATATCGACCTGGTGAATATGGAGTGCTCTGGCAGGGAGGGTGCGCCGGTGGAAGGTAAGCTGCAACGAGACGTTTCAACGGCCCAGCGACGACGGTTCTGGCAGTCGGTAGACGAGGCGGCGGCCCGTCGTCGAGAGTATGACGAATTCGTCCGTCGTCTGGCACAGGAGGCGGAGCAATCCACGGATGTTGACGCCGAAGACGGTTAGGTAGGCGCGGCGCCATCTCCGCTACCCACGGCGGGCTGTAGGGGGCCTCGACCCTTCCCCTAGGGCTGCTGCGCGCACACCCGGTTCCGGCGGCTTCGCCCTGCACGGCCTCGTTCGCCGCCGCTTTCGGGCAGGCGAAGGAATCGGAGCGGCCTTTCGGCTTACGCTGCCGGGGTTCGTAAAGTTATAATAAAATCCGCGTTTGTTCCAATTTCACTTGAAATAACGGAAAATAAGCCGATATAGGATCCGGAGAGGCGGTATCCGGAGCCGCTTCTCCGGCGCCGCGCGGCCGGCGGCGCCGTTTTGAAACCCCCCGGGAAACCGACGGGAGAGGTGCGCCCTCAGCCTCGCGCGCGCAATCAGGCGTGCGAACCGCGCCGGCGCCGACGCGCAGGCCCGCCGGCGCGCGAAACGCGCGCGGCAAAGGGTCCGCCGCTCCCGACGGGACAAGGAGACGAGATGACCGCAACCGACCCCCGACCCGCCCTGGCGGCGATGCTGGCCGCAAGGCTCGCGCCGGCCGCCGAAGCCCTCGCCGCAGGCTATGCCGAAGACCTGAACCCGGAGCCGCCGCCCCCGGACGACCGCGCCCGCGCCGATCGCCACCGCGCCGCCCGCGCCCAACTCGACCATCTGCGCAAGCTCCTCGCCCTGCTCGACTGGGCCGGCGCCCACCTGCCCGAGCCCGAGCCCGAGCCCGCGCCCGCGCCCGAACCGGAGCCGGCGCCCGTCGAGGAACCCTGGGAGCCGCCGCCCCCGGCGGAGGACGACTATGACGGCAGCGAGGACGAGTTCCACTATGGCGGCGAGTGTTACGTCGGCAGCCAGGAGACGCCCGAGTTCAGGGCGTGGCTGGAAGACCTCGAACGCCGCCTCGGGCCGGTCCCGCTGGACCAGAGCCTCCCCGGCTGCCTGATCGACTGCACGGTCAGCGGGCGGACATTCACCGGCAGGCTGATGACGCCCGAGTTCAGGGCATGGCGCGAACGCCAGCATCGCCGCGCCGAGGCCTCCACCGCCCGCTGCCTGACCGCCGCGGAACCCCGCGCCATGACAAAACATGACAGTCCGCAGCCCGAACATGACAAAACATGACATTTCTGCAGGGGTCCCTTTCGACAAGCTCGGGACAGGCTCCCGATACGGGGCCGGCGCCGCTACCCCGGTTCTGCCGGCAGGCTTCTATGCCGGAGCGGTTCGGCCTAGTATCCCGCCCGTCATGACAGGTGCGTCCCAGCCCCGCCGGATCGCCGTTCGCGGCGCCCGCGAGCACAATCTCAAATCCGTCGATGTGTCGCTGCCGCGCGGCAGGCTGATCGTCGTCACCGGGCTCTCCGGCTCCGGCAAGTCGTCGCTGGCCTTCGACACCATCTACGCCGAAGGCCAGCGCCGCTATGTGGAGAGCCTCTCCGCCTATGCGCGGCAGTTCCTGGAGTTGATGCGCAAGCCGGACGTCGACTCGATCGAGGGCCTGTCGCCGGCGATCTCCATCGAGCAGAAGACGACCTCCCGCAATCCACGCTCGACCGTCGCCACCGTCACCGAAATCTACGATTACATGCGCCTCTTGTGGGCGCGGGTCGGCATCCCCTACTCGCCGGCGACGGGCCTGCCCATCGAGAGCCAGAACACCGCCCAGATGGCGGACCGGATCCAGGCGCTCCCGGAAGGCTCGCGGCTGCTGCTGATGGCGCCCGTCGTGCGCGGCCGCAAGGGCGAATACCGCAAGGAACTCAGGGAATACCAGCGGCGCGGCTTCCAGCGGGTCAAGATCGACGGTGAACTCTACGATATCGAGGAGGCCCCGGCGCTCCGGAAGAACGTCAAGCACGACATCGCCATCGTCGTGGACCGGATCGCCGTCCGCCCCGATCTCGGCAACCGGCTGGCGGACAGCCTGGAGACGGCGCTCGAACTCTCCGACGGGCTGGCCTCGGTGGAAGACGTGCGCACGGGCGAGAGCATCCTGTTCTCGGCCCGGTTCGCCTGCCCGGTCTCGGGTTTCACCATCGAGGAGATCGAGCCGCGCCTGTTCTCCTTCAACAATCCGGCGGGCGCCTGCCCCGCCTGCGACGGCCTCGGCAGCCGGCGCTATGTCGATGAAGCCCTGGTGGTGCCGGACGAGGGCCTCAGCCTGCGGCGCGGCGCCATCGCGCCCTGGAGGAACACCACCGCGAAATACTACCAGCAGACGCTCAGGAGCCTGGCGCGCCACTACGAGGTGGATGTCGACACGCCCTGGCGCGACCTGCCGGAAGAGGCGCGCCGCGCGGTGCTCTACGGCTCGGGCGATGAACCCGTGACGATGGCCTACAATGACGGCCTGCGGAACTACAAGGTCACCAAGCCGTTCGAGGGCGTCATCGTCAATCTGGAGCGCCGCCTCCGGGAGACGGACAGCGCCTGGGTGCGCGAGGAGCTGTCCAAATACCTGGCGTCCCGGCCCTGCGAGACCTGCGGCGGCAAACGGCTCCGTCCCGAGGCGCTGGCCGTCCGGATCGACGGCCGGGACATCTCCGAAGTCGCCGCGCTCTCCATCGGCGACGCCGGCCGCTGGTTCGCCGCGCTGGAAGGCGCGCTGACGCCCAAGCAGCTGGAGATCGGCGCCCGCATCCTGCGCGAGATCAACGACCGGCTGGGCTTCCTGAACGATGTCGGGCTCGAATATCTCTCCCTCGACCGCGCATCCGGCACGCTGTCCGGCGGGGAGAGCCAGCGCATCCGCCTCGCCTCGCAGATCGGCTCCGGCCTGACCGGCGTGCTCTACGTGCTGGACGAGCCGTCCATCGGCCTGCACCAGCGGGACAATGACCGCCTGCTGGCGACGCTCCGCCGCCTGCGCGACCTGGACAACACGGTCATCGTCGTCGAGCACGACGAGGAGGCGATCCGCAGCGCCGACTACCTTGTGGACATGGGCCCCGGCGCGGGCGTGGATGGCGGCCATGTCGTGGCCGAGGGCCTGCCGGAGGAGGTGGTCGCGCGCGGGGAAGGCCTGACGGCGCAATATCTCACCGGCCGGAAGCGGATCGAGATTCCGATGTTGCGGCGGCCCGGAAACGGGCGCCGGCTGGTCGTCGCGGGCGCGCGGGGCCACAACCTGCAGAACATCGACGCGGCGTTCCCGCTCGGCGTGTTCGCCTGCGTCACCGGCGTTTCCGGCGGCGGCAAGTCCACCCTGGTCGTGGAGACGCTCTACAAGGCGCTGGCGAGGCATCTCCACGGCGCGCGCGGCGCGGCCGCCCCGCACGACCGCATCGAGGGCGCCGACCTCATCGACAAGGTCATCGACATCGACCAGTCGCCGATCGGGCGCACGCCGCGCTCGAACCCGGCGACCTATACCGGCGCGTTCACGCCGATACGGGACTGGTTCACCGGCCTGCCGGAATCGAAGGCGCGCGGCTACAAGCCGGGGCGCTTCTCCTTCAACGTCAAGGGCGGGCGCTGCGAGACCTGCCAGGGCGACGGCGTCATCAAGATCGAGATGCACTTCCTGCCGGATGTCTATGTCGAATGCGAGACCTGCAGGGGCCGGCGCTACAACCGCGAAACGCTGGAGGTGCGCTTCCGGGGCAAGTCCATCGCCGACGTGCTGGACCTCACGGTCGAGGAAGGCGTCGAGCTCTTCCGGGCGGTGCCCGGCGTCTACAACAAGCTGGAGACGCTGCGCCGGGTCGGGCTCGGCTACATAAGGATCGGCCAGCAGGCGACGACGCTGTCCGGCGGCGAGGCGCAGCGCGTCAAGCTCGCCAAGGAGCTGTCCCGGCGCTCGACCGGGCGCACGCTCTACATCCTCGACGAACCGACCACCGGCCTGCATTTCGAGGATGTGCGCAAGCTGCTGGAAGTGCTGCATGCGCTCGTGGACGCCGGCAACACGGTGATCGTCATCGAGCACAATCTGGAAGTCATCAAGACGGCGGACTGGATCGTCGATCTGGGGCCGGAGGGCGGCGCCGGCGGCGGGCGCATCGTGGCCGCCGGCACGCCGGAAGATGTGGCCGACGCGCCGGAAAGCCACACGGCGCGCTACCTCGCCGCCTCGCTCGGCCGGACGGAGAGGCTGGCGGGATAGCCCGGATTCGCCGCTTTCATCGCCTTCCACACTCCGATTCGTCACCCCGGCTCCCGAGCCCTGCCGGGTTCGCACACCTGTCTTCGGTGACTTCGCGACATGCCCGGACTTTTCATTAGAACCTTCAATATTGAAGGATTTACAAGGCTCTGAACCTGTGTATCGCTGCAATGAAACGGCGAGTCGCAACCCTGCGGTCGTCGGCTCGCCGTCGAGGTGCGCTGCTGCACCGTTAAGAACGGGGAGTACGGACGATGAGGTTGAACGGGTTTACGGCCGGGTCGAAACGTCTCGGACTGCTGCGGATGCTGGCGCTGTCGGCGGCGCTGGGATTCGCCGCCCCGGTGGCGTTCGGTCCCGCCGTGTCGCAAGCGGAGCCGACGTTGAAAGAGAGCGACGAGCCGCGCCTCGCTCCCCCCGGCGTACTGATCTCTTTCATCGCCAGCTGGACGTTCGACGATGCGGGGACGAATCCGACAATCACCGAAGTGGAGTTCTCCACCACGGACTACTACAGCACGCACAGTATTTCGAATGGCATCGCTTTCCTGGAGGCCAAGAGCAGTGCGGCGTTGAACGCCCTGTCGCCGCGGCCTTCCAGCCCCTTCACGGTCGATGTGACGCTGACGATGAGCAATGACGAGGGCCAGACCGCGACGGGCACGGTCGAGGTCGAGACGACATACGACCGGATGCCCGATACGCCTTCCGCGCCGAACGACCCGGACACGGTGCCGACGGCGGCGGCGAGGGGGGCGCAGCATGTAGGTCCCGGCACGCTGGTCAATATCTGGGCCGATACGCCGTGGTTCAACAATGCGGGGACGAATCCGAGAGTCACCGAGGCGTCCTTCTCAACCACCGAGTATTACAGCACTCACGAGGTTCTCGAGGACAAGGTTCACCTGCAGGTCAAGACCGGGGCGGAGCTGAGCGCCCTGCCGTCGCCGCCCGTCAGCCCCTTCATCGTCACGGTGACGGTGACGATGACCAATGACGAAGGCCAGACCGCGACAGGCGATTTCGAATTCGAAACGAGCTATCACAGGCAATAGACGCCGCCTTCGCAGCCGGCGAACCCGGACGGTCAGCAGGGCCGGAGCGCCACCAGAGACAGCAGGCGGCCGTAGTCGGTCTCGCCCCGCAGGCAGGCGCGGCGGTAGCTGAAGAAGCGCGCTTCTTCGGCGCAGGTATCGGCCCGGGCGACCGAAACCGCCGCGAGGCCGGCCCGCTCCAGCCGCGCCGCGACATAGCCCGCGAGGTCGAAGCGGAAATGGCCCGTGCGCGCGGCGTGGACGAACCAGCGCCCGTTGTCCGGGTCGTCCGCCTCGAACGCCGCCCGGAATTCCGGCCCGACCTCGTAGGACGCCTGCCCGATGCAGGGGCCGACCGCGGCCGCCGTCCGCCCTGCCCGCGCGCCCAGCTCTTCCATCCGCTCCAGCACCGCTTCGGCGATGCCGGCAAGCGCGCCGCGCCAGCCGGCATGGGCGGCCCCGACAACGCCCGCCTGCGCATCCGCGAACAGCACGGGCGCGCAATCGGCCGTCAGGATGCCGAGCGCGAAACCCGGGCGGTCGGTGGCCATGCCGTCGGCTCTCAGGCCCTTCGGCGGCTCCGCCAGGACCGCGGCCTCGGCGCTGTGGACCTGGTGGAGCGTCGCCAGCCGGTCCGCGCCGACCGCCGCCAGCGCGCGCCTCCGGTTCTCGCTCACCGCATCGCGGTCGTCGCGGGAGCCGAAGCCGCAATTGAGGCCGGCATAGAGCCCGGTGCTGACGCCGCCGCTGCGGTCCAGAAAGGCATGCGCGACGCCTTCGAGGCCCGAAAGCGCTGTCCCCTCCATCATCCCCCTTCCCCGTCCAGAAAGCCCGCGGGCGCGGGCGCGCCGACGGGGGCGAAGGCCAGCACCCGGAAGAGCCGGCCCATCGCGTCCTCCCCGACCAGCCTGGCGAGCGCGTCTTCCTGGCCGCCGAGCCGGGCGGCGCGGGCCTCGATGCCGAGCCGCCGGAGCCATTCGCCCTGCGGCGCCGGCCCCCAGACCGCCCCGCCCGCCTCGCGCGCGGCGCGCATCAGCGCTGCGAAGTCCACATGCGCGCTCATATCCGCTTCGCCCGGCCGGGACAACGGATCCACCGGCCTGTGGTTCCTCACCGCCTGCAGGGTCGGCCGCCCCGGCGGCTCGACATAGCCGTAGTCGATCGCCAGCCCGTAGCCGGGACGGGCGGCGAGCGAGGCGGCCATGGCGGTTGCGGCCGGAGACATCTCGGCGATGTCGCCGTCCTCTCCCGCGCCGGCGCGGCGCAGGGCGGGAGCCGCGACGAACCGGAAACCGTCGCCTTCCCGGTCCACCAGCCGCTCGTGCCAGCATCCGCCGATCCTCACGAACTGGCGGACCGGCAGGGCGTCGAAGAACTCGTTGGCGATCCAGATGCAGGGCCCGTCCGGAATCGTCTCGAGGCGGTCGTGCCAGACGGCGTCGAAACCCTGCGCGCGCTGGAGGGAGCGCAGCACGGGCGAGGCCTCGACAAGGTGGACCTCGGGCCGGAATTCGGGTTCCAGCCGCGCGGCGCGCAGCGCATCCGCCATCAGCGCGCCGCGCCCGGGCCCCAGCTCGATCAGCCGGACATTCGCGGGCCGCCCCAGACACTCCCACGCAGCCACGCACCAGAGCCCCACGATCTCGCCGAACATCTGGCTGATCTCCGGGGCCGTGGTGAAGTCGCCGCCCCGCCCGAACGGGTCGCGGCCGGCATAGTAGGCGCCGTTGCTCAGCGCCATGAACTCGGCGAGCGGCATCGGGCCGTCGCGTTCGATGCGCCGGGCAAGGCGGCCGGCCAGGCTTTCGCTCACGGGCGGCGGACCAGCAGGAAAAGGCCGGCAATCACCAGCGGCAGGGACAGGAGCTGTCCCATCGTGACCGGCCCTAGGATGAAGCCCAGATGCGCGTCCGGTTCGCGGAACAGTTCGCCCAGCGATCGCGCAAGCCCGTAGCCGAGCAGGAAAACCCCGGTCAGAACGCCGGGGCGCGCCCGCACCCGCTCCTGCGAGGCCAGCGCCAGCATGACCAGGCCGAGCAACAGGCCCTCCAGCGCCGCCTGGTAGAGCTGGCTCGGGTGGCGCGGCAGCTGCGCCGGGTCGGAGGGAAAGACCATCGCCCAGGAGACGTCGGATGCCCGGCCGTAAAGCTCGCCGTTCACGAAATTGGCGAGCCGGCCGAGCAGCAGTCCGACCGGCGCCACTGCCGCCACCATGTCCGCGACGCGCAGCACCGGCAGTTCGCGGCGGCGCGCAAACAGGAAGACCGCCACCGCGACCCCGGCAAGCCCTCCATGGAACGACATGCCGCCCTGCCAGAGGAACAGCGCCTCCTCCGGGTTCGCGAGATAGTAACCGGGCTTGTAGAACAGCACATAGCCGAGCCGTCCGCCGGCCACGACTCCCAACACCATCCAGGCCAGCAGGTCGTCCACGCGCTGGGGGCGCATGAGGTAGGGAGGCCGGACGGCAAAGCGGCGCGCGAGCCGCCAGCCGACTATGAGGCCGACGAGATAGGCGAGCGCATACCAGCGAATGGCGAGCGGCCCCAGCTCCACCGCAACCGGGTCGATGACGGGGAACGGAACGACGGGAAGAATCAAGGCCGGGACCTCGCTGGCTCGCCCCGGCGGGCGCGACCCGTGACAAGCATCATTTCATGGCCCATCCTGTCGGCGCGGTCGAAAAGCTATGCCCGGAGTCGGTCCCATGCAAACCGGAAAGCGAATCTTCGACGATCTGGCCCGTGTCGCCTCGGGCGCCGCCGGCGCGGCGGGCGCCGTTCGCGACGAGATGGAATCGATGCTGCGCGACCGCCTGCAGGGCATGCTCGACTCGATGGACCTTGTGCGGCGCGAGGACTTCGAGGCCGTGCAGGAGATGGCGCAGAACGCGCGCATGGAGCAGGAACGGCTCGAAGCGCGCGTGGCCGCCCTGGAGGCCAGGCTGGCAGAATCCGGCAAGTGAGCGACATCGTCGTCGAGTACCCCTATGACGAGCCGCCGCCCGAGGGCGCGGCTCGCAAGGTGGCCGAAGGAATCTGGTGGGTGCGGATGCCGCTTCCCTTCGTCCTCGACCACATCAATCTCTACCTGCTCGAAGACGGGGACGGCTGGACCGTCGTCGATTGCGGGCTGAACAAGGACGGCGTGCGCGACATCTGGGAGACGCTGATCCGCACGCTGCTGGCCGGGCGACCGGTGCGCCGCGTGCTCGTCACGCATTTCCACCCCGACCATATGGGCCTCGCGCAATGGTTGCTGACGCGCTTCCCGGAGGCCGAGCTCTGGATGAGCCTGTCGGAATGGCTGTGGTCGCATTTCGCGTTCGATGCGCGCGAACGCAACATGGAGGAGATGCTGCGCTTCTGGCGGCGCAACGGCATGGCAACATCGACGGTGGACGCCATGCGCGGGCGCGGTAATTTCTACGCCCAGAATGTGGTCCGCCCGCCCATCGTCTATCGCCGCATCCAGCATGGCGACCGCATCCGCATCGGCGAACGCGAATGGCAGGCGATCATCGGCTCCGGCCATTCGCCGGAGCATGTCTGCCTCGCCTGCCCCGAGTCGAAGCTGCTGATCTCGGGCGACCAGGTGCTGCCGCGCATCACGACCAATGTCTCGGTGCATTTCGTCGAACCCGACGGCGACCCGCTGCAGCATTTCCTGGACAGCACCCGCGCCTTCGCCCACCTGCCGGACGAAACCTTCACGCTGTGCAGCCACGACCGCCCGTTCTACGGCCTGCATGAGAGGCTGGCCCAGCTTCGCGACCACCACCAGGTCCGCCTCGACGAGGGCTGCGAGGCCCTTGCCGAACCGCGCCACGCCATCGACCTGCTGCCGGTCTTCTTCCACCGGCCGCTCGACCTGCACCAGCAATCCTTCGCCATCGGCGAGGCCATCGCGCACCTCCACAATCTCTGGCGCACGGGGCGCGTCGAGCGCGAGCAGGGCGCCGATGGCGTCTTCCGCTTCGTGCGGGCGTGAGGGACGTGCGGGAGACCCTGTCCGCCCTGCTTGAGCGCGTCGCGGAAGAAGCCGGGGATGCGCCGGCGCTCATCTATGGCGGCGGGAGCTGGAGCTACGGCGAACTGCTGGACCGCTCGCGCCGGGCGGCCTCGGCTCTGGCGGCGCTCGGCGTCGGCCGCGGCGATAAGGTCGCGCTCTGGCTGCCGAACGCCCCGGCCTGGCTTGCGCTTTACTTCGCGCTCGGACGGCTCGGCGCGGTCGCGGTGGCGGTCAACACCCGCTTCCGGGCGCTCGAGGTCGCGGACATTCTGGCCCGCTCCGGCGCGAAGGCGCTCGCCATGTGGCCCGGCTTCAAGGATATCGACTTCGCCGGACTGCTGGCCGAGATCGGCGAGGACGCTCTCTCCGGCCTTGAGCGGGTGCTGGTCCATGACGAGGGCGAGGCGCCGGTCCCGGAGCGGGTGGCCGGCAAGCCGGTCACGGCGGTCCGGGCGCTGTTCGAGGCCCCGCCCCTGGCCGGCGACCGGGCCGCGCCGGACGATCCCTGCAACATCTTCACCACCTCCGGCACCACCTCGAAGCCCAAATTCGTGCTGCACGGCCAGGAGCCGGTGACGCGCCACGCCCGCGACTGCGTGTCCGCCTTCGGCTGGGACCGGCCGGGCGCGGTCAGCTACCAGGCGACCCCGCTCTGCGGCGTGTTCGGCTTCTCGACCATGATGGCGACGCTTGCCGCCGGCGCGCCGAACGTGCTGGCGCCGCTCTTCACGCCCGGAGAGGCCGCCGATGCGGTGCGCCGCCACCGGGTCACGCATTTCATGGGCACGGACGACATGTATGCCGGGATGCTCGCGCTCTGCGAGGAGCCGGAGCCCTTCCCGAGCCTGCGCCTGTGCGGCTACGCGCTCTTCAACCCGACCCTGGAGGATTTCGAGGCGAAGACGCTCGCGCGCGGCGTACCTCTGATCGGCCTCTACGGCATGAGCGAGGTGGGCGCGCTGATGGCCGTCCAGAAGATCGACGCGCCGCTGGAGGACCGCCTTGCCGGCGGCGGCTATCCGGTGGCTCCGGAAGCCGTGGTGCGGGTGCGCAATGTCGAGACCGGCGAACTCTGTCCGCCCGGCGTCTCCGGCGAGGTCGAGATGCGCTGCCCCAGCCTCTTCCTCCGCTATGAGGACAATCCGGAAGCCACCGCCGCGGCGATGACGGAGGACGGGTTCCTGCGTACCGGCGATGCCGGCCGGATGCGCGCCGACGGCAGCTTCATCTATGAGGCGCGCATGGGCGACACGCTGCGCCTCGCGGGCTTCCTGACCGCCCCGAGCGAGATAGAGGCGCATATCGAGACGCATCCCTCGGTCGCCGGCTGCCAGGTCGTCGGCGCCGCCACGCCGCGAGGGCCCCGCGCCTTCGCCTTCGTGCGCCCGGCAGGCGAGGCCGTCTATGACGAAACCGCCCTCCTCGCCTGGTGCCGCGAGACCATGGCCAACTACAAGGTCCCCGTCCGCGCCGTCCCGATAGACGCCTTCCCCGTCACCCACAGCGCCAACGGCACCAAGATCCAGAAAGCGGAACTGCGCCGCATGGCCGAAGCCATGGAAGCGGATGCAACGTCGGCGCAAGGCGCTGTGGCACTGTGAACAACGGGCCGGGAGGTGACAGCCTCGATACGGCCTGAAATTATCCGAATTTCGCTATTGGGGCGCTCGCCGCAAATTCCGCTTGTCACGCCGCCCTTGTGCTTTCGCGCAACCTTGCCTGCGCCAGGTCCCAGGAGGCCTGCCGCCGCATCCAGAAACCGGCATTGCTCCAGCCGGTCCGCTCCAGGGCCAGCGCCATCGACGGCGAAACGCCCGAATGGCCGTTGAGCAGGCGCGAGAGGGTATGCCGCGCCACGCCCAACTGTCCGGCGGCATAGGTCACCGTCCATCCCATTTCTTCGATGCAATCGCGGATCGTCTCTCCCGGATGGGACGGGTTCAGCATCGCGTCGGTCATTGGCGTCTCTCCCTAATGGTAGTCGACCAGATCAACATCGACGGCCTCACCTTCGACGAAGCGGCAGGTGACGCGCCAATTACCGGACACGCGGATGCTCCACTGGCCCCGCCGATCGCCCTTTAGGGCATGGAGACGGTATCCGGGCAGGTCGATGTCCTCCGGTTGGCGCGCGTCGGCGAGATCGGACAGGATACGCCGAAGCCTCGAAACGAGAGGTCCGGGCAGCCGCCGAGCGTCGTCCCGCTCGAAAAATGCTTGTAGCCCTTTGTGTCGAAACTTCACGCAACCGGACACTGTGGAATTCGCCTCAATGCGTACCGTGTACAGATACACTTGGCAAGCGCTTCGTCAAAGCGACGGGCGAAAATTGGAGTCCGATGCGGATTCCGTGCAGACTGCGCACATCGCAAACGGAGGCGGATGAGTGACAGGCTGGCGCGACGCACTTCCTTCCGACGGCCTGCTTGCGGTGGTCAAGCGGGATTGTCCGACCTGCGTCCTCGTCGCGCCGGTCCTGGCGGAACTGGCGGCGGAGGGCGCCGTGGCGGTCACGCAGGACGATCCCGCCTTTCCGGAGGGCGCCGCACCCCGTCACGACAGCGATCTCGAACTCTCCTACCGCCTCGACATCGAGACCGTGCCGACCCTGATCCGTTTCAGCGGCGGCAGCGAGACCGAACGCGCGATCGGGTGGAACAGGGCCGAGTGGCGGGCGCTGACGGGCCGCGCCGACCTCGGCGAAAGCCTGCCGGAGAACCAGCCCGGATGCGGGTCGCTGTCGGTCGAGTTCGGGATGCCGGAAAGGCTGGCGGTGCGCTTCGGCGACATCCCGCTTGCCGCGCGGCGGATCGTCGTCGAGGACCATGACGACCCGATGGAGGCGGCGTTTGACCGGGGCTGGACCGACGGCCTGCCGATTACGCCGCCGACGGACCTGCGCGTCGCCCGGATGCTGGCCGGCACGACGCGAGCGGCCGACGAGATCATCGGGGACATCCCGCCCAACCTCGCGCCCTGCACCGTGGAGAAGGCGGCCATCAACGCCGTCATGGCCGGCTGCCGGCCCGAATATTTCCCGACCGTGCTGGCGGCGGTCGAAGCCGCGCTGATACCGGGCTTCTCCATGCACGGCCTGCTCTGCACGACCCATTTCGCAGGCCCCGTCATCATCGTGAACGGCCCCGTTGCGCGGCGCATCGGCATGAACTGGGGCCTGAACGCGCTCGGCCAGGGCAACCGCGCCAACGCCACCATCGGCCGGGCCTTCCAGCTCATCATCCGCAATGTCGGCGGCGGCCGGCCCGGCGAGATCGACCGCGCGATGCAGGGCAATCCCGGCAAATACACCTTCTGCTTCGCCGAGGACGAGACCGACCCGGACTGGACGCCGCTCTCGGTCTCCCGCGGCATCCGTCCGGGAGCGTCGGCCGTCACCCTCTTCCACGGCGAGGGGGTGAGCGGGTTCGTTGACCAGAAGAGCCGCACGGCGGAGGAGCTGACGACCTCCCTCGCCCACTATCTCTGGCATGTGAACCACCCGAAGCTCTGCGAGTTCGGCGGCGCGCTGCTGGTGCTCTCGCCGGAGCATTACGCCATCTACAAGGCCGAGGGCTGGGGCCGCAGCGAGATCCACGAGGCCCTCTGGACCGCCTTGAAACGACCGGGGCGCGACGTCGTGCGCGGCGCCGGCGGCCTCGCCGAGGGGATGGAGCCCGGACGGGAGCACGAGGTCATCGACAAGTTCCGCGAACCCACCTTCCTGATTGCGCGCGCCGGCGGGCCGGCCGGCCTGTTCTCGGCGGTCATCGGCGGGTGGACCGGAATGCGGATGACCGGAGAAGTCGATCCTGTAACGAAGGAGATCGGTACATGACGGAACCCTATGCGATGCGGGACCCGACGGCGGAGACGGAGCCGGCCATGCGCCAGCCCGTCGTGCCGCCGGCGAGCCTCGACGGGCTGACCATCGGCCTGCTGTCCATCGGCAAGGAGCGCTCGGTGGAGTTCCTCGACTCCGTCGAGGAGCGGCTGGCGGCGCAGGGCCTGAAGGTGCTGCGCTTCGCGAAGCCGACGCACACCAAGCCCGCGCCCCGCGGCGTCATCCAGGACCTCGTGGAGCGCTGCGACATCGTTGTCGAAGGGCTTGCGGACTGAGGCTCGTGCACGTCGTGCAGTTTGCATGACATGAGCGAGCTCGACCGCCTGGGAATGCCCGGCTGCGCGATAGCGACCGTCGAGTTCCAGGATGCAGCGGCTGCGCAGGCCGACACCATGGGCGTGCGTCCGGCCGTGGTGTTCGTGGACCACCCGATCCAGAACCGCACGCCGGAAGAGCTGGCGGACATCGCCGACCGCGCCATCGCGCCGATCCTCGCCGCCATCCGCAGCGGATAGCGGAGCGGCATCCGCCCGGGCATGGCCGGGCTTGAGGCCCCGGCCGCCGCGCGCGGCGTCGATGAAGGCCGCGGGCGCGGCCAGTGTCGGTTCCGGTCCTCCCGTCGCGTCCTGCGATGCCGGCGCCTCCGTCGTCGCCGCCCGTCTCCTTTCCGTCCTGCCTGGATGCGCCCCGTCCGTCATACCCGCACTTGTTCCATTGCCGGCCGGCGGGGACCCCTGCGGAGATGTCATGTTTTGTCATGTTCCGTCATGCGGCCCTCCGGAAATTGTCATGTTTTGTCATGCGGGGCCGTTTCCGCCGGGCTGTGCGGCGGAGGTCGGTTTCGGTCATGCGTGCCTCCTTTCGGGCAAAGGGCGGGACGGGGCGTCCCTGTTTTGCGCGCGTTTCGCGGGCGGGCGCGGGCGGGTGTCGGCGCCGGCGCGGTTCGTGCGCCTGATTGCGCGCGCGAGACGGCGCACGCACCTCTCGCGCTTGCTCACGCCGGGAGCTTTTTCGGCCCCCAGCCGGTCGCTTTCCGCAGAAACGCCGAAAGGCGGCCCCGGGAGCCGCCTCTCTCTACTTTCATCATACACCATACCGCCAAATGTCAAGCCCGTCCGGGAACAAAAAATGAAAATGAAGGGGATTATACCGGCGGTCGTTGATGGGAACCGATGGCGGAGCCGCCTCCACCGTCGCCCCGGC
>JAJDVH010000260.1 GCA_022826185.1 Alphaproteobacteria bacterium
GCGGGCGCGGCCGTCGCCGCGCGCAGCACCTCCACCAGCGGCATGCCCAGGACAAGGAACTTCGACATGGTGACGAGCAGGTCATAGGCGGGGCCGCCGATGCTGAGCGTATGCACGTCGCTGGAGATGCAGTCGGGCATGAACCCCGCCGCCAGCATGGCCCGCCCGGCGCCGAAGCCGAAGGAGCCCTTGCCGTGGCCGATGTCGAAGATGACGCCGCGCTCGCGCGCCGCCAGCGTTTCGTCGCGCACCCGGCCGTCGGCCTTGGCCGGGCTGTTCGGGAAGGAGCGGAAACAGTGGGTCAGCACATCTCCGGCGCGCAGCCGCTCCATCACCTCGCGGCGGCTGGGCGGCGGAAAGTCCAGATGCGCCATGACCGGCAATCCAAGCTCCTCGGCTACCTCGAGCGCGATGTCGAGCGGGGCGATGCCGCTCGACCCGCCGGCGCCGAGGCCGACGCGCACCTTGATCCCGACGACGAGGTCCTCATGCTCGCGCGCCACCCGCACGCATTCGCGGGCGTCCAGCAGGCGCATGTCCTGGCACTCGCCCACCATCACCGCTTCGCTGAAGGCGAATATTCCCGGAAAGGAGACGTTCAGGAACGGCAGCACGCGCGGCCTGGCCGGCTCGATCACATGGCGCCGAAAGCCCGCCAGATTGGCCGGCCCGGCGGTCCCTGCATCCACCAGCGTCGTCGTCGCGCCCTGCCGCGCGATCTCCTCCGGATCGACGCCGATGGAGGCGCCGCCCCAATAGACATGCGTGTGCAGGTCGATGAGGCCGGGCGTGACGATGCGCCCGCTCACATCGCGCACATCGCGGGCTTCCCCCGCCGGGAGGTCCGGCCCGATCTCCGCGACCCGTCCGCCGGCGAAAGCGACGTCGGCCACGCGGTCCACGCCGCGGCCCGGGTCGATCACCCGCCCGCCCTTCAACAACAGGTCGTGCATGCCTTCCTCCTCTCAGGCGCCGAGCAGCGCCTCCAGCTCGTCCGGTCCGGTCACGGGAAGCGAACAGACGGGGCCGCGGCAGACATAGGCGGTCGGACGGCCCTCCACGGCCGTCTTGCCGGCGGCGGGATGGCCCGGGGGCAGGGTTTCGGCGCCGTCGATGAGCGCGAGCACGCGGCTCGGCAGCGAGACCCGCTCGACCGCCCGGCGCAGCCGCCCGTCGTCGCCCGCCAGCACCACCTGCACCGCCTCCTGCAGCAGCGCATTGGCGCTCAGCAGCGTGGACAGCGGGAAGATGTTGCGCGCCACCTCGCCGGCGAAGGCCGCCACGGCCGCCTCGGCGCGCTGCCGGTAGCGTGTCTCGCCGGTCAGCCACCAGAGCCGGGCCAGCGCCTCCACCATCATGCCGTTGCCGGACGGCGTCGGATTGTCGGCGGCGGTCCTGGCGCGCACGATCAGCCGCTCCGTGTCGTCGGCGGCGAAGAACCAGCCGCCCGTCCCGTCGCCGTAATGGCGTTCGACGATGTCCAGCCAGCCGAGCGCGCGCTCGCGGTAGCGCCGCTCGCCGGTCGCCTCCTCCAGCAGCAGCGCGGCGCGCATCATCGCGCCGTAGTCGTCGAGGCTGGCCGGATGGCGCGCCCGGCCGAGCCGCCAGCTGTGCCGGAGCCGCCCGTCCGGCGCGGTCATGTGCGCGGCGACGAAAGCGAAGGCGCGTTCGGCGAGCGCAACCCAGCCCGGCTCGTCGAAAGCGGCGCCGGCGCGGGCGAGCGCGGCGATCATGAGGCCGTTCCAGTCCGCCAGCACCTTGTCGTCGCGCAGCGGCCGCTCGCGCCGGGCGCGCACGGCGAGCAGCGCGGCGCGGGCCTCCGCCAGCGCCGGGTCGTCCGGCGCATCCATCGAGTCCAGCCGGTTGAGGATGTTGCGGCCTTCCCAGTTGCCGGCCGCCGTCACGTCATAGACATCGCAGAAGCGCGCGGCCGCAGTGCCCAGCACCGCCTCGATCTCGGCCCGGTCCCACACATAGAAGCGGCCTTCCTCGCCCTCGCTGTCGGCATCGAGCGCGGCGGCGAATCCGGCGCTGCCGTCCCCGGTCGCGGGCGCCGTCATCTCCCTCTCCAGCCAGCCGACCGTCTCGCGCACCCGCTGCGCGAAGAGCGGCGTGCGCGTTTCCTGCCAGACCAGCGTCAGCAGTTCGATGAGCTGGGCGTTGTCGTAGAGCATCTTCTCGAAATGCGGCGCCAGCCACCTCTCGTCGGTGGAATAGCGCGCGAAGCCGCCGCCGAGATGGTCGTAGATGCCGCCCTCGCACATATGCGCCAGCGTGTTCAGCACCTGGCTGCGGAACACGCCGCCGCCCTCCCGATGCCGCACCCGCCAGAGATGGGTGAAGATGCCGGTCTGCGGGAATTTGGGCGCGCCGTCTATGCCGCCGAAGAACGGGTCCACCGCGCGGGCGAGCCGCATGGCGATGCGCGCATCGGTCTCCGCGTTTATGCCGGCCCCCGGCGCGGGTTGCGACAATCTCTCGGCCGCTTTGCGCAGCCGCCCGATATTCTCCGCCACGGCGTCCGGCTGCGTGCTCCAGGCTTCCGAGAGCGAACGCAGCAATTGCGGGAAGCCCGCGCGGCCCCAGCGCGGCTCCGGCGGGAAGTAGGTGCCGCCCCAGAAGGGCTCGCCCTCGGCATTGAGGAACATGGTGAGCGGCCAGCCCCCCTGCTCGCCCATGCCCTGGAGCGCGTGCTGATAGACGGCGTCCACGTCGGGGCGTTCCTCCCGGTCCACCTTCACATTGACGAACAGCTCGTTCATCAGCCCGGCGATGGCCTCGTTCTCGAAGCTCTCATGCGCCATGACATGGCACCAGTGGCAGGCGGCGTAGCCGACCGAGAGCAGCACGGGCCGGCCCGTCCGCCGCGCTTCCTCGAACGCATCGGCCCCCCACGGGCGCCAGTGGACGGGGTTGTCGGCATGCTGCAGCAGGTAGGGGCTGGTCTCGCGGCCAAGCAGGTTTTCGCTCATGGCCCCGGAGGGTAAACTGGCGCACTCCCGGACGCGAGGAAGGAAATCATGGCGGACGCGCTCTACTACGACGCGCATGTATTCTGTTGCACCAATACCCGTCCGCCCGGCCACCCGCGCGGCTGCTGCAGCGAGAAGGGCTCGGAGAAGCTGCGCGCCTACATGAAGGCGCGCGCCAGGTCGCTGCCCAACGCGCGCATCAACATCGCCGGCTGCCTCGACCGCTGCGAGCTCGGGCCGACCATGGTCATCTATCCGGAGGGCACCTGGTACCGCTACGAGAACGAGGCGGATATCGACGAGATCCTCGAAACGCACCTGAAGGGCGGCGGCCGGGTCTCCCGGCTCATGCTCGACCCGGACGCCTGACGGACCTGCCGGACACGATCTTCGCCGAGGCGACGGCGCCCGGCCGCGCCGGCATCTCCGTGCTGCGCCTCTCCGGGCCGGAGGCGGGCCGGGCGCTCGCGGCGCTGGCGGGGCCGCTGCCGGAGCCGCGCCGGGCCGTGTTGCGCGACGTCCGCGATCCCGAGGGCGGCGAGCTGCTGGACCGGGGGCTTGCGGTCTGGTTCCCCGGCCCGGCGAGCTTCACCGGCGAGGACGCGGCCGAGCTGCACCTGCACGGCGCGCCGGTTGTGATGGACGCGGTGCAGGCGGCGCTGATGCGCATGGACGGCCTGCGCCCGGCGGAGCCCGGCGAGTTCACCCGGCGCGCCTTCGAGGCCGGGCGCATGGACCTGACGGCGGTGGAGGGCCTCGCCGAGCTGATCGACGCCGAGACCGGGGGCCAGCGCCGCCAGGCGCTTCATGCGCTCGGCGGCGGGCTGGCGCGGCAATTCGACGGCTGGCGGGACCGGCTGGTCGGGGCGCTCGCCCATATCGAGGCCGCCATCGACTTCAGCGACGAGGAATTGCCGGAGGGCCTGGAGGCCGAGGTCTCGGAGACGGTGGCGGCGGTGCGCGCGGAGATGGCCGACGCGCTGGCCGCCGGCGCGCGCGGCGAGCTGGTGCGCGACGGCTTCCGGGTGGCGCTGGTGGGCGCGCCCAATGCCGGCAAGTCGAGCCTGCTCAACGCGCTCGCGGCGCGCGAGGTCGCCATCACCTCGCCCGGCGCGGGCACCACGCGCGACGTGCTGGAGGCGCGGCTGTCGATGGAAGGCTATCTCGTGCGGCTGATCGACATGGCCGGCCTCCACGAAAGCGACGACCCGGTGGAGCGCGAGGGCATGCGCCGCGCGCGCGCCGAGGCGGCCTCGGCCGACCTCCGCCTGCTGCTGACGGCCCCCGACGCGCCGCCGCCGCCGGACATGGCCGGCCTCGCCGTCCGCACCAAGGCCGACCTGGGCGCCGCGCCCGGCTCCGGCCCCGCCGTCTCGGCGAAAACGGGGGAAGGGCTGGAGGCGTTGCGCGGGGCCATCACGGAAGCCGTGCGCGCGCGCGTCGCCGGCCCTCCCGGCGCGCTCCGGGCCCGCCATGTGCAGGCGCTTGGCGACTCGGCCGAGGCGCTCGACCGCTTCGCCGCCGCCCCCCAGACCGACCTCGCCGCCGAAGACCTCCGCCTCGCCGTCCGCGCGCTCGGCCGCGTCACCGGCCGCGTGGACGTGGAGGACCTGCTGGACGCCATCTTCCGGGAGTTCTGCATCGGGAAGTAGTCTATACTGTCCTTGGGCCGTGCAGCATTGGCCCGGCCGCTCCAATTATCGGAGGTATCGACATGATTGACCATATTATTTTGACTTCCTTCAAGAACTTTTCGAATGAAATCATTAGAATTGGTCCCTTTTCATTGATCGTAGGTGCTAACGCGAGTGGGAAAAGCAATATTCGTGATGCATTCCGCTTTCTTCATGGCCTTGGCAGAGGTTATACTCTTTCTGAGGCGATTGGAGGGAAATTTGGGGATGGCGGTCAGTTGGAATGGAGAGAAATTCGAGGTGGCCCTCGATACTTGACCAAAATAGGAGAGAAAATATTCTCTATTTCTGTCGGGTTTAGGGTAAATGAAGAGCAATTGGATTTTTCAATTGCCGCCGGACAAGAGATCCTAGGAGCCGACACGTTTCGGGTATGGATAGAGGAAGTAAGCGTAAATGATAATGAAATTTATAGGTGGGAAGCGGATAAAGAAAATGTACTCTTGCCTGACTTCTCTATGAATTTCGCAGACATTTTGCGAAGAGATCAGCCGATACTAACACAAATTCACTCTTTGGTTGAGGAAAAAGTTAAGTATCGATTAGTGCCTGGATTCATTGACATGATTGCCAGCATGCGGTTCCTTGACTTAGTACCTGATCGAATGAGAGAACCGTCGTACCCAAGTCAAGTTGTTTTAGGAGATCGAGGAGAGAATCTACCTTCGGTTCTCAATGAGATTTGTGCTGATCGAGAAGCGAAACAGATGATGATGGAATGGATACGGGAATTAACACCAATGGACGTGGTAGATTTGGAATTTCCTCTAGGACCGGACGGCCGTATCTATTTGATGTTGAAGGAAAGAGATGGAACTGTCATTTCAGCGTCCGCAGCGTCGGATGGAACATTGCGCTTTCTTGCAATGATTGCTGCATTGTTAGTACGCGATTCATCGCGCCTTTATTTCTTCGAGGAAATAGATAACGGTATCCATCCATCTCGGCTCCGGCTTTTGGTGGACCTTATCGAGACTCAAACAGCCAAGGGACATATCCAAGTAGTTGCTACGACCCACTCACCGGAATTGCTATCGATCGTGAATGAGAAGACGTTCAAACATACTTCGGTTGTTTTTCGGCGGGAAGGAACTAACGATGCAATCATCCGACCAGTATCGGAAATCCCGAACGCGATCGAGTTACGCAAATCTCAAGGATTGGGGCGTTTGTTGGCTGGCGGTTGGATGGAGACGGCGCTGGCGTTTACGGAAGGCGACGGGGACGGTAACGGGGAGGAGACAACCGGGTGAACGTGCTTGTTATTCCGGAGGATTTCAGAAGCGACCAATATCTCCTCAAACCCCTGTTCAGGCGGCTTTTTGCAACTATCGGGAAAGGGCGGGTCAAGGTCGAGGTTTGCCAGGATCCGTTGCTGGGCGGGGTCGCGGCGGCATTGAATTCCGAACGTATCCGGGAGGTCGTCGACCAGCACCGGGGCATGACGGACATTTTCGTTCTGTGCGTGGACCGGGACGGCGAGCTGGGACGACGCGCGAGACTGGACGATATTGAAGCCGAATTCGCTGGGGGCCACGTGTTCGTTGCCGGGAACGCCTGGGAGGAAATCGAGACATGGGCGCTCGCCGGCCTGGATTTGCCGAGTGGGTGGGCATGGGCCGATGTCCGGGCCGAGGTGCATGTCAAGGAGCGCTATTTCGACCCGCTCGCCCGGCAGCGCCGCGTTGCCGACGGGCCGGGCAGGGGGCGAAAGGCGCTTGGGGAGGAGGCGGCGCGCAGGATCGGCGCCATCCGGCGGAAATGTCCCGAGGATTTCGACGCGCTGGCGAGGCGTCTTGAGACGCTGTCCTGACAGCGCGGCCGATGCCGGCGGGCAGGGGGCCGTCGGTGCGGAAACGGCTGGCGAAAGTGGCGCCGGGTAGATCGATGATTGTGGTTTGTTCTTTATTTTTGAAATAATTCCGAAAAGAGCTTGACCTCCGGCGAAGCCTTGGCCATATGGGGCGGGAGGAAGGAAGCGGCATCCGGAGGCCGCTTTCCACCGTGCCGGCGCCGGTTCAAGGACCCCTGAGAAACGGACAGGAGAGGTATGCCCTCAGCCTCGCGCGCGCAATCAGACGCGCGAACCGCGCCGGCGCCGACACCCGCCCGCACCCGCGCGCGATACGCGCGAAACAGGGTCCCGCTTGCCGGACGAGCCGGCGGCGGATGGAACAGAAAGGATACCGAAGATCGATGAGCCCTCTTTCGTCACCCCGGCCCCCGAGCCCTGCTGGATTCGCACATCCGTCCTCGATGGCTTCGCATCGCGCGGCCACAACCGTCGCCCCGGACTTGATCCGGGGTCCATCCCTGATCGTTTGCGCCTGCCGCAGCCGGTGAAGAACGGGATCGACCGCCGAAGCTGCCGCCAGAACCAAGGTTGGACCCGGATCAAGTCCGGGGTGACGAAAGGACCTGTCCTGAGCTTGCCGAAGGGAGCGCGGAGCGTGGCCTGGCCGGACCTCCGGGCGCCCCGGAAGCAGGCCGGCACGAGATGTGTGCATGCGGTAGGGCCCGGAGGCCGGGGTGACGGAAGAAGGCCGAGCGCGGTGCTGGCCGGGCCGGGGCGGCGACGGGACCGGAGGCATGGGGGACCATGACAAAACATGACATTTCGGGAGGACCGCATGACGAAACATGACAAAACATGACATCGCGCAAGGTCCCCTTCGCCTGCGGGAGCCAGTCCGCGTTTTGCACTGGCGGACGGGAGGGAATCGGGCTAAATATCCCTCCCGTCCGACATTCCGTTCGTCCTGGCGCCGGCCCGGGCCGGTGTGCTGCCGTGAGGACCCCGAGCCGTGATCGAAGTGGCCCTTGTCGTCCATGTGCTGATCTGCATTGCGCTGGTCTCCGTCGTGCTGCTCCAGCGCAGCGAGGGCGGCGGGCTCGGCATCGGCGGCGGGGGCGGCGCCGGCGGCGGGCTGATGACCGGGCGCGGCGCCGGCAACATGCTCACCACCATCACCATGTGGCTGGCGGCGGGCTTCTTCGCGGTCAGCCTCTTCCTCGCGGTGATGATGTCCACCACCCGCGAGCCGACCTCGATTCTGGACCGCCCGGCGCAGGAGGCCCCGTCCGGGCCCGCGGCGCCGCTCGGCCAGTGAGCGGGGAGCCGGCCCCGCGCTTCATTTTCGTGACGGGCGGCGTGTCATCGTCGCTTGGCAAGGGCCTGGCCGCCGCCTCGCTCGGCGCGCTCCTGCAGGCGCGCGGCTACAAGGTCCGGATGCGCAAGTTCGACCCCTATCTCAATGTCGATCCGGGCACGATGAGCCCCTACCAGCATGGCGAGGTGTTCGTGACCGTGGACGGCGCGGAGACCGACCTCGACCTCGGCCATTACGAGCGCTTCACCGGCAATGACGCCACCCGCAATGACAGCGTCACCACCGGCAAGGTCTACAAGCAGGTGCTCGACCGCGAGCGCGCCGGCGACTATCTGGGCGCGACGGTGCAGGTCATCCCGCATGTGACCGACGCGATCAAGGAGTTCATCCAGGCGGGGCTGGACGGCGAGGACTTCGTGCTGGTCGAGATCGGCGGCACGGTCGGCGATATCGAGGGCCTGCCCTTCCTGGAGGCGATCCGGCAGTTGCGCCAGGAGCTCGGGCCGGAGCGCACGATGTTCGTGCATCTCACCCTTGTGCCCTTCATCCGCTCCGCCGGCGAGATCAAGACCAAGCCGACCCAGCACTCGGTCAAGGAGCTGCTCGGCCTCGGCATCCAGCCGGACCTGCTGCTCTGCCGCTCGGAGGACCCGCTGCCGGAAGACGCGCGCCGCAAGATCGCGCTCTTCTGCAATATCGGCGCGGACCGGGTCATCTCCGCCCATGATGCGGACCCGATCTACGCCGTTCCGGCCGCCTATCACGAGCAGGGCTTTGACGGCGAAGTGCTGGCCGGGTTCGGCCTTCCCCGGCGCCCGGAGCCGGACCTCGGGCTCTGGCGGGAGATCACCCGGCGCGTCCGCTCGCCGGAAGGCAGCGTGCGCATCGCCATTGTCGGCAAATACACCGAGCTCAGGGACGCCTACAAATCGCTCTCGGAAGCGCTCCGCCACGGCGGCATCGCCAACAATGTGCATGTCGAGGAAGACTGGGTGGAGGCCGAGCGGTTCGACCGGGAGGACATTGTCGGGCGTCTGGCCGGCGTCCACGGCATCCTGGTGCCGGGCGGCTTCGGCGAGCGCGGGACCATCGGCAAGATCGGCGCCGCCCGCTTCGCCCGCGAGCGCAAGGTGCCCTATTTCGGCATCTGCTTCGGGATGCAGATGGCGGTGATCGAGGCGGCGCGCTCGCTCGCCGGGCTCGAGGAGGCGGGATCGACGGAGTTCGGGCCGACGCCGGAGCCTGTCGTCGGGCTGCTGGAGGAGTGGATCGCGGACGGGCAGGTCGAGCACCGCTCGGAGGCGGATGGCAAGGGCGGCACCATGCGCCTCGGCAACCACACCGCGGAGCTCGCCCGCGGCAGCCGCGTCGCCGGCATCTACGGCGCGAGCCGGGTCGAGGAGCGCCACCGACACCGCTACGAGGTCAATATCCGCTACCGCAACCGGCTGGAAGCGACGGGGCTGCGCTTCTCCGGCCTGTCGCCGGACGGCAGCCTGCCGGAGATCGTCGAGATCGAGGACCATCCCTGGTTCGTCGGCGTGCAGTTCCATCCCGAATTGCGCTCGCGGCCCTTCGACCCGCACCCGCTGTTCAGGTCTTTCGTGGATGCTGCGGTCACGCAGTCGCGGCTGGTCTGATGCGCGAGGTTCCGGTCGGCCCGGTGCGGTTCGGCAACCGCCTGCCGCTGGCGCTCATCGCGGGCCCCTGCGCGATCGAGGGCCGGGCGCATGCGCTGGAAACGGCCGAGGCGCTGGCCGCCATGACCGCGCGCCTCGGCCTGCCCTTCGTTTACAAGTCCTCCTACGACAAGGCGAACCGCACCGGGGCGGGGAGCCCGCGCGGCGTCGGCATGGGGGCGGGGCTGGACATACTGGCCGGGGTCCGCGAACGCTTCGGCTGCCCGGTGCTGACCGACGTGCACGAGCCGGGGCAGTGCGCGCCGGCGGCCGAGGCGGTGGACATCCTGCAGATCCCCGCCTTCCTCTGCCGCCAGACCGACCTGCTGGTCGCGGCGGCGGAGACGGGCGCGGCGGTGAATGTGAAGAAGGGCCAGTTCCTCGCGCCCTGGGACATGGCGCATGTGGCGGACAAGGTCTCCGGCGCGGGGGGTGAGCGCATCCTGCTGACCGAGCGCGGCGCCTCCTTCGGCTACAACACGCTGGTCTCGGACATGCGCGCGCTGCCGGAAATGGCGCGCACCGGCTGGCCCGTCATTTTCGACGCCACCCACTCCGTGCAGCAGCCGGGCGGGCTCGGCGGCAGCAGCGGCGGGCAGCGCGAGTTCGCGCCGGTGCTCGCCCGCGCGGCCGTCGCGGTCGGCGTCGCCGGGGTGTTCATGGAGACCCACCGGGACCCGGACAAGGCCCCCAGCGACGGCCCCAACATGATCCCGCTGGACCGGCTCGCCGGCATCCTGGAGACCCTGCTCGCGCACGATGCCATCGCCAAGAAAGCTCCCGAGAGGACCGCATGACCGCCATCACCGACATCCACGCCCGCGAGGTGCTGGACAGCCGCAGCAACCCGACCGTCGAGGTCGAGGTGCATCTGGAGGACGGCTCGATGGGCAGGGCCGCCGTGCCGTCCGGCGCCTCCACCGGGGCGCATGAGGCGCATGAGCGCCGCGACGGCGACCCGGCGCGCTATGGCGGCAAGGGCGTGCTGGACGCCTGCGACGCGGTGGATGGCGAGATTTTCGACGCGCTCGGCGGCATGGAGGCGGAGGAGCAGCGCCGGCTCGACCGCACGCTGATCGGGCTCGACGGCACGGCGAATAAGAGCCGGCTCGGCGCCAACGCCATTCTGGGCGTCAGCCTCGCCTGCGCGAAGGCGGCGGCAGAGGCGGCCGGCCAGCCGCTCTACCGCTATGTCGGCGGCGTCGGCGCGCATGTGCTGCCCGTGCCGATGATGAATGTGCTGAACGGCGGCGCGCATGCCGACAATCCCATCGACATCCAGGAGTTCATGATCGTGCCCGCCGGCGCGGAGAGCTTCGCCGAGGCGGTGCGCGCCGGGGCGGAAGTGTTCCACGCGCTCCGGGCGCTGCTGCTGGAGGCGGGCCAGAGCGTCAATACCGGGGACGAGGGCGGCTTCGCGCCCGCGCTCTCCGGGGCGGACGAGGCGCTCGGCTTCGTCATGCGCGCCATCGAGAAGGCCGGCTACCGGCCGGGCGAGGATGTGGCGCTGGCGCTCGACGCGGCCGCCACCGAGTTCTGGGCGGACGGAAGCTACCGGCTGGAGGGCGAGGGCAGGACGCTCGATGCGGACGGCATGGCCGGCTATCTGGAAGAGCTTTGCGCGCGCTTCCCCATCGTGTCGGTCGAGGACGGCATGGCCGAGGACGACTGGGAGGGCTGGAAGGCGCTGACGGAACGGCTCGGAAGCCGGGTGCAGCTCGTCGGCGATGATTTGTTCGCGACCAACCCCGAACGGCTGGCGCGGGGCCTCGACGAAGGCGCGGGCAATGCGGTGCTGGTCAAGGTCAACCAGATCGGCACGCTCACCGAGGCGCTCGACGTGGCGGCGCTGGCGATGAACGCGGGCTGGCGGGCGGTGGTGTCCCACCGCTCGGGCGAGACCGAGGATGCGACCATCGCAGACCTCGCCGTCGCGACCGGCTGCGGGCAGATCAAGACCGGCTCGCTCGCCCGCTCCGACCGGCTGGCGAAATACAACCGGCTGCTGCGCATCGACGAGGAGCTGGACGACATGGCGGCGTGGCCGGGCAGGGCGGCGCTGGCGCGGGGCGCGGGAACGGCTTGACCCGCGGGCGCTGCGGACCGATAACCAATGCGTTGCAGCAAGGCGATGGAGCGGTAGCGAGCCCATGCAGGCATGCATCTTCAGCCCGGCCCGCACGGCCATGCAGCAGGGACGGGCGCGCACAGGCAAGTGGGTGGTCGAGTTCGAGCAGGTCTCGGCCCGCCGGCCCGATCCGCTGATGGGCTGGACCAGTTCCCGCGACACCCGCCAGCAGGTCCGGCTCGAATTCGCGACGCAGGAGGCGGCGGTGGCCTATTGCGAGAAGCACGGCCTCGAATACAGCGTGCGCGCCCCGCAGCAGCGCCGGGTGAGACCGAAGGCCTATGCGGACAATTTCCGCTGGAACCGGGTCGTCGGATAAGCGGCCATGCGCGCCCTTAGCTCAGCTGGATAGAGCAGCGGACTTCTAATCCGCAGGTCGGAGGTTCGAGTCCTCCAGGGCGCGCCAGCTTCTTCGGATGTTGGCGGGCGGACACTTGCTATCGGGTGGAAGGCGGTCGGGCCGCGCGTTGCGGGCGCGGAGACCGGAGCCTGAGGACCGTCTGCATCCACACGATGCCGCCCAGCACCATGAGGGCGCCGCACCATTGCCAGAGGCCGAGCCGTTCGTCGTAGAGCGCCCAGGCGGCGAAGATGCTCGTCAGCGGCTGGAGATTGTTCAGCATCGAGGTGTTCTCGGCCCCGACCAGGCGCACGGCGGCGTAGTAGAGCGGGATCGACGAGACCTGGCAGGCGATCACGGCGAGGCAGGCGGCCCAGCCCGCCGCGGTCACCGGCAGCTTCGCCTCGCCGGAAAAAAGGGCGGTCGGGACGAGGATGGCCGCCGCCACCGCGGAGAACCAGAACATCACCGGCAGCGGGTCCGCATGCGCCATGCCGCGCGCGAGCCAGAGCACGCTGACCGCGCAGGCGATGCCGGCCGAGACGCCGAGGAAGACGCCGAACGGATCGAGGCTGTCGAGGCCGACGCCGAGCGCCAGGCCGACGCCGGCGAAGGCCAGCGCCAGCGCGCCCATGATCGCGGCGCTGGGCCACCGGCGGTCGAGCGCGGCGGAGAGCGCGCCCACCAGCGGCGGATAGACGAAGAAGCAGAGCGCGGCGAGCCCGACCGGGATCGTCTCCACCGCCGCGATATTGCCGTAGAACATATGCGCCGCCAGCACGCCGAGCCCGAGGCAGGAGAGCATGTCGCGCTTGGGCAGGATCAGCCGGCGCCGGCCTGCGACGCAGAGCAGCCACAGCAACAGCGCCAGCAGGGTGGCGCGGACGGGGGAGATCGCAAGCGGCGTGGCGCCCCCCTCATAGGCGCCGCGCGACGCCGCGATTGCAAGCCCGAGCCCGAGCGACGACGCAACCGCGCACAGATATCCCCGCTGGAGAGACGTCACCCGCCCGTCTTCGCCCGGTGGAACGGGCGCGCGCGATAGCTGTCAAGATTCAACGCTTGCCCCTATATGATGAGTCGCCCGCCGAGAAGGTTTAGCAATGCCCGATACCGAGCGCGAGAGCGGCGTCCTGCCGGTCTGGGACCTGACCGACCTCTACAGCGCGCCGGACGGCCCCGATGTCGCCCGCGACCTGGAGACCGCCGACGCCGAAGCCCGCGCCATCGCGGAGCGCTGGAAGGGCAGGCTCGCCGGGCTCGACGGCGACGGGCTGGCGGAGGCGGTGGAGGCGTATGAACGCCTGCACGAGCGCCTCGGCAGGCTGCTCAGCTATGCGGGCCTGCTGCGCGCGGGCGACATGGCGTCGGAGGAGGCCGGGCGCTTCCACCAGTCGGTCCAGGAGCGCTACGCCGAAATTGCGGCGCATACGGTCTTCTTCCAGCTTGAGCTCAACGCTGTCGAGGACGCCGTTCTCGAACGCCTGCTGGAGGAGAGCGGGCGCCTCAGCCGCTACCGCCCCTGGCTGGAGCAGAGCCGGTCCTTCCGCCCGCACCAGCTTGCCGAGGACATGGAGCGCCTGCTGCTGGACCGCGATGTGGCGGGCTCCTCCGCCTGGACGCGGCTCTTCGACGAGACGCTGGCCGCGCTGCGTTTCCCGTTCCGGGACCGGCGGCTCACGCTGGCGGAGGCGCTCGACCGGCTCTCGGATCCGGATTCCGGCGTGCGCAGGGCGGCGGCCGGATCGCTCTCCACCGTGCTGGGGGACAACGCCCGGCTCTTCGCGCATATCTTCAACACGCTGCTGAAGGACAAGGAGATCGACGACCGCTGGCGCGGCTTCGGGCGCTCCGTCTCCGCGCGCAACCTGCAGAACCGGGTGGAGGACGAGGTGGTCGACGCGCTGGTCGATTCGGTCAAGCGCGCCTATCCAAGCCTCTCCCACCGCTACTACAAGCTGAAGGCCGAATGGCTGGGCGGCGGAAAGCTCGCCTGGTGGGACCGGAACGCGCCGCTGCCCGAGGCCGACATGCGGGAGTTCTCCTGGGCCGACGCGAAGCGCCTCGTGCTGGAGGCCTATGGCGGGTTCTCGCCGCAGATGGCGGATCTGGCGCGGCGCTTCTTCGACAATGACTGGATCGACGCCCCGCCGAGACCCGGCAAGGCGCCGGGGGCGTTCTCCCATTCGACCGTGCCGGGGGCGCATCCCTATGTGCTGCTCAACTACCAGGGCCGGGCGCGGGATGTGGCGACGCTGGCGCACGAGCTCGGCCACGGGGTGCACCAGTCGCTGGCTGCCGGGCAGGGCTATTTCCTCGCCTCCACGCCGCTCACGCTGGCCGAGACGGCGTCCGTCTTCGGCGAGATGCTGACCTTCCAGGCGATGCTGAAGACGGCCCCGCCGGAAGCCCGGCGCGCGCTTCTCGCCGGCAAGGTCGAGGACATGCTGAACACCGTCGTGCGCCAGATCGCCTTCTACGAGTTCGAGCGCAGGCTCCATGAAGCGCGCGCCGGCGCCGAGCTTGCGGTGGACGACATCGGCGACATCTGGATGGAGACCCAGCGCGAAAGCCTGGGCGACGCCTTCGAATACGACGAGTCCTACCGGGCCTTGTGGACCTATGTCGGCCACTTCATCCACGCGCCCTTCTATGTCTATGCCTATGCCTTCGGCGACTGCCTGGTGAACGCGCTCTACGCGGCCTATGAGGACGGGAGCGAGGGGTTCGAGGCAAAATATCTGGACATGCTCGCCGCCGGCGGCTCGAGGCACCATGGCGAGCTGCTGGCCCCCTTCGGCCTCGACGCCCGCGACCCGGCCTTCTGGGATCGGGGCCTCGCGCGCATAGCCGGCTTCGTGGACGAGCTGGAAGCAGCATGAGCGACGAGACGGCCGGCCTCGGCGGCCAGTTGCGCCGCTATGCAAGGGTCGGCGGCGCCGTCGGCGGCCTCGCGGCGAATTATGCCGGCCGGCGGCTTCTAGGGCGCAAGATCGAGCATGACGCCCATGCGCGCGAACTGGCGGCTGCGGTCGGCGGCCTCAAGGGGCCGCTGATGAAGGTCGCGCAGATCCTCGCCACCATTCCGGACGCGCTGCCGTCGGCCTATGCCGAGGAATTGCGGCAGTTGCAGGCCGATGCGCCCTCCATGGGCTGGCCGTTCGTGCGCCGGCGCATGGCGGGCGAGCTGGGGCAGGGATGGCAGGCGCGCTTCCGGGATTTCGAGCGCGCCGCCGCCCATGCCGCCTCGCTCGGGCAGGTCCATCGCGCGACCGGCCCGGACGGCGCGCGCCTGGCCTGCAAGCTGCAATATCCGGATATGGCCTCGGCCGTCGAGGCCGACCTCAGGCAGTTGCGTCTGGTGCTTTCCATCTATGAGCGCCGCGACCGGGCGGTGCGCACCGAGAGCATCTTCCAGGAGTTGTCCGAAAGGCTGCGGGAGGAGCTCGACTACCACCGCGAGGCGAAGCACATGCGCCTCTACGGGGCCATGCTGGCCGGCGAACCGGGCGTGACGGTGCCGGAGCCCGTCGAGGACCTTTCGACCGGCCGCCTGCTCACCATGACCTGGGTGGACGGACGCCCGCTGCTGGAGGCGGTGGACTTGCCGGTGGAAGCGCGCAACCGGCTGGCGGAGAACATGTTCCGCGCCTGGTATGTGCCCTTCTACGATTGCGGGATCATCCACGGCGACCCGCATCTCGGCAACTATTCGATGCGGGAAGACCGCAGCATCAACCTGCTGGACTTCGGCTGCATCCGGGTCTTCCCGCCGTCCTTCGTCAAGGGGGTGATCGACCTCTACCGGGCGCTCCGGGACGGCGACGAGGCCCTGGCGGTCTCCGCCTACGAGACCTGGGGCTTCGAGAACCCCTCGCGCGAGCTGATCGAGGTGCTGAACATCTGGGCGGAGTTTCTCTACGCCCCGCTGCTCCAGGACCGGGTCCAGCGCATACAGGAGAGTGAAAGCGGCCTTTACGGCGCAACCGTCGCCGCCAGGGTCCACCGGGAGCTCAGGCGCGTCGGCGGGGTACGACCGCCGCGCGAATTCGTGCTCATGGACCGCGCCGCCATCGGCCTGGGCTCCGTCTTCATGCGCCTTCGCGCGGAAGTGAACTGGCACCGCCTCTTCCACGGCCTCATCGACGGCTTCGATGTGGACGCCCTGGAGGCCCGCCAGTCCGCGGCCCTGGAGGCGGCGGGGCTGGAATAAGGTCGCGCGGGGCCCCGGGCATTCCCCGCGGTGCCTTCAGGTGCGACATTTTTGCTTGCGGCCCGGCCGCTATCCAGTGCAGGCTTGCATTCGAGTCGTCGATTTACCGGCGTCGCCGCGCTCCTGAAGCATGGGACGGAGCGCATTTATTATGCCTGCCGGCGAACGGGCAGGATTTCAGGGAGGACCCCTCGCGAAGGCGGAAAGGAGACGGCGTCATGGCGGAAAACAGGCGGGAAGGGCTTGTGGCCGATGCAGGGCTGATGAAGGGCCTGCACAGCGGCATGGGATTCGCGGCGAAAGGCATGGTCATCGCCTTCGTTGTGTTCACGATCCTGAATGTCGAGTTCGCCAGCAGCATCTACGCGGCGATCCGCGGCTGGGTCGAGGCGTCGTTGGCCTGGTACTACATCCTGATCGTCGTCTTCCTGGTGTTCGTCTGCCTCTACCTGATGTGCTCGCGGCACGGGTCGGTCCGCCTCGGAGACGACGACTCGCGGCCGGAGTTCAGCAACTTCTCCTGGTTCGCGATGCTGTTCTCCGCCGGTGTCGGCATCGGCATCCTGTTCTTCGGGGTCGCCGAGCCGATGTTCTATTTCGACAACACCCAGCCATGGGGCTATCCGAACAATCCCCATGCGGACGTTGTCGGCGTGACCGACATGGACATGAACCGCGCCGTGCACGCGATGCGCGTGACCTATTTCCACTGGGGATTCCACGGCTGGGCGATCTACGTGATCATCGGGCTTTGCCTCGCCTATTTCGGCTTTCGCAAGAAGCTGCCGCTTACCCTGCGCTCGGCGCTCTACCCGATCATCGGCGAGCGCATCTACGGGCCCATCGGGCATGGCGTGGACCTGCTCGCGGTGTTCGGGACGGTGTTCGGCGTCGCCACCTCGCTCGGCCTCGGCGTGACCCAGATGGCGACCGGCATGAATGTGCTGTTCGGGCTCGATCCCGGTATCGCGACGCAGATCGTCCTGATCGTCGTGATCTCGATCATCGCGACCCTCTCCGCTGTCTCGGGCGTCGGCAACGGCATCCGCATCATTTCCGAGTGGAACATCTGGCTTTCGGTGGTGCTGCTGGCCTTCTTCCTGTTCTTCGGGCCGTTCAAATGGCTGATGGGGTTCTTCGTGACGTCCATCGGCGACTATCTCTGGAACGTGATCCCGATGGGGTTCTGGACCGCCGGGACCGAGCAGGAGATCAAGTGGCAGGGCGGTTGGACCATCTTCTACTGGGGCTGGTGGATTTCCTGGGCGCCGTTCGTGGGCATGTTCATCGCCCGCATCAGCCGCGGCCGCACGATCCGCCAGTTCATGGTGGGCGTGCTGTTCGTGCCGACCACCATTGCCTTCTTCTGGCTGTGCATGTTCGGCGGCAACGCCATGTACCTTGAGCTCATGGCCGAGGGCGGCGTGGGGACGGCCGGCATCGCCGAGATGGTGCGCGCATGGAACCTGCCGTCAGCGCTCTACGGCACCATCGACCGGCTGACCGAGCTCGCCTTCCTGCAGTGGATCATGGCGGCTCTGGCGACCCTGCTGCTGGCGACCTGGTTCATTACCTCGTCAGACTCGGGCACGCTCGTCATCACCACCATGCTCTCCATGGGCGACGACAACCCGCCGCAGCGCTTCCGCATCGTCTGGGGCCTGGGCGAGGGCTTCGTCGCGGGCGTGCTGCTGCTGGCCGGCGGCCTCAAGGCGCTGCAGACGGCTTCCATCGCCGCGGCGCTGCCGATCTCGGTCATCATGCTGTTCATGACCTACGGCCTCATCAAGTCGCTGTCGGAGGACAGTTCGGCCGTACCGGCCGAGGGCAAGGCGGAACCCGCGCCTGCCTGACCGGTCCCGCGTCATCCGGAGCGTTGCCACCATAAACGGCAACGCTCCGGCCCGGCTTTGCTCACCCGGCTGCGTCTGCGTCCGCGAGAAGGCAGTCGTCGGCGAGCGGCACGACCGGGCTCAGATCCCGGTGATGCTGATGCTCCGGCCGATTGCGGCGGGTCAGCGCGTTGGAGACCGGGTTGAGGATCAGTGAGAAGATCGTGCGCGGCCAGGGCGTCATGTTGATGGACGAGCCGTGCACCAGCGTGTCGCCGAAGATCAGCACCGTGCCGGGCGGCCCCTTGGCGGCGACCAGACCGCCTTCGGCCGCCAGGCCGGCCACGGTCTCGTTGTCGACCACCCAGAGCGGATAGCTCGTCGTCTCGGTATCCAGCACCGCCGGCGCGGCGCCGCGCTTGTGCGAGCCGCGGATGAAGACGATCGGTCCGTTGAACTCTGTCGCCTCGTCGAGCAGCACGTGGAGGTTGAGCGCCAGGGGCTCCGGCACGCCGTCCTCGCCGTGATGGGTGGCGAAATCGTAGTGCCACTGCCAGACGTCGCCCGAGAATGCCGCCTTGGCATTCACCTTGACCTGCTGGATGTAGAGGTCACCGCCGAGGATCTGCCGGGCGGGTTCCACGAGTCGCGGATGGCGGACGAGACGGGCATAGACGTCGCTGCGCCGGTGCAGGGCCATGGCCGTGCGCACGGCATCGCTGCGCTTCTCCCGGAAGTTCTCCGGCCGGCGCTCGGCGAACAGCCGCGGCAACTCCGCCTTCAGCACCCCGACCTCGTCGGGCGAAAACAGCGACGGCAGGATGAGGAACCCGTCGTCCCGGAACTGCGCGATCTGCCTGTCCGTCAACTTCATGAGGGTTTCCCCGGCCCACGGGCACCGGCGTGCGCCGCAACCGGAAGGTTAAGCCACAATCCGCTGTCCTGTCACCGTCTTCCCTGCCGCTCGCCGCCATGTATGCTTTACGTCAATCGTCTGGCGAACCATACTTGCGCGGGATGATCCTCGGCTATCGAGACCGGAATACGCGGGCGTTTGCCGAAGGCCGCCGCATCAGGGCCTATGAAGGCTTCGAAAGGCAGGCTGCGCGGCGGCTGTCGATCCTGAACGCGGCTCCGTCCCTCGAAACCCTGCGGGCTCTGCGGGGCAACCGCCTCGAGGCCCTGAGGGGCGACAGGGCCGGGCAGTACTCCATTCGCATAATACCATCGGGCATGGTTTAGAACCCATTGGCCCATTTTCGTGTACCGATAGAGGCGATTCGCGCCGGTTGTGAGGCGAGATTGTTCCAGGCATTGCAGCAGTGATCGAGGATGTCGTCGTAGCTCTGGAAGACGCGGTT
>JAJDVH010000140.1 GCA_022826185.1 Alphaproteobacteria bacterium
TTCACCGAGACCGCCTTCGAGTTCAGCGGCGAGTTCTACAGCTACCCGAAGCGCAATGTCGTGCCGAAGCCGCTGCAGAAGCCGCACCCGCCGCTCTGGGTCGCCTGCTCCAATATCGAGACCATCGAGGACGCCGGCCGCTGGGGCATGGGGGCGCTCGGCTTCCAGTTCGTCTCGCCGGAGGCGGCGAAGGCCTGGGTCAACCGCTACTACATGAACCTCACCCGCAATCTCGACAGGATCTGCGACTACCCGGTCAACCCGAACATCGCCATGGTCTCGGGCTTCATGTGCTGCGAGACCGACGAGGAAGCCGTCGAAAAGGCGGCCGGGTGGACCTTCTTCATCTTCTGCCTCAGCCATTACGGCCGCCACGGCATCTCGGCTCCCGGCGAGACCGACCTCTGGAAGCTCTACCAGGACTGGCGCCACACGGAGAAGGCGCAGCAGGCGCTGACCGCCGGGCTGATCGGCTCGCCGGACACCATCCGCCGCAAGCTGCGCGCCTTCGCCGCCGCCAATGTGGACCAGGTGATCCTGCTGAACCAGGCCGGCCAGAACACGCATGAGGACATCTGCGCCTCGCTGGAGCTGTTCGCCCGTGAGGTGATGCCGGAGTTCCATGCGATGGAAGAGGGCCATGCCGCGTGGAAGGCGGGCGTGCTCGCCGGCGAGATCGGGCTGGAGGAGCTCTCCGTCGAGGGCGCCCGGCGCTATGCGCACCAGAACGAGGACATCGTGCGCCTTACGCCCGAGCAGCTGAAGGCGAAGATGGCGGCCAAGGAAGCCGCCGCCGCGGAATAGGAGGCCCGGCCCATGCGCGCACTCGTTCTCGAAGGCCATGGCGGCCAGGACAAGCTGTCCTTCCGCAGCGACTGGCCGGAGCCGGAGCCGGGGCCCGGCGAGGCCGTCATCCGGGTCGGGGCCTGCTCGCTCAACTACCACGACGTCTTCACCCGGCGCGGCATGCCGGGCATCAAGGTCCCGATTCCGGTCGTGCCCGGCCTCGACATCGCCGGCGAGGTCGAGGCGCTCGGCGAGGGCGTCGAGGGCTGGTCCGTCGGCGACCGGGTGCTCGTTGACCCGATCTGGCCGGAGCGGGGCCTGATGGGCGAGATGCTCGACGGCGGGCTCGCGGAAAGGACGCTGTGCTCGGCCGGGCAGCTCATCGCGATGCCGGAAGGGGTGAGCTTCGCGCAGGCGGCATCGCTGCCGGTCGCCTACGGCACCGCGCACCGCATGATGTTCGAGAACGGCCATGTGAAGGCCGGCGAAACGGTGCTGATCCTCGGCGCCTCGGGCGGCGTCGGCAATGCCTGCGTGCTGCTCGCCAAGGCGGTGGGCGCCCATGTGATCGCCGCGGCCAGCAGCCAGGAGAAGATCGACCGCCTGCTGGCGCTCGGCGCCGACGAGGGGCTGAACTATATCGAGACCCGGTTCGAGCGCGAGATCTGGAAGCGCTACGGCAAGCCCTTCCGGCGCTCCTATGAGGGCGGCGTGGATGTCGTGGTCAATTTCACCGGCGGCGACACCTGGGTGCCTTCGATGAAGGCGCTGAAGCGCGGCGGCCGGATGCTCACCTGCGGGGCGACGGCGGGCTTCGACCCGCAGACCGACATCCGCTACATCTGGACCTTCGAGCTGCAGATCCTCGGCTCCAACAGCTGGACCGTGGACGGCCTGAAGGAGATGATGGCGGATATCGCGGCCGGACGGCTCGATCCCCCCATCGACGTGGAATTGCCGCTGGAGGACGCCGCCGAGGGCGTGCGGATGCTGGAAGACCGCGAGGTCTTCGGCAAGATCGTGGTCGTGCCGTAGGTCCGGTTCCGGCGCGCCGCGCCGCCGCGATACGCCCCTATTTCCCCGCTGTCGCGGGCCGGCGAATATCCCTATGATTCCCGCGACCGGGCGGCGGCGTTCCGTCCGGGATTCGAGGGTTCCCCGCCGATGGCTGGCAGAACGTTTCGACCGGCGAACGACCCCCGCCTGGGCATCGCCATGATCTGCCTCGGCATGGTGGTCATCACCGTCAACGACTCCATCGTCAAGGCGCTCTCGGACCGCTACCCGCTGCACGAGATCGTGTTCGTGCGCGCGATCGTGGCGCTCCTGTTCAGCCTCGCCGTGCTGCGCTTCGAGGGCGGCCTGAGGGCGCTCCGCACCGGACGGCCCGCGGCCCATCTCGCGCGCGGCCTCTGCATGGTCCTGGCGAACCTCGCCTTCTTCGGCGCGCTGGCGTCGGCGCCGCTGGCCGACGTGACGGCGCTCTTCTTCGTCGCCCCGCTGCTCATCACGCTGCTGTCCATCCCCTTTCTCGGCGAGAAGGTCGGCATCAGGCGGTTCTCCGCCGTGCTGGTCGGGTTCCTCGGCGTGCTGGTCATGCTCCGGCCCGGAACCGGCGAACTGGAACACGCCCCGGACCGGTGGACGCTGCTGCTGCCCATGGCGGCGGCGCTCGCCTACGCCACCATGCAGATCCTGACGCGCAAGCTCCGGGCGAGCGCGCCGGCCTCGGCCATGGCGGCCTATATCCAGGTCATGTTCATTACCGTCAGCCTAGGCTTTTTCGCCGTCGCCGGCGACGGGCGCTTCGCCGAGGGCGTGGAGAACAGGACATGGCTGTTCCTGTTTCGCGCCTGGGTCTGGCCGACATGGGAGCACTGGCTGCTGTTCGTGCTGCTGGGCGGCCTCTCCGGCTTCATCGCCTATTCCCTGACCCAGGCCTACAGGCTGGCCGACGCGGCGACGCTGGCGCCCTTCGAATATGTCGCGCTCCCCTCGGCCATCTTCCTTGGCTGGCTCGTGTTCGACCATCTGCCCGACCACTGGGTCGTGATCGGCTGCACGCTGATCGCCGGCTCCGGCATCTATGTCTACTGGCGCGAAAAGCAGCTGGCGCAGGGCGGCCGACGGCGGCCGGCGGCCGCCCCCGGCCGGCCGGACGCCCCTTCGGCGCCGGGGACGGGCTGAGCCCCGTTCCTTTGCCCGCCCGGCGCCCTTCCGGATGTCATGGAGTGTCATGTTTCGTCATGAGGCGCCCTGCGCCTTCCCCGCGATATGTTCCGATGTGTCATGAAATGTCATGATCTGCATGCGCAGGGGACATGCCCTGCAACCTGTCCGGGCATAACGATCCATTCGTGACTCTTCCCTTCCGCCGTCGGGCTGGCGCAGACGCATGGCCCTTGTCCGTCGCCCTGGCCGGCGCGCCGACAGCCTGCCCCGGACCCCGAACCGGGGCGACGAAAGGGGAACGAAGCGCGGCGCGTCCGGCGCGGTCGTCCTCCGGTGGCGGCGCTGCGCTCATGTCTTCCGCACAGGCCGCGGCGAGGGGCGCGGCGGCGGGAGCGGGCCTTTCGATCGGCGTCGCCGCCTTTCGTGTCGTTCGCCGCATTCGGCGCGGCGGCGGGGGTCGGTTGCGGTCATCGTTCCTCCTTGCTCCGACCGGGAGCGGGTCCCTGTTTCGCGCGTATCGCGCGCGGGTGCGGGCGGGTGTCGGCGCCGGCGCGGTTCGCGCGCCTGATTGCGCGCGCGAGGCAGAGGGCGCACCCCTCCCGTCGGCTTCTCGCGGGTTTTCAGAAACTGGCGCTGCGCAGCACCGGGGAAGCGGCTCCGGATGCCTCTTCCCTTAAATGTATTCTAGCACACTTCACCAAATGTCAAACCCAAATCGTGAACAAAAAGTAAAAGTATAAGATTTTTTCCTGTTCGGTGACATCGGGATGGATTCCGCTCCGGCCGGCGGCGCTGTCTTGCAAACCGGTAATGCGGGCAATTGAAGGTTGTCGAGCAAACGCCTACCACTACCGGGACAAACCGTCCTCCCGAGGGGCGGGACGAGCCGACAGCCGGGAAGCCCGACAATGCCCAGGAAGCGTAAACGATCGAGGTCCGGCGCCCGCCATGCGCGCAATGCGGGCGCGCCTGCCCGGCAGCAGGCCGCGGGCGCATCCGGTGCGCCGGAGCGCGGGAAGCATCCGCTCGACAACTGGATTCTCGGCCTGGCGGCAGCCGGCGTCCTGCTCACCGGCTATCTGACCCTGACCGCCTGGTTCGGCGAGCATCCGGCTTATTGCGGCGTGGATTCCGGGTGCGACATCGTGCAGTCGAGCCGGTGGTCCACCCTGCTCGGCCTGCCGATGGCGCTGTGGGGGCTGCTCACCTACGCAATCCTTGCCGGCCTGGCGTGGCGCCTGCGCTCCCGTCCGCCGGCATGGGGCGCCATGCTGCTCTTCGCCTGCATCGGCGCGGGCGTGAGCTGGTTCCTGACCCTGGTGTCGGTCTTCGAAATCGAAGCGGTCTGCGAATACTGCCTTGCATCCTTCGTGCTGATGAACCTGCTGCTGGTGCTCACGCTTCTCCGCCGCCCGCTACAGGCGCGCGAGCAGGGGTGGCGCAAGGCCCTGCAATTCCCCGTCGGAGCCGCCATCGTCGTGGCGCTCGGCCTCCACCTGCATTTCAGCGGCCTCTTCGACCCCGCCGCCGGCCCGGAGGACCCCTACCTCAAGGCGCTCGCGACCCACCTGCAGGACAGCGGCGCGCGCTTCTACGGCGCCTACTGGTGCCGGGCCTGCCAGGAGCAGAAGGCGCTGTTCGCCGCCTCCGCCAAGCGGCTGCCCTATACCGAATGCGCGCCTTCGGGCCCGAACGGCCCCCTCACGGCCGTCTGCACGGTCCAGGACATCCGGCGCTATCCGACATGGGTCGTCGAGGGCCGCCGCCTTACCGGCGTGGTGGACACCGAGCGGCTCGCCCGGGCGTCGAAATTCGAATGGGACGCGACGGCGCAGGAAAAAGCGCCGGAGGGATAGGCGGATGCCGCCAAGCGGTCTTCGTCGGTCATTACCCGTGTGGGGGTAAAAGGCTCCGGCTTGCCAGCGGCTCCCTCCTTTTGTAATCGAGGGACCTGACGCCGGAATATTCTGCACCGTACCGAAGCTTCTCGACGCTTGTCTCAACGTCTTGCAAAATACCGGATCCGGCAGGTTTACAAATGCCAATGGGATAACCGTCTGTGACCGCGATTGTCGAAATACTGAAAGATATCGGATCATCGGAGTCGACATCTGGAGCAATTACAATCGCTCTCGTAAGCGCTGCAATCGCGCTGACTGGATGGGTGTTGTCGAAGGTATGGGTCGGTGTAGAAAATCGATTGACTCGTCGAAGAAGTCGTCGAGAAGCTGTAACACACTTGTTTGTCGATGCCTTGATTCGACTTCACAATCTCAAGAAAAATTTTCCTGAAAAGGAGCGTAGTAGATATCTTGAACTTATGAACAACGCCGAAGAAGGGTTTCGCGCATATGTGGAAGCTTATGAAGAGCGAAATATCTCTACGGAAATTGGCTCTCATACCAGCGGTCGTTGACAGGAACCCATGACGGCTTCGACGCCCGTCACCTTGCAGGTGTATTCGACAGGCTTCAGGACAGGCTCTTCCGTCATGCCCGGACTTGTTCCGGGCATCCACTTCCGCCGCCGCGATGGCCCCG